>CAYXAD010000176.1:0-4720 GCA_964462965.1 uncultured Salinivenus sp.
GCTGTTTTCTGAAAAGACAGCGGACGACGGACGGCAGACCGCCGAAAGGAGCGCTCGAGGCGGTCGGGGCCTGTCCCAACCTCCTTCGAGGGCCGCATCCGGCTGTCATCGCGATAAAATGTTTGCACCCCGCAACATGGGTTAAATACACCGAGTTGCGAGGGACACTCGTTCTGCGTACCTGACGGCCGACCGCGGACAGTTGCTTGCCTCTATCGCTTGGAATCGGCAGTCTGCGGCCTGGCCCGACGGCGATCGGGGCCAGCCATCCGCCGTCGTGCTTTTGCACGGACGACACCGGGGAACGGGCCTGCGAATTCAGCGACGGTTTTTATCGTCCGTCCGTTTTCGACCGACGTGGACGTGGCTCGACTCTCCGTTTAATCAAGATGCAAGGCCTGCTGCAAGACGAAGGACTCCCTTTCCAACGTGACGAAGGAGGCTTCAGGGCTCGGTTGGCAGTCCTCATGACTCATCAACTCACGACTCGTCAACGCATCGCTCGTCCCTCGTCAACTCGTGCCTGGTGGCTCATGACTCGTGGCTGGTGACTCGCCCACACATGACTCCAGGGCACAGAGTTTGACGTCGAGTCGAGTCCTGGTGTAGGCACCCTCGTTCGATGCCGAGGGCCTCGGAAGCAGCCTTTCAGCACATAAAATCACTGGCCAGGCAATCGAATGGTCACCTGCGTCCCCTCCTTCAGGGCCGTCTCGATCTCCAGATCTCCTCCAAACTGGCGAACCCGCTCGCGAGCGGCCGTCAACCCGAAGGCCTTGCCCGGGCCGATTGGGTCGACCGCATCGGGATCGAACCCCTCCCCCTGGTCAGACACCCGAAGAACGAGGCGCCCCGCGTCTTCTTTGAGTTCGACGGTGGCTCGGTCTACGTCCGCGTGCTGGACCACATTCATCAGCATCTCCCTCGCGACCCGAAACAGAAGCACTTGGAGATCATCGTCGTCCAGTGCAAACTCCTTCTCGGCCGTAAGCTCCACCGAAAGCCCGTACAGCTCCTCCATTTGGGTGCGGAGCCATTCCAGGGAGGCTTTCAGGCCGTCGGACCGGAGAATCGGAGGGCTCATCCCAATCGAAATCTTGCGCATGCTTCGAACGACCTCATCGACGCGCTCCTCGACCTCTTCGATCTCTGCTGCAAGCATCGCGACCACTCCCTCCTCCTCGTCCAGCTCCCCCGATCGTCTCTCTGCCAAATCCCGTGCGTTTTTTCGAAGCGACGAGACCTGCAGTTGAATGCCATACAGCTTCTGTTGCAGGCCGTCGTGGAGCTGGCGGGCGACGCGCCGTCGCTCTTTTTGCTCGGCCCGGGTGAGCTGGGAGGAGAGCTCTCGAATCTTCTGGCGGGCCTCCTCCAGTTCCGTGACGTCAATGAAGGAGACGACGACTCCATCGATCTTATCCTCGACGGTGCGGTACGGATAGAAGCGCACCAGGAAGCACCCTCCATCGCTGCCCTGTACTTTTTGCTCTACAGGTCGAAGGCCTTCAAGGACCTCCAGGGCGTCTTTTTCGAGTTGATCGTACTCGAAGTGATGCGTAATCTCACCGATGGGACGCCCAACGTCACTCGTTCGAATGTTAAAGTAATCCTGAACTTGGGGCGTAAAGCGCCGGATCCGAAGTTCCCGGCCCAAAAAGAGGAGGCCCACGTCGGTGGCCGACATGAAATTCTTTAGGTCGCTGTTTGCCTTGGAGACCTCCTCCAGCTGTTCCTCGAGCGCCTTATTTAGTTCTTCCAATTCCTCATTGGCCGACTGGAGCTCCTTCTTTGAAGTCTCCAACTCCTCGGTGGCGGCTTTGTACTCTTCGTTGATCGAACGCAGCTCCTCGTTTTGCGCCACCAGTTCCTCGCGCGAGGACTCGTACTCCTCCTGAAGGGTTCGCAGCTGCCCCCGAGTCCGCTCGAGTTCCTCTTCGAGCCGCCGAACGGTCTGGCTCTCATCGTTTTGCACGACGGCTTGTCCCTCAGCCGGATGCTCCCCGTTGACCCCCTCAGCCTCTTTTGTCTTCTCCACGGCCGGGCCTTCGTTAAAGGTGACGAGGGCCAAGGGGCCGCCCTCTGCACCCTCTGTCGGCCGCACGGTCAGATAAACGACACGAGGATGGCCGTTAAATTGAACCTCGACGGGATGAGCGACGGTGGGCTTCCCCTCTTCGAAGGCCAGATAGAGCGCCGACCGAAGCTCCGCCCGAAGCGCCGGCCGGGCGAGGCGGGTGATCCGGCTCGTGATGGTTCCCCCGGGATGTTGAAGATAGCGTCCGGCACGTTCGGAGAGGTGGACGACCCCGTACTGCTCGTCGACCAACGCACTGGGGGGAGCGTGCTCCTCCAGGACCTCTCGGTGCGCAGCCGCTTCGGTGCCTCGGGCGGGAAGGGCTCCCTGTTCCGGGGGCGGAGCCTCGGGGAACCCTTTCGCCGCTGCCGATTCGGTAAGTGAGCCCGTCGATAAGGACTTCCTCATAAGCGACGGCAAGAGCGGCCGATCGCCTGTGTGCTCGCGAGCCTGATAGATGCAGTGCCCCGAGTCGACCGGTCGAAAAAGCCGAGACGCCTCGGCCGTTTCCGCCTCCCCCAGGAAGAGATACCCCTGCCCGCGAAGGGCGTAGTGAAAGACCTCAAAGGCATGCCGCTGAGCCTCGGGCCGCAGGTAGATCAGCAGGTTGCGACAGGTAATCAGGTCGATCTGTGAAAACGGCGGATCGCGAAGGACGCTGTGAGGCGCAAAGACAATGCGGTCCTGAAGGTGTTGCTTGACGCGGTAGTGGTCCTCCTCCGCTTCGAAAAATCGCTCGAGGTGCTCCTCGGAGACGTCTGCCTCTATCGAGCGGGGATACCGGGCATCGCGAGCCGTAGCCAATCCCTCTTCGTCGATGTCCGAAGCAAAAATCTGAATCTTAGGGGCCTCCTCGGGATGCTCGACTTGCTCCTCGAGGAGCATGGCCACCGAATAGGCTTCCTCCCCGGTCGAGCAGCCGACAACCCACACGCGCACTGAATCCGTCGGGCCTTTCTCCTCGAAAATCTGCGGAATGACCCTCTCTTCGAGCACATCGAAAGAGCCAGGGTCCCGAAAGAAGTTTGTCACGCCGATCAGAAGCTCCTTAAACAGAGCCTCTGCCTCCTCATCTTCATTCTGCAGATCCGAGAGGTATCCCTCGAGGGTTTCGTTTTGGGTGATCTGCATGCGTCGTTTGACGCGGCGCAGAACCGTCGAGTGCTTGTAATGGGTAAAGTCGTGGCCGGTCTCGGTGCGGAGCAGATTCAGGACCCGTCTCAAGCGCTCGCTCTGCTCCTCACTAAGGGCCTCGGGGTCGTCCGGAAGCTCGGTCGTAAGCCGAAGAAGCACCGGCAGGCGACGGGCCATCTCCCCGACTGAAAGCACCAGGTCCACCAGGCCCGTGGAAATAGCGCTTCGCGGCATCGAATCGTGCTCGGCCTCTTCGGGATCTTGGACCAGGACGAGGCCTCCGGCTTTTTTGATGTCCTTGAGCCCGACGGCCCCGTCACTTCCCCCCCCGGAAAGAATAATGCCGATCCGCTTCCCCTCTCTCTGGGCCAGGGAGCGGAAGAAGTAATCGACCGGCACGCGGTGGCCTCTCGGCTCCTCAAAGTCCGAGAGCGTAAGCTGCTGGCCGGTCACTTCAAGGCGCTTGTTGGGAGGGATGACGTAGACACGATTCGGCTTCAGGGACACGCTCTTCCGAACTTGCGAAACAGGCATGTGGGTCTTCGACTGCAAAAGTTCGGCCAGTCGACTCTCTCCTTCGGGGTCCAAGTTGACGATCACCACGAAGCTCATCCCGGTCTCTTCAGGAAGGGCCTCAAAGAACTCCTGCAGGACCTGAATCCCCCCTGCCGAGGCACCAATCCCCACCACTGGAACGGGAGAATCTTCCGCGTCTCTGCTTTCGTCGTCTACGGATGGAGAACCAACGCTCATCTGAATGAGATTTTTCTGACTTGGCCACGCACAGATTGGGCTCAAGCAATCTGTCGCTCCCTGAACCAAGTGAGGGGTTCGCGAAAGGACCTCTCTTGCAAAGGAGCCCCTTTCGTCGAGAATTTTTCCGAGAAGGCTCTTCAGCGTATATGCCTAAAATACATCAGAGCCAGACCCAGTACCACGATGCTGAAGAGGCCTTGCCGCGAGCAGCGTTCACAAGTAAGTAAAGGATCGTACCTACAAGTTGAAATTTAGTCCCCCGTCCCCGGAGCAAGTACACATCAACGTCACATTTGCCGGCTGCGCCGGGACGAATCGTTGAGCGAACCTTCACATGTATCTATTCTAGGAGCGAAGAAAACCATGCCGTCCCAGTGACAGCCGATTGGCTCAGTGTGCCGTTTGCCGGGGTCGGCGGCCTGTACCGCGGCTTGACCAAGCAACTCGAAGAAAGAGTGGCCTCGTTTTTTCGCGGGTACTGACTCACGTTCTACCTGGCACAGCTGAAAGTAGATTTTTACCCGGGATGGTCTGTCCCTGAATTGCTGCTGGCGAAGCCGTTTACCGACTGGTTTTATAAGGTGGCACCGATGCTCAGAAGAACCTCGGAGCTCGTTTCTGTTTCTTAAGCTCTCCTCCACACCAGATCCCCTCGCCAAGCTGCCTTCCTCCAAAAAGAGCCGGGGGTTCGAACAGAGGGAGGCGCTCCGGGGTGCAGACTCGCTAGGTTTTGTCGGGGACAGAGCCCTGGGCCGA
>CAYXAD010000176.1:4730-7446 GCA_964462965.1 uncultured Salinivenus sp.
GGTCTGTCCCTGAATTGCTGCTGGCGAAGCCGTTTACCGACTGGTTGTATAAGTGGTTGTATAAGGTGGCACCGATCCTCAGAATGACTGTCGTTCGGAGGGGGCAATATCACCTACTACCCGTTGGAATTTTTGTCGTGTAGTGTGGGTCGGCGAGCACGAGGGCAATACATCAGAGAAACCTGGTGAGCAAACTTCTGTGTGACGAGATCCGCGTTTGTCCGACCGAACATGTGATCATTCCCCCAGCGGATTACCTCTCAGTCAGTGATTGCCACAACCCTTTTCGCCCTCCTTTATGAACGACGACGGCCCGCAGCATCACTCTGACTCGGAGCAAGAGACCAACGAGCAGCAGGATGCTGAGCATCGAGACGACGCAGACGGTGCTCGCTCAGAAGACCGCCTCGAGGAGATGGAACAGCCCTATCCCGGCCCCGAAGAAGAGGGCGGCATCACCGCCCACGGCATCGAGGGGGAGACCGACCTGCGCCGGGCCAAGCAGTATGCCGAGATGGTTGTCGACACGGTGCGCGAAGGGCTCCTGGTGCTCGACTTCGACCTGCAGGTGGAGGCGGCCAACAAGTCGTTCTACCGCATGTTCGAGGTGGATCCAACCGAAACCGAAGGGCGCCTCATTTACAACTTGGGCAACGGCCAGTGGGACATTCCGGAGCTGCGCGAGCTTCTGGAAGAGATTCTGCCCGAACACAACGTCATGACCGGGTTCGAGGTGACCCGCGAGTTCGAAAACATCGGGCAGCGGGTCATGCGCCTCAACGCCCGTCAGCTGAACGATCACCAGCGGATTCTCTTGGCCATCGAAGACATTACGAGGAGCGAAGAGGCCAAAGAGCAGCTGCGCATGAGTGAAGACAAGCTCCGCGAGATGAACCGCTCGCTGGAGAAGCGCGTCGAGAAGCGAACGGCCGAGCTCCGCCAGCAAACCGAGCGGCTGCGGCACCTCGCCGCCGAACTCGCCTCCGCCGAGCAGCGCGAGCGCAGGCGCCTTGCGTCGCTATTGCACGACGACCTACAGCAGCTCCTCTACGGCGCCGAGATGCAGCTGGGAGTAGCTCGGGGCAAGACAGAAACCGAGGAGGCCCGCGCCGCCATTACGGAGGCCTCCGAGCAAATCAGCGAGGCCGTCGAGACGGCGCGCAACCTGACCCGTCAGCTCCGTCCCCCGGCTCTGTATGAAGCGGGCCTCAGGCCCGCCCTCGAATGGCTCGCCTCAGATATGGATGAGCGGTACGGCCTGGAGGTCACCTTGGACACAGAGGAGATGGAAACTGATGCCGCCACTCCTGCTCTCAGCGACGACCTGAAGGCCATGCTGTACGAATGTGCACGCGAGTTGCTCTTCAACGTGGTCAAGTACGCCGAGGTGAGCGAGGCCCGCATCACCCTCCGAACCGATCCGGCCCCCAGCGAACCAGCCCAGGACGACGAGAGGAAATCCGGGCCTGATCGTCTGCACCTGGTGGTCGAAGACGAAGGTCGAGGGTTCGAGGTGGACCGTGCAATCGAGGAGAGCACAGAGGAAGGAGGATTTGGCCTGCTAAGCATCCAAGAGCGGATTGCTGCCCTCGGAGGCTCCATGGAGATCGATTCCAGACCAGGGGAGGGCACACGCGTCGAGCTCCGGCTGCCCCTCTCGCCTTCCCTCGACACCGAGTCAGACCGGCCCAGGACCCCGGTGGAGGTCGACGACGAGCCCCAAGCGGACGTGCCTTCCCAACAGACACAGGTGCGCGTGGTGATCGCCGACGATCACGCGGTCGTGCGCCAGGGGATCGCCAACCTCCTCGTTGCAGACGAGCGAACGACGGTCGTCGGCGAGGCCGCCACTGGGAAGGAGCAGTCAAGACCGTCGAGCAGAAGCGCCCCGACGTCGTGCTCATGGACGTCAATATGCCGGAAATGAACGGCCTTGAGGCCACCCGAAAGGTTCGCACTCGCCGTCCTGAGACAGCCGTCATTGGGATTTCGGTCCAGGCAGACCGGGCGACCGAGCAGTCGATGATCGAGGCGGGCGCCGCAGCATTTACTCCAAAATCAGGGGATGTCGAGCAGGTCATTGATACGGTCCTCCAAGTCACCGGGCAGGGCACCTAGACAACAGGTAAAACGAGGCTGAACCTCACGTGTCAACGGGGAATGACACCCCCGATTACGACGAGGGCGCCCAAAGGCTGACGAGAAAGGCGTGGAATCAGAGTACCCTCGATCCATGCCCGTCCCATTGTGTGTGGGGAAAGCATTCCGAATGATCTCCTCTTGACGAACGACCATGCCTGATCTCGAAGAGCGTGACCTAGACCAACGAGAGTTCCCCTTTCAGTTCCAATGTAAGTGCGGGGCGGACGTAGAAGTGACCCGGGAGGACGTGGCAGACCTCGCCCAGCACGCCTGGTCCACGAGCCAAGCCGTCAACCACGTGCTGGTCGCCAAATATGGATGGTGGGACACTATGGGTGGAAAAATCTGTCCCGAGTGCCTCCATGAAGAGGGCTGAGCCCGAACGCCCCCAATGGATGTGATCGAGCCGACGCAAGGAGGGCGTCTGTAACGCATTCACCTCGAACGCCAGACGTCAGCGTGGCATCGGCCCGTAGAGATGCTCGAGACGCTCAGAAACAAAACGCCTCCTCGGATCGCCGTCTGTGTCGCCTGAAGGGCATCCTGGTGGGGAGGTGACGGCCCAACCCGAACT
>CAYXAD010000177.1:0-4910 GCA_964462965.1 uncultured Salinivenus sp.
CCTACGGCGATGCAGCGGAACGCAGCAGAGCGCAGCGAGGCCCACGTGCAGCCCTCGAGGGATTTGCCAGACAGAGCCTAGACTGCACCTCCGCTCCGGTACGCCTACCGACCGGCTGCACGCGTGGCCGGATCCGCCTGATGCTCGTCGTGGACGTGCTTCACGATGAGGACAGGTGCCGGTGCCTCCCGGGCGATTCGTTCGGACCTGCTACTCAACAGTGCACCGCCGCTCGAAGGCGCCGACTCGCCAATCATCACGAGATCCCCCTGCTGAGCCCTCTCATTTACTGCCTCCGCCGGAGCTCCGTCCCTCACGGAGCAGCGGTCGATGCGGTCTTCGGAAATGCCCTCGTGAACGAGGAGCCGAGCGGCCTCTTCGAGTAAGGTCTTGTCTGCATCTGCCGGTTCTTCGCTGCCCTCGGCTACGTGAAGCACGGTTACCGTCGCCTTTTTCCCCGCCAGGCGACCGGCAATACGCGCCATACGGTCGGCGTTTACCATCCCGCGAAGCGAAAGGAGAAGGCGAGTGATCTGTGTCGAGGGGCGCGGAATGAGAACGGCATCACATTCCTCTTCAACGGCCACGCGCTCGATGGCATCGAAGCGGTCGTGGGTAAAGACGAGCTGCGAACGAACCTCTACACCTTCCTCTTCGAACGAGGTTGCCACCCCCTGCAGCGCCTCTCGAGCCTCTTCTTCATATTCCTGCTCCGCCTGCTCGAGGGAGGTTTGATCGGGCCCCTCCTGCCAGCCGAGCAGAAACACGTCAAGGGAAACAAGCTGCCGGAGAAGCGGCTGGGAAAGGACGGGAGGAGCCGAGAGATCGACACTGACCAGAATGGTCTCTCGTTCAGAATCATTCATCGTGCCCACCAATCGTTGAGAGGAAGGGATCTACTGAGAGCGCCGGGGAAACAGCAACACCGAACCAAATGGAGCCCTGGAATCACGGGCGGTTCGCTACGGCCCTACGGCTGTTGAGAGAGGCTCTCGGGCGATCGACATGCGACCTCCCGGCACGGCTGGGCCGGTGGTGATAATGCTATCGTCGTAAATTTTGAACTTCGTCTTCGACAGGGCCCTCCCTGACTTCATGCTTTCCTTCATCGAAAACGGAACGCGCTGGCGCGGTCCGTTCTTTCCCCTCGGATAAATGTACAACTCGTACTCCTTGCCCACTGGATAGACTGCAAACTGGCGGGTGGCGCGGCCAAATTTTACGTTCGGATGCCAGAGTCCCTCTCCGGGAGCTTCAATGGCAAACTGCTCCGAGAGAGGGCGCTGCCCGGTCCAATCACTGATACTAATGTGGAGCCGAACCCCCTCCGTTCCCAGCGTTGCCCGTTCCCCCCGCGGATCCTCTTTGGCGTCGGAGCCACACCCGACGAGGCTCCCGAAAACGGCGAGGCTTAGAACCAGCAGAGTGACGGGCAGGAAGATCGAACGGAAGCACACAGGGACGAACGTCATGGGTCGCACACCCTGGCAGAAACACTGCGTCGGGGCCCCAGGAGATTCATAGGGATGGCGGCTTACCAATGCACAACACATGATCACAGGTCAAGCCCCCCTCGATGTGCTCTTCTACTTCCTCTCGGGGATCAGAATTGACACAGCCCTTCTTGTAAGGGAGCGGTGCTCCGAGACGAAGGAGGCCCATCCAAGCCCCACCCATCGAGACAGAGAAGAGGCGCCAGGTACGTTCAGCGCAGCGAGGGCACATCTCGAATAGACGTTCTCTTTTCCTACGGCCTCGAGCCGGTGTACACCAATCCTTGGAACCTGGGAGAAGTAGCCTAGAGATGACGTTCATCGACCAGGCGTCGCGTATCCTCTTCGACTGACCCATCGCCTTTCTGCCGCCTCTACCCCCGCCTTCTATGCCGGAATCTCGCCTTTCCAACTACACACGGCGTGTACTGATTGCCGCCGGGATCTTCATTGGGAGTGTGGCGGGCCTCTACTTCATGTGGCAGCTGGGCCGCGTGTTTTTGCTACTCTTTGGCGGGGTTCTCCTGGCTGTTATCCTAAGCGGCCTCACGGACCTCCTGTCTCGTCGCACAATCCTTCCTCGAGGAGTCGTGATGGCGGGGGTGGTTGTCGGGCTCATCGGTCTCCTCGTAGGATTTGGCTTTCTGGCTGGACCGCGGCTCGCGAGCCAGGCCAGCGAGCTCGCCCAGCGCCTGCCGGAGGCCGCCGACCAACTCCGGAAGCAGATCGTCTCCCAGGAGTGGGCCAAACAGTTTCTTCAGCGCGTTCCGCTAGAGTCCGGCTCCGGAAACATCACGGGCAACCTTCTCGGCGTCTTCTCCACGACCGCCAGCGCGCTCACGAGTGCGCTCGTCGTATTAATCATTGGCCTCTACTTTGCGATTAGTCCCGACCTCTACGTGAAGGGCGCTGCGCACCTCGTCCCTCCCGCGCGGCGGCGTCGAGTCGGCCAGGTGCTAGGGGCCATGGGACACGTGCTGCGCTGGTGGATGGTAGGCCGGGGCGCCTCGATGATCGTGGTGGGGGTGCTCACCGGGGTGGGCCTCCTCATTGCAGGAGTGCCGCTCTTTCTGTCGCTGGGGGTCATCGCCGGGCTCTTTTCGTTTGTGCCCTACATCGGTCCCATCGCAGCGGCCGTCCCGGCGATCCTGGTGGCCATCACGGTTAGCCCCACGAAGGCGTTGTACGTCATCCTGATCTTCGGAGGGGTACAGCTCTTGGAAAGCTACCTCATCACCCCCCTGATCCAGGAGCGTACCGTCTCCATTCCTCCGGCGCTCCTAATCGGAGCCCAAGTCGTGGCGGGCGTCTTGGCCGGCGTCCTCGGCGTGTTTTTGGCCACCCCGCTGGTGGTCACTATTACAGTCGCCGTGCAGATGCTCTATGTAGAAGACATCTTGGGAGACCCCGTCGAAGTGCTGGGCCACGCAGAGGAAGAGGCCATCAAGGAGCACGCCGGGGACAAGATGGAATAGCCTGCGTCTACACGCCGTTTCGAAGCTAGATGTTAAGAATCACCTTGGCCAACCCGAGGAAGATAAAGAAGCCGAGCACGTCGGTCGCCGTCGTAATGAAGATGGTAGCCGAGGTGGCCGGGTCCTTGCCGAACTGATTGAGAATGAGCGGGATGAGCGCCCCGAAAAAGCCTGCGATCACGAGGTTTAACACCATGGAGATTCCCAGCACAAGGCCCAAAAGCGGGCTTTGATTGAACACCGACGCAATGAGAGTTACGAGCAAGCCAGTGATGGCTCCGTTGGCTGCACCGGCAAGAACTTCGTTCCAGACCACCCGTCCCCCCGTTCGCAGCGACACCTGATCCAGTGCAATGCCGCGAACCGTAACGGCCATCGATTGTGTACCGGCATTCCCTCCCATTCCCGCGACAACGGGCATATACACCGCCAACAGCGTGAATGCGGCGATGGTGTCCTCAAACAGACCGACCACTGCGGCCGCCAAAAAGGCGGTTCCGAGATTGAGGATCAGCCAGCTGCACCGGCTCCGGACTTTTGCGAGCGGTCCGTCGAGGACGCTCTCCTCCTCAGCAACTCCCGTAAACTCGTAGAGGGTCTCGCCGGCCTCTTCCTCAATGATCCGGAGAAGATCTTCGGCGTGAATGACCCCGAGGATTCGAGCGTTCTCGTCGAGCACCGCCACCTTGCTCTCCGGGTTCGCCCGAAACACTTCCACGACGTCCGTATCGGGCGCGTCGTATCGAACGCTTGGCGACTCTTCGACGTATTTCGCGATGTCCCCGACGGTCTCTTCGGCGAAGGCGAGCGTCGGACCCGGCAACTCTCCCAATAAGACGTCACCTTCCGTCACAAATATCGTCGGAAAACGGCCCGTCCGCTCTTCGTGGCGCCGGACCCGACGCGCGACCTCGTTGAGATCTCGGCTTACATCAACCGTTATATAGTCCAGATCCATCAGGCCCGCGGCACTCTCAGGACGAAACGCCAGCAGGAACTCGAGCTTCTCCCGCCGCTCCTCGTCGAGCCGCCGCAAGACGCTGGCCTGTGTCTCCTCATCGACGAGCCCCAGCACGTCGGTGGCCTCGTCCGGGTCGAGTCGGGTGACAAACTGCCGCAGCTGGTCCGAGCCCATGTCCGCAACGAGGGACTGCTGTAGGAAATCGGACAACTGAAAGAAGACCTCTCGCTGGCGAACCCCCGAGAGCGCCTGAAATTCTTCGGCGGGGGTGCCCGACTGGGCAAGGTCTTGTTGAAGGTCCGCTAGCGACGTGGCCATAGAATTCGTGCGCGGCTCCGTTGAAAGATGCACCTGTAATACGAGTGAAGGAGAACGTGTTCTGGCGTTTCCCTTGGCCCGGCCCCTGGACTCTCCGTCGGGTACAGTACGCAGCCAGCCTCAGTCTGAATACGACCTGACTCAATCCACTTTAACTTCCTAACCGAACGCGTCCCCTTCCACAAACGCATCAGGCCTACCCAAGACACGTCGGGCTCGTCCTCTCTTGATGCTGCCAGATGACGAGGAGGGATCCCTCCTCGTATGTGCAGGGGAGCTCCTCATCGCCTCAGAGAGGACCCTTACGGTTCTCAGAGCGATCTCCAGCTCACCTCATTCCACTGAACTACGTCGCGACGGAAAACAAAATCCTCTATGTCGCGACGATACACGCGCCATTTTTCCTCCTCGCTCGTACGTTTGTAGCTTCCCCGTTTGCATCCATTCGAACACCGTCGGCTCGGAGACGTCAAGCAGCTGTGCGGCCTGCTGAATCGAAAGCATATCTTCGTGCATCAGCATCGCGTACCGCTTTCAGCCGATTACAAGCCCCCACACAGCGTTTCTTTCCTTCCTGCCCCCCCTCCGCGGCACTTCTAGAGCAGGCGATCCTCTGACACTTCGGCTGGGGCTTTGAATGCGTCGGTCCTCGGACCGGTGGAC
>CAYXAD010000177.1:4920-7356 GCA_964462965.1 uncultured Salinivenus sp.
GCCTTGGTTCTCTTCCTGGGCGTTGAGGGTCTCGAGCGGGATCCTCAGTGGATTCTTGACTCCCAGGAGGGGTCGCTCTATAAGTTCTCTCGAAAGACGACAAGTCCTCCGAGGAGGAGTACGAGGACGAAGACCACGAGACCAACATTCTCAAGAATGAACGCCATTTGCCAACCGTCTCAATCAGTGTGACGAGGTCGACCAGTCCCCAGACCGGTGGGGCCCAATCATTGTATGAAAAGAGGACGGCCCGCCGAGGTGTACGAACACAAAGACACACCGAGAGATCCTACTGGATCTCGATCTGACGCGGTTTGCTCTCCTCCGTCTTCGGGACGTGAATTGAGGAGACTCCTTTGTCGCAGCGGGCCCCAATGGTTTCCTAATCGACGGCACGGGGAAGCAGAAACGTGCGATGGAAATCGCCAAACGCTCGCTCGGCGCGAACGCAGCCCTCCCCTTCTTCAGTCTGCTCGCTCTCGCGAGTGCCGCTGATCGCCAACGTGTTGTTCTGGAGGGCAATGTTGATGTCTTCCGTCGTCATGCCGGGCACGTCGAGACGAATGTGGAAGGCCTCCTCCGTTTCCCAAAGATCGGCCTTCGGAGCCCACACGGCGGAGCGGCCCCCTCCCCGCTTGACTGCCGACCAAAGAATCGGCTGCGTCATAGGGAACTACCTCTCGAGATCTGTCTGATCGGGTCCGCGAAAGCAGTGGTCGGGACGTCCGGGCCCCGCTCGTCTAGGTGCTCTCTCGGTATGCCTGAGGGCGTCGGTCTCCGGAAGGCACCCACTTACACTTTCTGCAGAGAAAGGCGTGGTCGAAAAACTCGAAAGTTGCCCGCAAATGGCCGTTGAGAAGGAATTGGAACGCAGGGGACGGGGTCTAGGCTCGTGCAGGCGGGCACGCTTTTTACCGCCCAGCCGACGGACCATAGACCTCCGACCGCTGAAAAATTGCACGTAGGGGGGTCCGTCGTCCGCGGTCCGTCGTCACTACATCAGAAAGGGTTAAAAATAGCCCCCCTTCCTTCCCTCAAGCCACAGAAGTCATAGCTACCCGTCAGTTTGTTGACGTGTCTCCGATCGATCACGACCGGTTGGGGGACGCTTCAGAGTTTTTCGGCGAACAGTTGCATTCCTCTTCTCAGAGCCCGACCCGTATGGCACTGATCAGTGGTCATTCTCCGCCTTTTCTTCCTTCGCTTCACAACGCTGACTTTTCCGACGCCCGCCTCGAGCGGCCGTCCTGGGAAGAGCTCAACGTCCGATTTCTTCTCATCGAGCGCGGTCCGAACGAGGACGTCGGCACCCATCCCGAGGTCGCCCCTCTTCTTCAAAAAGGGTGGGAGATTGGATCGGTACAGCCTCGAGTCCTCGAGGGAAAGGGGAGCCGGCTGCTCGTCCTCCTTCGGAAGACCGATTCATCCACCTCCACAGAATAACGGTGCTGGGGTTTTCTCGGGGGCCGTAGAATCAGATTTCGCTGTGTCCCTCATCATCGGCGGTAACACAGGGACGGCCGACGGTCGTCACACCATCGCTGAATGACCACCCGGACGGTGAATACTCCCTCTGAACCCTGGGACGCAGCCTCCAGGGCCCCTTGCGTTGAACGATCCCTTAACAATTGTTCTAAGTCCGGGAGTCCCCATTGCAGCTCTGCCGACCCGCACTCATCTTTGAAGGGGTTTCGTCAGAAGGAAGCCCCGAACTAGGTAGATCAACATAAAAACGTAAGCCGAAGTCATCCCGATAGGAATCGAGGACAGGCACCGACTGCCGTCGTGTGCAGGTTCTGAGCGACCGACGAACGCAGAGAGGAGGGAGTCGAAGGGGCCCGAAGGGTCATCCTCTGGGAATCTTCTTGAATCCATCGGAAACGCCCTTGTGGGGCGTTTCCGCCAGTCTGCGGAAAGATTCCTCCACTCCGCTTCGCACCCCAGGAGTACTCGGTCGCATCCGCTCCCAGCGCTCCGGTCGGAATGACTATCCCCTTAGTGTTCTTTTGCTGGTCTACTTAGGAAGCGCCCTTCAGCGATCCACCGGACATCGTCCACGGCTTTAGCAGGTCTTCCGAGGACGCTCTCCCTGTCATACTTCTCTACGTCCGTTCACTGCTTGCTCTCACACTCGTCCTCCTGTGTTCTGCCACGTTCGAGGTCGTGAAGGAGTCCGAGCGAAACGTCAAAAGTACATTGGGCCAGTTCGACACCGTCATGGAGCCGGGAGTACGAACGGTGATTCCTCTCGTCCAATCCGAGAACGGATGGATACGCGGGTAAAAGCAGTGGCTGTCCCCCTCAGGAACGCCTCACCCGGGACAACGTCACGGCAGAGACTGATGCCGTGGTCTCTTACTGAGTGCTAGATGCATAGAAGGTCATCCTAGAGGTCGAGCGGCATAGACATGCGGTCCAGCAGCTCGCATAGCCCCC
>CAYXAD010000178.1:0-7315 GCA_964462965.1 uncultured Salinivenus sp.
GGGGTCATGGAGATCGACGTCGACGAGGACTAATGCCCCTGGATCTACGATAGACGGGAAAGGCAACCCACGCCCCCAGTGCCAGTACACTGGGGGTTTTTTTGTCCGATCCCTTCTCCCGATGCTCCCCGACATGCACGAGGGAAGCGATCCCCAACCCTGGATTTCCAGTCAGGCGTCCTTCCTCACGCCGGCTCCGTCAGTCCGCTCTCGGGAGGCAAGAGGCAGGCGAACGATGAAACAGCTCCCTTCCCCCTTTTCGGTCTCGATGTCGATCGAGCCCTCCATCTGGTCGATGACTTGCTTCGTCACCGTCAGACCGAGCCCGGTCCCATCGTATTCCCGCCCGACTCCTTCGGACTCCTGGCGGAAGGGCTCGAAAAGCTCGGCCACCCGGTCGGCCTCCATTCCGATGCCATTGTCTTCGACTTCCACAGCAGCAGTGTTCTGCTCCTCCCGTACCCGGAGCCACACCGTCCCTTCGTCCCCGGTATACTTGAGCGCATTAGAGACGAGATTGCGCAACGCAATCCGAAGGCCCCCTTCATCCACGTGCGCCCAAACGGGAGACGAAGCGGCCTCGAGCAGCACGTCAATGCCTGCCTCTTCCGCCTGCAAGCCGAACAGGTCGGCAATTTCTTCGACCTCCCCGACGAGATCGACCCGTTCGGGAGTCAGCTCCATTTCCTCCGCTTCCAGCTTCGAAAGATTTAGAACACCTTCGAGCGTTTCCAGGAGGTGGTGACCACTTTTTTCGATGCGACGAGCAAACTCGGGAATCAGTCCCTCTGCCCGATCGGAGACCTCATCGCCGATGGCCTCCGCAAACCCAATGATGGAGGTAAGGGGCGTGCGGATTTCGTGGCTCATGTTCGCCAGAAAAGATGTTTTGAGACGGTTCATCCGTTCGGCCTCTTCCTTGGCCTCCAAGAGTTTCTGTTCGTGTTTTTTCCGCTCGGTGATGTCGAGCCCAAACGCGACCACGTGGGTCACCCTGCCTTGTAAGTCCGTCACGGGCCCATGCACTCGCAGGAAGTACCGAGGGCCCTGGTTGGTCTCGAGGGTTTCCTCGATTTCGAACGGTTCTTTGGTCTGCGCCGTTCGACGAATTGCCTCATCTCGTTTCCGGCCCAGGTCAGGGTCGATCCCTCGATAGCGACAGTAGTCCTCGTTGGTCCGCCCATAGAGCCACTCGCGCATGTCCGGATCACTCACACTTTGCGGGTTCAGATACTCGAACTCTGCATCCGGACTGAAGACTGCCAGGTCAATCGGTACCTGCTCGAGAACCTGTTCGTAGAAGTTTTGAAGCCGCCGCAGCTCTTCTTCGACTCGTTTCCGCTCGGTGATGTCGAGGATGACTCCATTAAAGATCAGCTCGTCACCGCTCCGTTCGGGCGTAGAGGTTCCAAGAAGCCAGATTCGATCCCCGGAGGGTTTTTCGAAGGGCATCTCGAACCGCCAGTCGTTCTCCTCTTTGACGGCCCGATTGATCGAGTCGATAAGGTCGTCGCGATGGGGAGCAGGGACATGCTGGAGAAACCGTTCGTAGAAGTCTTCCCGGTCTGCAGAGATGCCCAGCAGCGTTTCGGCGTGCTCACTCACGAACCGCACCCCATAGGTGCCGTCCGGCTCCGCAGAAAACTGATATATCACCCCGGGAAGGCTATTTGCAAGGCCGCGGAGGCGCTCCTCCCGATCCCGGAGTCGCTCCTGGACCGACAGTCGGCGTCGAACCACCACAATGACGACGAAGGCCAGGACACCCATATTCGCGACCAGAATTGACGGTCTCATGGCAGGCTCCGGGCCCACCGTCACCGCGACCGCGGTAAGGGCGAGTCCGTATCCCAAAAAACAAACAACCGGAAACATCGACCGGACGCTGAGCCCAAGGATCGAGGTAAGCGCGGCGTACGCGACGATGACCCCCACCATATGGCCTGCCTCGAACTGGTGATGCATGGCGAGCAGGACCGACCAGGCCATCATGACATAAATCATCCCCCAAACCCAGGGGATGAAATTCCGGCGGACCCAGCTCGAGAGGTAGGAAAGGACAAGAAGCGCCGCAAACAGACCGGCGACGAGAAGACGGACCTCCCAGAGCTTTGAGGGTTCCGGGGTGGACATCTCCCGGAGGAAACCAAAGAAAGGCAGCAGAATGGCCCCGAGAAGAGAAAGCAGGCGGTAGAACTGAACCTGCGACGATTGATCCGTATCGAATTCTTCCTCGTCGGGCCAAAACAGGAAAGAGAGGGTAGAGAAAGACAAGAGTAAGGAACTTCGTCAGAAAGAAAACACGCTCAGTAGACGCCGCTCAGAATTGCAATTGTTACCTTAATTTCAAGAATCGTGCCACTGGACTTCTCTTGGGCGGGGTCTCTTGGCAGACGCCCTCGCACACCCGAACTGAACGGCAACGGAGAAAAGAGACTGTTCGTCGCTGACTTCGGCATTTAGACCGAAACGCCAGAAAAGCTCGAGGAACTCTGCGAACAGAAGGACCGTGCCGCAGTCCGAGGAACGGTGCAGGCAATCTGACCTGCAGCCACGCCGACTCCGGCAGCACGTGGATCCTCCATCCGCAGGAAGGGCCCCGGAGACGCTTACACAAACGGTGAGGCGGAAACGTACTCTGGCGGAGAAACACCCCGCGTGACAGATGACTTCACTCAGTCCGGACTGAGAAATCTTCCTTCTCTGCTCCGACGGCCCGGGCATCTCGTCGGAAGGGGTGGTGAACGATCCCCTCGAAATCCAAGAATGCCCGTAACTCCCTTGCAACGACCCGAACCAGCCGGGATCCTCCGTTTTCGTCCGTAGATTAGGGAGGGTGATCTACCGTCTCCTTCAGTTGGAGCGTTCTCCAGAGGGCGTTCCCCATCCGGAAGGCCGGTATCTCCCTGAACCAACCATCTGGCATCCACACACCCACGCATGACTGATTCGCTCGCTAGAAAGCTGCCCGACGACATTACGCTTCTGGACGGGGGCATGGGACAGGAGCTCCTTCGCCGAGGAATGTCGGACAAAGACCACTCCCTCTGGTCTGCAAATGCCCTCCTCGCGGATCCGGACCTCGTGCAGTCGGTGCACGAAGACTATCTCCGGGCCGGCGCCGACATCATTACCACCAATACCTATGCCACTCCGCGCGAACGGCTGGAGAAGTCCGGGTTCGAGGGTCGAGTCGAGGAACTGAACCAGTTGGCCGGCACCCTTGCCGAGAGGGCCCGGGAGGTGGTCAACCCTGATGCACTGATTGCCGGTTCTCTCCCTCCCATCCGAGGAAGCTACCGCCCCGATCGAGTCGGAACGTTCGAAGAAATCGAACCGCAGTATCGAGAACAGGCACAGCTCCTGACCCCGCACGTCGATCTGTTTCTCTGCGAAACGATGTCGACGCCCGATGAGGCACAAGCAGCCGTAACAGGAGCCGCCTCAACTGATCTGCCGGTGCTGGTCTCTTACACGATCGTCGACCAGACATCTCCCGACGAAGCATTTCCCCGGCTCCGAAATGGACAGTCCCTGGACGAGGCGGTCGAGGCATTGGGGGATCTTCCTGTGAGTGGCTTTCTACTCAACTGTTCGTTCCCGGAGAGCATCACCGCAGCAATTTCCGAGCTGCGACGCCTCACGGATCTGCCCATTGGCGCCTACGCCAACGCGTTCACGGGCATCCCGGAAGAGTGGGATGAACAAGCAGACGCCATGCCCGAAAAGCGCAAGGACCTCGATCCCGAGGCCTATGCAGAACACGTCCGCCAATGGCTGGACGATGGCGCACAAATCGTGGGCGGGTGCTGCGAGGTGGGGCCGGAGCACATCGAGCGTCTTAACACGATGCTCGCTCGTTGGACGGCGGCCACACACTGACCCGCCAGAGCGGGACTTCCAATTTCCAGCCATACGCCTTCTGGGCCGAAACTCCTTTACCGATGACCTCTGTTCGCCCCTGGATTACTGCACTCGTGACCTGCGGGCTCCTTCTGGCGGGCGGGGTGCCGCTCGCCGGGTGCGGCGAGGAGAACGACACTTCGTCGGCCGATCCCGCACGGACACTCCTCGACGACCTGTCGGCGCGTTCGGCTGACTCGACGGTCGACACCGACGTGCCCTACGTGGCCACGGACCAGGAGGTCGTCAATCGCATGCTCGAGCTCGCCGACGTGTACGTGAACGACGTCGTCTACGACCTGGGGAGTGGCGACGGGCGAATCGTAATCACCGCTGCACAGCGCTACCGGGCCCGCGGCGTGGGCGTCGAAATCGATCCCGTACGCGTCTGGGAAGCCCGCAAAAACGCCGAAGAGGCCGGGGTCAGTGACCGGGTCGAATTTCGTCAACAGGACCTCTTCGAGGCCGACTTCAGTGACGCCACGGTCGTGACGCTGTACCTGCTTCCCGAGATTAACATGAAGCTGCGCCCCAAGCTCTTCGAGCAACTCGACCCGGGCACACGAGTCGTCTCCCACAATTTCGACCCGGGCACCCGGGAGCCCGACTCGACCGACCCGGTCGGAGCGCGCACCATCTCCCCCTCGACCATTCCGGAAGAGGTCCCCCCTGAACTGACGCAGGAGTGAGCCGTCTCCAGTTCCTTTCATCCCCCCTGCTTGAAACGAGCGGCCGTACCTACCGGATGACATCCGGCAGGATGCCCGCCGCAAAGAGGGCAAGGGCTGTCGCGAGCGAGAGGGCCCGAATGGTATCGTACAGGTCGTAGTTCGTAATCGGCAGGTTGGAGATCTTGCGCCGCTCCCCGGCCGCCCCGTTCCGAATGGCCACGGCGGGAGAAACCGCAATCACGGCCAGCCCAAACAGGGCTTCGACGTCCAACGTCAGGATAAAGAGACCGATCGCCAAAGGAATGACTCCGGTAAGGAGGGCTGCGGTTTTCTGCCGAGTGGGCATTGCTGTCTTTCCTCTACTACGAAAACGTTCGCTCGTGCTACGGAAATGGAGGAGGCCTTTTCCTTCCTACTGGAAACTCGTCGAGGCCAACAAGACGGCCCGACGAAGCTCCGTCCAGCGCCCCTCGTCCTCCTCGGGATGGTGGGGATTCTCCTGTCGCAGCCACTTCTCGACCGTGGAGAGGTGCAGGTCCTCGTCGATCCGCCGTGCGACTTTCCGATAGACGGCAGGAACCGTATCGACGTCCTCATCTCCCATCACGTTCCACGCCACCTCTGCTAACCGCTTCGTCTTCGAGGGCACGTCCACGTCAGACCCGAGGGCGCGGCGTCGGAGCTCGTGGTGGACGACCTGTTCCCGAACCTGGAGAGCATTGTACTGGAGGGCGGTGCGAACGTGTTTGGCCTGCTCGTCGGCCGTCATCGGCCCTCGGCCTTCGAGGGGCATGGGCTCGGGCAGCTGCTCCTTCAACGCATCGATCTCCTCTCGGATCGTGGTGCGCAGGGCGCGGAGATCTGCAATCCCCAGTTCCTTCACCTGAGCGGCCGCCTGATCGCTCGCCGACCGAAGACGCTCCCGCCAGTTCTCCCGAATCGTGTGGAGGGCATTGGACGCTTTGGCACTCATGGCCGGTGTTGAGGTTGGTGAAGAAATGGAATGGACGTACAGAATGGACTTCAGGTAGACCCTCTCGGCTCCGCCCCCAATCAAGAGAACAACTTGGGAACGCTCGTGTCTCTCCGTACCTTCGAAAACCAACAGCCCCCGCGTCCGATCCCTGCTGTCTCCTTTCAGGGAATCACCCAGAGCACTAGCGAACGACAGGAGTCGCGCACAGGCTCCCTGACATCCGTCGGAGGGACTACAACAAATTTTTCCCGACCTACATAGTTGTTACTCCAAGGGGGAATTGCCTACGACACCTGCGGTACGGAGATTGAGGTTGGCGCACAATGCTTCGATCCTGCGTAGGCGCACCCAATTCTATCCAGGTTGCCCGGCTCTATGCGCTCTTCGTCCCCCATCGAGAAGATTGGCTTCGTGCTTTCCCTGGCGATCCTTACCCTCTGCTACGGGGTCGCGGCGGGCCACTACGGGTGGGTTCCGAGTTCCGTTCTGACTCGCGCCTTCGACCAGGCACGCGTCGCGTATCAGTCGTGGACCTCTTCCGACCTTGGATTTCCGTTGCGCACTCATGCCTTTGAGCACTCGGGGGTCCGGAGTCCGAGCCCAGGACGAATACAACCCGGTGCGACGCTAATTACCTCCTCGTGGAAAAATCGAGACGGTTGGAACGTCGGCCTGATGCTGATCAGCCAAAAAGGAAAGCGGTTGCACAAATGGTTCGTCGACAGAAGTGAACTCTTTCAGGCGGGAGCCTTTCAGCGAGGAACCCCAAACCAAACGGACATTCACGGATCCTATCTTCTTTCCAATGGGGACGTACTGGTAAACCTCGGATACGTAGGATTGGCTCGATTGGACGCCTGCGGAGAGGTCCTCTGGACATTGGAAGAGGGAAACCACCATTCGATCGCCCAAGCCGAAGATGGGTCCTTCTGGGTCCCGGGAGTCGCTTCAGCACCCCGTGCAGAGAGTACTCGCTACCCCGACGGATTCCCCGGTCTCGGCGGAAAATCGGTGTGGATCGACCGGATTCTTCGCGTGAGCAAAGAGGGAGAAGTTCTAGAGTCCACGAACGTGCTCGACATCCTCTACGCGAATGGCCTCGAACGCTACATCCCAAAGACCTTGGGCGGGACGCGCCCGACTCCTCAAACAATCCCCGCTGATCTCACCCATCTAAATGACGTAGAACCTCTCGCGCCCTCTTCAGCGGACGAATATCCCTTGTTCGAGGCCGGAGACCTGTTGGTCTCGCTTCGACACCTCAGCCTCGTCTTCGTTTTCGATCCGGACTCAAATGAAGTGAAATGGCACTCGGCCGATCCATTCATTTATCAACACGATCCAGATTTCATTGGGAATGGGTGGATTGGCGTCTTCGACAATAACTATGATCTCACGGAACAGGGTGACATGCTGGGCGGAAACCGCATCGTGGCTCTCCAGCCCCACACCGACTCTGTAGAGGTTCTCTTTCCTACTGACCATTCGGACACGGTTTATACAGACGTCCTCGGCAAGTGGCAGTCCCTAGAGAACGGAAATATGCTTTTGGTGGAGGGAAAAAAAGGAAGAGTGGTGGAGGTTGCCTCAGATGGGCGAACCGTGTGGGAGTGGATCCATGCGCCCACCGACAACTCGAGGGTGCCTCCCGTCACGAAGGCGAGTCGTCACGATCTGACGCTCGATCAGATTGCTTCCTGGCCTTGCTCGTCAATAGCGTCTACGGATGCCGCGCAATAACGCCCGTTCCCCATGGATCCTCCTA
>CAYXAD010000179.1:0-3885 GCA_964462965.1 uncultured Salinivenus sp.
CGAGGACAGCCCTTTGCTTCTCAAAGAAAATCCTCTGGGAGGGAGTTTCCGAGCTCTCCTCTATTCATCTAGCACTGTTCGGGGAACGTCAATCGTCTTGCCAAAGAAGAGAGCGTTGAAGAATAGCTTGTTCGTGCCGTACCATACCCCGCGGAAATTCGGGTTGTCGGCAAATAGTACGATCCGCCCTTCTCCAACGCCATCGACGAGCAAGGAGGCCGACTTTCGAACCTGCTCAAGGTTCTCGTCCGACACGTACCCACTGAGCAAAGGATCCTCTGTGTAGCGGGCGACCGTGCTATACGGATTGGACACTGGAGGGAGGAAGATGCGGTGATCCCGATAGACCGGAAGGTCTCTCCGGTGAAATCCAAAACCGAGCGGGTGGGTCGTGTCGAGGTCGACCTCATAGATGGATCCACCCACTCGCTGCGCCCCCTCGATCTCATCGGCCTCTGCGTAATCGTGACGGGTCACCGTGGTGTCATTCTCCTGATCCTGCTCGTCCTCTCCTTCCTCTTCTGTAAGAGCCGGATCGTCCACAAGGCCCGCGTCGATGGCCCACTCGCTGGCACGTCGAATCGTAATTAGCGTACCGCCAGCCTCAATCCACCTCTGAATGTCTTCGATCCGGGACTCTTCCAGGAAATCATACTGACCAGAGACGAGCACCAGCGTATTGTAGTCCGGAAGGTGGACGCGGTCGAAGTCCATGCGATCGACCTTGGTAATGGGCATATTGACTCGCTCGTCGAGCAAATGCCACACCTGGCCGGCTTCGTAGGAGGAGGTCCCTTCTCCCGTCAACATGAGCGCTTCCGGCCGTTCAATGGGCTCGAAATTTCTACTGCCGAGATCAACCCCATCCGGAGTGAATCCAGTCGACGTCGCCTGGATATTGATTCCAGATGCACGCTCGGCCTTCTCCACGAGGCGATGCAAACTATCGGCTGAAATCGTCTGGGGCTGGACCGGAATCAGGATGGACCCGCGAGGATACTGCTGACTTCCGGTCGTGGTGGACGCTTCGAAGGGCTCGAACGCTGTCTTCGCTACGACGTCGTGCTTTTGCAATGCATACAGAGCTTCCGCCGCCCGGTACTCGCTCCAGTCTATCAGATAGGCGTACCCACTCTGCTGCACAGTTCCCACTCCTCCCCGATCAGGGACCGAGGTCACACGCTGTCCCTGCGGAGCACTGCCGTCCACCCCTACGTGAGGCAGGCCGTATGCCAGCGCCAGCGACCAGGCCGAGGTGTCGTAAAATGTACTGTCTGCGAACTCGGTCACTTTTTCGAAGACCGAACGGACCAGCCGGTGCTGGGGCTGCTGGGTCGGCACGACGTATGCCGAGCCGGGCTCAAACGATGTCCCCTCTGCCGTGTAGTTCTCGGACAGCTCGTACACTTCAATCTCGTGCTGGAGCAGGAGATCGAGAAAGGCCTGGGTACGCGACGTATCTCGCTTGTGACCGAAGACGTAGGCGTTCTCCGGATAGTCCTCAGCCTCCTCCAGCGCAGAAGTAAAGAAGTCACGCTGATGGTTTAAGAACACGTCCTTCTGCTCGATGGCCGTCTCCACCGTGGCGAGAGAGGTACGTAGCTGGTTGCGGATGGTGTACGGAAAGGTCACCTCCCGCGTCTCGGTCTCCTGTACGTGGCCGCGTGCACTCGCCTGTTCGAAGACAAACCCGATCCCTCCCTGCAAATTCGGATAGGTCGATCCATAGCCGGGATACGAGTTGTCGTACACTTCCTTGGTAAAATACAGCGTCCCGAGCTCGTCTAGGGCCTCCGACCAGTTGGCCGTAAAGTAATCAGTAAGCTCCGTGTACACCCGCTCGGGCACCACCGGATCCCAGGATCCCTCCGGCTCGGTCGGCTCGAAGAAATAGGTGCTACTCGTTCCCATCTCGTGGTAGTCGGTCACCACGTTGGGGCGCCACTCGTGGTAGAAATCGACACGGGCCTGGCTCTCCACCTGCGTAAGGGGAAACCAGTCTCGATTTAGATCGAACCAGTAGTGATTGGTCCGCCCGCTGGGCCACCGCTCGTTATGCTCGCGATCGAGCGGATCGGCCACCAGAGGATCTCCTTTATGCATATTCGCCCACTGCGTGTGCCGATCTCGACCGTCCGGATTGAGGGTCGGTTCGATCAGAAAGATGCCTTCCTGGAGGTAGCGGTTCACCTCATCCCCCTGTCCAGCGACTAGATGATAGGCTTGAAGCATCGCCACCTCGCTGGACGACGTCTCGTCCCCATGCACTCCATAGCCGAGCTGCACCACGATCGGCTGATCGGTGACATTCTCAATCGTCGCCTCCGGGTCCGTGATTTGCAGGTGCTGCCGGCGCAGCTCGTCGAGGTTGTCGTGATTCTCGGGGGCCGTGACGATGCCGAAGATCAACGGCCGAAGCTCGTTGGTCTGACCAATCTCCGTAATCGTGATTCGATCTGAATGCCGCGCGAGCTCCCGAAAATAGGCAACAATTCGATCGTGACGCGTGTGGTGCGACCCGATATCGTAGCCTAGAAAATCGGACGGGGACGGAATGTCTGGATCGAACTGAACGTCCTCAGGAAAGAAATAGTCGGACTGGGCAGAGCTCGTCTTCGGCGCAAACAGCATGACGAGTCCGACCAACATAGCAAGACTCCCTAAAAGCCAGCGAGAGAGGGTCGGTCGAAAAGAAGCGCCAGAATTTGTGTTAGCAGTAGGCATGAATAAAACTCGATTGAATGGGAAAAAGCGTCTCTGTAAATCTCAATATCAGGAGTCGAGGTCCACGTGCGGATTGGCCCGAATCTCCGTGATGGTAATGGGAAAGAAGGCACCCGGCGTTGCATTCTTCCACTCGGGAGCCGGAATCTCAAACCGGTAGTGATCGGCGAGGCGACGCCCCTGCAAGAATAAGTTCACCTGACGGCTGTGCACGAGCAGGTCGCGAGCAGGAAGCTGATCCGTATAGGAGGAAAGGCCGTCCAGATCCCGAAGATCGTTAATGTGCGTGCGGAATGCCGAGGTGTCGTCGCGTGCCAATGCATCTTCGGCGAGGATGAGATACATCTCTCGGGCCGACGTGACGGAAACGTTGGCGTACTGACCGGCATCGATGAAGGTCTCGATCTCGGTCTGAAGATAAGGGGCAGGCTCCTTCTCGATGGGATCCACGAGTCGCACGCTGTCCACCCGGCTCTCTTCGTCCTCGGACGGCTCGATGTACGTATCGCTGATACGAAGCTCGAGCCGATCGTTGACATTCGAAGCCATGCTATTCTCCGGCGTGCCCGGTTGCACCTCGAGTTCGTAACGCCAGTCGTCTTCTTGCAGACGGCCAAGCACAGCCTGGGCATCTGCCGCGGCCTCAGAACTTCGAACCAGAGGATTCGAGACATCGAGCGGATTCAACGTTGCCCAGAGGACCTGGCTGTATTTGGCCCGAGCCCGAACGGCAATCGCTCGGGTTTCCCAGTCTGAATGTCCTGCCTCCCCGGCAAGGGTCACCGCGCGATCGAGATAGTCAATCGCCGTCTGATAGAACGAATCCATGCTGTCCTCTCCCACGGGCGGCGCCGCTTCTCGACGATCCGACAGCGCAAAGTTCTCGAAGACATCGGCAATGGTGATGTAGGCGAGGGCCCCGTACACGTAGCTACGGATCAACGGCCTCTGGGAAGAGAGACGACCCTCTTCTTGAAAAGTCTCCAGCCGCTGAATGGCCTCGTCGGCGGTCCAGCGCGCCTCGGCAATGTCCGAAAAGGCGTCGTCGGAAAACTCGTTGAGCGGATCGCTGACCTCTCCGAATACAAGCTGCTCCCAAGCGTCCCGCGTCCCAGTCCACGTCAACTCGTCGGTCGCTGCCGAGTACGGCCCCAGCACCGA
>CAYXAD010000179.1:3985-5188 GCA_964462965.1 uncultured Salinivenus sp.
AAATTCTCGCTGAGGGGGCAGATTCCAGGCGTCGGTGCCCATCAGGAAGTTTTCTTCCAGATCGCTACTGCCGCCCCCGCGACCAATCGCATTCACCTCCGGATCGACGCCGCTGTAGCGGGTTCCAAGCCAGAGATTGCGTCCGGAGAGCGTAACAGCCAGGCGGTTGAACTGAAAGGCGCTCGTCAGCGACTCCGGGAGTGTGTACGTCAGGCTTACCTCGCGCAACCGCACAAAGTCCCCGGGACGGACCTGGTTCACCCCCGCAAACGGGGCCAGAGCCAGATGCTCATTGAGCCATTCCTCGGTGGCATCGAGCCGAACCTCCGGATCATCCTGGGGCGCGTAGTCTGCATCCACACCACCCGTGATGAAATCTCGCTCGACACGGGCCGTTGCCGGCGTATTGCGCCCAATGCCGGCACTCCGCTGGCGAAATCCACCGGTGAGGTCGTTGATGTAATAGTTGCCGGCGCGGTACTCGAAAAGCGTCGAGAGGCGAAAGTCCTGGAGAAAGTCCACCTCGACGCCAAACGAGCCCTGCCAGTCCGGCATGGGCTTACCGAGATAATGGTCAAGCGGGTCGCCGTCCCCGTCCTCATCGGCCCGAAGAACGAAGCCATTGAGATTCCCGAGCTCAGCCGTTTCCGGAGACAGAGACGCCAGGTAATCGCGCACGAGCTCCCGTGACGCCGGCGCATCAGGAGCAATCCCAGACGCATCGCGCCCCAGTTCCTCCAGAATGCCCCGCCGACTCAGGGGCAGGTGTCCTTCAGGAACCGACTGCAGCTTTGCGCCGAAATGAGCGCCGGGGGCATACCCCTCGATGATAAACTGTCGGTACCGCGGGTACGAGCCGCCGACCTTGACCGGTGGGGCTCCTCCAAGCGACGTCACCTCTTCCCAGAGATACGACGCGTTTGCAAAAAGATTCACCGCCACAGCCTCTCGATCCACAACCTGCCCTGAGAGACTGAGCTCGAGACCACGGGCCGTCAGCTCGCCAATGTTGTCCAGCTGGGACTGAACGAAGCCTCCTGTCACTGGAAACTGCCGATCGACGAGGGCATCGCGCACGGTTCGATCCCAGTACGTTGCTTCCACGGCCAGCCGATCCTGCCAGAACCCTGCGTCTATTCCCACCTCCCATTCGGTGGCCACCTCCGGTTTTAGATTTGGATTGCCGAGATTTTCTGGGACGAT
>CAYXAD010000179.1:5288-7301 GCA_964462965.1 uncultured Salinivenus sp.
GTCCCTTTGAGATCAATCGTCGAGCTTACGAACGAGCGGTCCGAGGTCCGTCGAGCTCCATTGACCTCGGTGCTCGAATAGTTGTTGATGTTCCACCCGTAGGGCCGAACGCTCTCGCTTCCCTGGCTGGAATAGTCGAGGCCGAAGGTCCCATCGAGAGTCACGGCTTCCAGAGGACGAAAGTTAAAGCCTAGACTCGTGTTGAAGCTCTGTGTCGACTGCTGAACCGTTTGCTGAAGGCGTTCCTGGAGCGTGGAGACGTAGGAGCTCCCGGAGCGGTTGTTATGCCCCACCAGTTCAGGCTTTCCGTGCATCGCTCCGGAGACCACCCCATTGACGTTATTCCCCGTCTGGAAGGTCTCAAAATCAGTATCCGTGAAGCCGACCGAGGCGTGAAGCTGCAACCGATCGTATGGAAAGATGCTGACCCGAGCATTACCCTGAAGACGGCTCAGGAGGTCTTGGGCTCGCGCCTGGTGCTCGGCCGAAAAGGGAACGCCGTTCCCATTGAGTGGCCCGTCCTTTTGGGTCCACGATCCATTGACGTAGTAGGTGATGCCTTCACTCCCTCCGCGAACGGATGCCCCATACTCGGAGCCTCGACCTACTTCAAAAAGATCGTGGGTGTAGTTTTGCCGCACGAGCTCGTAGGGACGCACGGTGCCGTCGTAGTACTGCGACATCGTGTCGGCTCGAGCTGCCGTCTGGGCAAAGCCGGTATTGTCCGGAATGACTCGCGGATAGGTGCTGGCACTCTGCCCCATTGTGAGCGTAAATTCAGGGTCACTCACCTCCCCCCGCTTGGTAAAGACCTGGATGACGCCATTCGAGGCTTCGGTCCCGTAAAGGGTCGCAGCTGCGGCGCCCTTCAGCACCTCTACTCGTTCGATGGCGTTCGGATTAATGTCGTCGAGCCGAGACGGCGATCCGCCTCCTCCTGCGCTCACAAAGCCCCCGAATCCGCCCCCGCGATCGACGCGTACTCCATCAACCAACACAATCGGCTCGTTGCTCTGAGAGAGGCTTGCAGACCCACGGATGCGAATGCGAGCCCCTTCGCCCGTGGATCCACTCGATGGAAGTCCCACGAGTCCGGGCTCACGCCCCTGAAGGAGGTCAGAAAACGAACTGACGGGGGCTTCCTCCACGTCTTCCGCTGAAATCGTCCCGACGGTGTTTCCAAGCCGACCCTTCTCGACGGGACCTCCCGTTCCCGTCACGACGACCTCATCGAGGTTGAGGTTGTCTTCCTCGAGCGCAAAGTCGACGACGACGGTTTCCCCCTGCTCGACAGAAACCTGCCTGGTTTTCGTTCGGAAGCCCACATAGCGAGCCTCAATGACGAGAGGTCCGGTCGGAACCTCATCGATTTGGTACGACCCATCGGGCGAGGTGGCAGCCCCAAGATTGTGATTTTGAAGCGACACGTTCACACCTGGAAGAGGGCGCCCCTGGCCATCCTGAACCGTTCCCTCCACGGTTCCCTGAGCATATATTGCTCCTGGAAGAACAAGAAAAACAGTGATCGAAAGGAGAAGATAACGTACTTTATATTGCATGGTGTATCGATAGAATATAGCGCAGCCATAGGACGACCACGCAAGTGTAGAGAAGAGACGACGGGCACGCCCCCATCCAGTGAAGCGACAATATTCCCCTACAGAACCTCTAAGGGAAAATGAATGCATAGACCGATCCCCGTACGACGAACATGGGTCGGAGAGAGTCTATGCAGCTGAAGGGACAAATATATGCCCCTACCGCTCACACTCTCGGCGTGGAGTGCCCGACAGTAGCGAACAAAAGGGAGTATTCCTCAAGGTGTTATCGGGCGAGACTAACAACACCGCATTGACATTCGACTGCACGGACAACAGCCTGACATAGAGAAAGGCATAAGACAAAAGGTCACGTCAGACGCGAGCGTGACCAGAGAAGAGAGAAAAGACGCAGAGGAAAACAACTCTGCAGACGGAGTCACGAGAAGTGGCTGTGTGACGCCTGGGTTGAGCA
>CAYXAD010000180.1:0-7278 GCA_964462965.1 uncultured Salinivenus sp.
GCCCCCTCGACGTAGACGGGCCCGGTGACGAGGTTAAACCGATCGAGCCCGATGTCGTCTACCGTGGCCCCTTCGGCGAGGCGCTGATACACCGCATCGGTGGTCTCAATCGTCACCGTGTCTCCCGGTCGCACCCGACGGGCAGGGACGTGGTGGCGGCTAAAAGAAGAGGTGTGATGGTCCGCCGGAACGACGTACTCGTCAGGCATGGAAACAACGCGGCGAGAAGATACAGGGGACGATTCGTCCTACATGCCGTCCTCCCCCGGGCTGGATTGGCGAAACGGAGAAACCTGATACCCGGCGACCTTCCACTGATCCCCTTCTTTGACCGTTAGAATGGCCTCTTCAAAGGCACCGGCCTCGAACTCCGCTCGGTACGTTAGAAGAACGAAGGGGCCGTCGGAGGGGGCCTGCTGGAGGGAATCGCGATACTGCGCTCGAGTGAACTGCCGCGACTGAAGGGCCTCGAGCTTGTCCTTGGCCTCTTTGCCCTGCTCCACCCACGCCTCCCGAGTAATTTGGCTCTGCATCATGGTGGCTCCCTCGTCCCAGCTTTGCCCGAAGTCACCGGCGTCAGCCAGGGCCAGCCACTGTTGCGTCACTTCGCGAGCCTCCTGTTTGGCCGCGGCGTGCTCGTCGGAGTTCGTGGTCTGGGCCGACGCTGGGCCAAGAGGAACGGCGAGCACGACAGTACACAGAAGCAAGGGGAGGAGGCGGAACATGGAGGTCGAACGGCTAGACAAAAGGTTGTGAGAAGTCAGGTGACGACACCTGCGTACGCAGGACGTTCTTCGTGGGAGTCATCCCCCTACGACAAAAAGGGCGACCGACGTTCCGGTCGCCCTCATTGGGGGCATCGCCCGAGCGGAGGACGATACAGCGGCACGGGGGCCATTTTCAGTGGTGCAGGTCCGTTACTGCTGGTTCGGGGGGCCCTGCTGTCCACCTCCCTGACCTCGCTGAGGGGGGCGCTGCGGCTGGTAGCCGGCCACTTTCCAGGTGCCGTCTCGCTTGACGGCGATCAGCTGTTCGATGATCTGGCCCGCCTGCTCGAACTGAGACTGATACATGAGAACGACGAACGGACCTTGCAGCGTCTCCTGCTGAGGCGTCTGAAGCGAGTCGCGGTACTGGGCCTTAGCAAACTGACGCTGCTGGACGTCTCCGAGCTGGTCGTGAACTTGGGAACTACGCTGTTCCCACTGTTCACGCTCGATTTGGTCCTGCATCATGGCAGCCGCCTCATCCCAGCTCTGGCCAAACTGGCCGGCGTCAGTCAGCTCCAGCCACTGCTCAGCAACTTCGCGAGCCTCCTGCTTGGCCTCGGCGTGCTCGCCGTCCTGTTGCTGCTGCATCTGGGCCTGCACCGGGGCAAGGGCAAAGGTGAGAGAGATCGCGAAAAGGAGGGAAAGCGTCGACAGTCGACGGATCATAAGAGATAGATGTCGAAGAAAGAGAACATGCTCACAATTCGGATAAGCCCCAAATCGAGTGCACTTAACGGATCAGTCTCGGCATCGGTCCGGTCCTTCGGACGAGGCAGGGACGTCTCACGGGGCTTGATCTCTTCTTCCAGAAAGAAGGGGCTCGCATAAGCAGTAGCGCGTAGGTTGTTTTCCGCCTCAATTTCGAAACTGGACTCGACGTTCCTGCGGGCGCGACGAGACCGTCTTCTGCAAGCCATCCAGTGCTCCCCCTCTGTGAAAGATGCTCTGAGAAAAAATTAGCAAAGAGTTGGCCAAAAATCATCTCGGGAAGGATGGTAGCTCATGAGGAGCCGTTGTGCATCAAACCACGGCACGACCCCATTTCGAGGCCTGAGTTGGGGAGGAGAGGATCATTCGGGTGGGAGAGGAGGCTGTCGTTCGTCGAGCGGCGTGGCAGTTCGTCGAGGAAAGAAGACGGCTCGCCGATTGGGACGCATCCTGCCGCGCCCCGGTTCGTTGAGCCCTGACGGAATAAAGGAGGCTTTGGGGGCGGGAAGGGCATACGGGTGGGGCCGTCAACATGCTGGTCGTTTGCACATTCGGTTTCTGTCTATGTACGATTCCCCTCGTTTCTCGCTGCTTGCTAGCGTGTGTGTCACGATGCTCTTCCTGGGAGCGGCTCAAACAGGAGCGGCTCAGGAGAGCGCCTCCCTGCACGGATACGTGCACGACGCATCGACCGGCGAAACGCTTCTCCAGGCCAATGTGGTACTGAGGGACACGGATCGGGGCGCGGCCACCAACAACTCGGGATACTACACGCTTCGAGGCCTCGAGCCGGGGACCTACGCAGTGGTGTTTTCCTATCTCGGCTACCAGACCCGAATCGAAGAAGTAACCCTGGAGGCCGGCGAGGAGCGGCGCCTGGACGTAGAGCTCGCGCCTGAGGGCCTGGAGGCCGAAGAGGTGGTGGTGACGGGGGAAGAAGAGTCTCTCGAGGAGCAGTCGATCGGCGTCGACCGGTTGCAGACGGACCTCATTACAGAGCTTCCCTCGGTGTTGGAGCCGGACCTGTTCCGGTCTCTGACCCTGCTTCCTGGAATCACGACCGCTTCCGACTACTCGAGCAATCTCTACATTCGAGGCGGCGGGCCGGCCCAAAATCTAATTCTGCTCGACCGAACGACCGTCTACAACCCAAGTCACTTCTTCGGGTTCTTCTCCACGTTCAATCCCGACGCCATTAAGGACGTCCAGCTGTACAAAGGAGCGTATCCGGCCGAGTACGGCGGTCGGCTCGGGAGTGTCATCGACATTTACAACAAAGATGGCAATCGCCGTGAAACGACTGGGGGGGTGAGTGTGGGGCTCCTCGCTTCTCGGGCGTACGTGGAAGGCCCCTATGGGGGAGACGAGGACGAATCGGCTGGATCCTACATGCTGGCCGTGCGGCGGTCGACCCTCGAGCCGTTGCTGGCCAGTGTCGAGGGGGAGGGCATTCCCGATCAGTTTGCCTTTTACGACATCAATGCCAAGATCAACTACGAAGCGGGCCCCGACGACCGACTGACAATTGGTGCCTACGGCGGGCGGGATGGGTTAACTCTGGCATTTGAGGAGGGGGGACAGTTTGAGTCGGCCTACGGCAACCTGACGGGCAGTTTTTCGTGGCGTCATCTCTTCTCCGATCAGGTGTTTTCGACCCTCACCGTGACAGGGTCGCGCTACCGAAGTCTTCCCACTGCGGAGGTGGCGGAGACGAATTTCGAGCAGACCAACGAGGTGCGAGACCTGTCGGTTCGGGCCGACGTCGAGTACAATCCGGGTCGGCAACATACGATGAAGGGCGGCCTGCGGATGAGCCATCTCGCCTTCGAGCTCGCCAATACCTTCGACGGGGAAGAAGTCTTTCGGCGGCGCACGCTCGGGGAAAAGGCAGCGGTATACGTGCAAGAGACCTACACGCCGACCTCGAAGTGGGAGATTCAGGCCGGCCTTCGATCGAGCTACTTTGGTCGGGGAGATTACCTGCGCCTTTCCCCACGGGTGTCGATCGACTATGCGCTGACCTCGTCGGTGCAATTGCAGGCGGCCTACGGGCGCTATCATCAGTATCTGACCCTGGAGACCAGCGAGCTCTTTACGGGCTTCGATACCTGGTTGATGGCCGATGAGGGTGTGTCTCCCTCCTACGGAGACCAGGTGGCTCTCGGGGTAAAGGCCGACCTCGGTGCCTCGTGGCGTCTGTCCGTGGAAGGATACGGGCGCACCATGTGGGACCTTTTCGAACAGGATCCTTTTCTGCCCGACCAGGCAGGGGTGCCCTACGCCGAGCGGTTCCACTTTGGAGACGGGCGGGCGTACGGCGTGGAAGTGCAGCTTCGACGCTCCGAAGGGCGGATCAATGGATTTCTCAGTTACACGCTGGGCCGTACCGAGCGACGCTTCCCCCACATCAACGTCGATGCGACGGGAGAGCCGCAGTACTACGTGCCGAAGCACGACCGCACGCACGACCTCACACTCGTCGCCAACTATCACCTCACGGAGGCCTGGCGGCTATCGAGCACTTTCAGCTACGCCACCGGTCAGGCCTATACCGAACCCTCGCAGCGCTACGGGCTCGTCGACGATCCCTTCCTGCCCCAAACGCGATCGAGAAGCGTACTCGTGAGCCCGTTCAACAATGCTCGGCTCCCGGCCTACCATCGCCTCGACCTTGGGGTGGCCCGGACGGGGCAGTTCTTTGGGGTGGGCGAGTACGAGGTGCAGCTGCAGGCGATCAATGCCTATGCTCGGGAAAACGTCTGGTTTTATGTGCACCAGGCGGAGGAGAACGGCGCGTATGACCGAGAGAAAATTCCTCAGATTCCGTATCTGATTCCCAATCTGTCTTTTTCGCTCACCTTCTAGCGTCGTTCTCTCCAAGGAAACTCACTCGTCCACATCAACCGTTTCGAGCTTTCTTCTCTTCCGATGTCCCGCTTTCTTCTCGCTTCTTTGATGGGAATCACTTTTTTCGTTGGGGCCTGCGACACGACGACGCCGCAGCCCGAGCAGCAGGTCGTCGTGGAGGGCTACCTCAGGGCCCATGAGCCGCTGGGCTCCATTCGTCTCACCCGCACGGTCGACACGGAGAAGGACTACAGACCCTCCGAGGCAGCCGTTCGGGGTGCCGAGGTCGTCGTCCAACGGTTGGGCGACGACGGCGAGCCTGCCGAGACGATCCCATACACGGAAAGCCGTCGCGCGCAGGGGGTGTACGAGCCCGAGACGAGATCGTCTGTCCAGGCAGCCACCCAGTATCGCCTTCTCGTTTCGACGCCGCAGGGGGACGAGATAACGGCAACGACCACGGTGCCCGACGACATCGAGGTGGTGGAAAGTCGGCATGACACCACCGTCTATCAGGAGGGCGACCAGCCGGCCCTCACCATTCCGGCGGGGCCCCAAGGGGACGAGCAGAACGTCTTCATCTTCACGACCGTCTCGCTGCTCGACTTCAACCGTCCCGAGGAGCAGTTGCGCAGGCATCTCACTCCTTTCTATGGGAACACCTATGAGCCGGAGGAGGACAGCCTCGAGACCTATCGTATCACGTCCTCCGGGCTGCTGAACGAGGGCAACTACGACCGGAGCAACGGAACCATCACGATTCGGCTTCCCTGGTTCGCCGTGGCCTTCTTTGGTCCGAACGAGTTGGGGATCAACGTGGTGGACGACAACCTCTATGACTTTCTACGCACGCAGCAGGCCCAGCAGAGCGGATTCTCGGCTCAGCAGCCGGGGCTCGGCCCCGGGGAGATCCCCAACGTCATTGAGCACGTGGAAGGGGGAACCGGCATCTTCGGCAGTTACGTGCGGGCCAGTCAGCAGATCCTCGTCGAATGTCCACAGGGGAGGCCGGACCTCCAGTGCCCGGTCAGGTACGCACAATAGGAGCCCTTGGCCCTCTCCCTGTCGAGGTTCTACAGGGAGAGAGCGATTCGAGCGCGGAGAGGTTAGGCTTCTTTGGGATGGGGGCCTTCGACCTGGACCTGTACTTTCTCCCCGACGTAACCGCCCACGAGGGTGGCCAGCAAGCCGATGGCGAGGACGAGAATCATGCGTCCGTACGTCAGGATTTCCTGTCCCCCGAGCACGAAGACGAATACGTCGATCAGGAGGACGAGCGTAATGAGTCCCGCCACGGCCGCCTCATACGAGGTGTCACCGGGGGAGCGAAAGGCACAGAGGTAGCCGGTGGCCTCTAGGCCGAGGAAGACGACGAGCAGCATGACCCAGACGTTTCCTGGCTGCAGGGCCGCAAACGGCTCGGTCGAGAAGAGGCCGAAGAGCCAGATGACCAGATTGGCAAGGAAGAGGCTCACGGCGAAGCCGAGGATGGTTCCGGCGACGATCCACCCCCATTCCAGGGCAGGGGCCGCCGTGCCGGAGTCGTAGGTGCGCTCAAGCTTTTCGCCGGCCCAGGCACCGGCAAAGGTGAGGACGAGCCCATTCAGGAAGGAGACAACCATCATGTAGGTGAAGGTCCCACGGTCTTCAAGCAGTTCGAAGGACTCGAGCCCGAGGGCTCGAATGATGAAGTAGGCCGCAATGGACACGAGAATGGCAGCGAGAGCGGGCTCCAGCACGGTTTCCCCTTCACTCAGGTATCCATAGGCCACCCCAGCGAGGATAAAGCCGGAGGTCATCGCAAGCAGAGGGAAGGTCGGTCCCCCAAAGGTGTTGCCGTTCATCCACGTGAAGAGGACGACGAAGACCACGCCGATGAAGAAGGACCCAACGATGGCTTGTGGATCGAAGCGAAAGGCAGAACGAGTAGGCATTGATCTATAAAGTCGTCTCATGAGGAGGTCGAGGCGAGCAAGGGGGAGGCCCCGGCTGAACTCAGCACCAGCGAGGCTTTCCATTGCCGATACGCTCCCTAAATATAAAAAGGCGATGGGCAGATGAAACCCCCGTACGAAAAAATGATCGGGGCACTTGCATTCTGCAAGGTCGAGTCGAGGAGTGACGACGCTCTTTTTGCCCGATCTACTGACGGGGGCGAGAAGGGCGCGGGAGCACACTGGTGGTGTTGTTCGAACCGTTCGGGAGGCCCTGAAGGATCACCCCGGATAGGGCCCGAGAACGTCGAAGGGCTTGGTTAAATCTGCATGACCCTCAGCAAGAAGACTTGCTTCGAAGTGGGCGGGATCCTACACTAGACACCGCTGCGGTTGTGCACGCGGACGACCTCTCCACCTCGGAGATCTTCGAATCGAACGGGTCTGGAGGGGGCGCGCGAATGCCGTCATGCGCGTTCTCCCTCGTTCAGCCAATGAAGGCGAGATCCTGCAGGGGGACTGGAGAAGACCCGCCTTTCGCCAACGATGGTGAGTCGAGTGGAGGTCCGTCCGAATGCAACCCCTTTCTGCCTGCTCGAACGGCAGTTCCCGACGGGTGACATGGGCCCCTTTCGAGCCTCGTTCGGGGAGAAAAAGAGAAAAGTGGAGTTCGAAAGGAGGGGTCCTCAACCATGCCTCTACTCCTGCGTACAGCATGTCGGACACGACGTACCCTCGTGTCCTACGCACCGACTGCTGACTAGCTGTTTCATCGTTCATGGCTTCTTCCTCCTCCGCTCGCCGCGTCGTCGTCACCGGCCTTGGAGCCCTGACACCTCTCGGTCATACTGTCTCGGAATACTGGGACAACCTCCTGGCTGGGAAGAGCGGGGCCGGCCCCATTACCAAGTTCGACGCCTCCGACGTTCGTTCCAAAATTGCCTGTGAGGTGAGGGGCTTTGATCCGACCGACTACCTCGACGACAAACAAGCCCGCCGCCAAGACCTGTTTAGCCAGT
>CAYXAD010000181.1:0-7264 GCA_964462965.1 uncultured Salinivenus sp.
GCCTTCGATGAGTTTTTGGAGGTGACCGTCTAACTGGTGCATTTCCTCAATGTCACCGCTGGAAGGGGATGAAAACGGAGGTGCCAGAGGTGTACCCGAAGTCACGAGTTGACGAGTAACGACTGGACGATCATGAGAGCTCGGCGTCCCGTTTCCCGTGGTCAGCGATCTCTCGTCCGCCGTCTCGACGAAAACAGCACGTAGGTTGCACCTTGAGTTACCTACTGTGCGGTGAAAAGAGAACCGATGCCCCCGACGATTGCCGTGTACAGGGCTGAGCCCAACCAGAGGCCGTACAGCAGAAAGGAAGTCGTCGCCTCGGTTTGAAGGGCGAGGAAGGCGACGACGAGGCCATTGTGGAGGAGAGCGATGAAGAAGCTGGCTAAAACGGCCTGATGGGGCTGAATGACGAGTTCGGATCGGGACTTCACCTTGAAGAGCCCCATCAGAAAGCCCAGGAGAGTTTTTACGAACATGTGGATGCCCCAGGTGCCGTAGGCCATGTCCATCGCCAGTCCCAAGCCGAAGCCCATGAGGGCGCCTCGCCCTCGCCCTTCATGAAGGGCAAACCAGGCCAAAAACAGAAGGACGATGTCCGGATACGTGCCGAAGATTCGAAGGCGCCCCACGACCAACCATTGGAGCAGGAAGATGCCAACGGCGAAGAGGGATAGACGAGCGGTCCGTGACATAGGGGAAAGGGGGCGTTGCGAGCAAAAATCGCCGGGCCAAAGGGAGGGCTCTGAGGAGGCTCTTAGGATGGGGTGGCCGTTAACAACTCGACGATATCATCAATCGTGCGAGAGATTTGATACGAGGGCCCGGTGTAGTTATTGGCAAAGACGACGAATACGATACGGCTCCCATCGGGGCGGTAGACGTAGCCGCTTAGTGCTCGCACGTATTCGAGGGAGCCGGTTTTGGCCTGTACCGGAACCCGAGAGAGGCGGTACTGAAGGGTTGTATTTCGTTCGCCCCCTCGCGGGAGGGAGGCGAGAAAGGCGTCCCGCTCCTCGTGCTCCTCCATGTGAGTGAGGAGCTCCCTCATTGCTTGAGGGGTTACCATATTCTTTCGCGAGAGCCCGGATCCATCGCTCAGTTGGAAGTGTCGTGCGTCAATGTCCGCTTGGCGAAGAAACGACTGGATGCGTCGAGCGGCTCCTTTCGTCGAGCCTTCCCAGCCAAATGTTCGGAGGACTTGCTCCGCGTAGAAGTTGTTACTGTCTTTATTGATCTCGCTGATGATCTCGGAAAGGGGCTGTGACAGCTCTACGAAGAGCGTCGACCCCTCTCCGGGAGGTTCGTCGAGTTCGTCCGCATCGGCCAGAGACAGGTCTGTTTCGATGCCGGCTTCCTGCAGGTAGTGTTCGAAGCTCCGGAGGGTGAAGGTTGTCGGATGGCTCACTGGGACGGTAATGGTCCCCTGGTAGGAGCGGGCCACGGACCCCGTGAGCACCAACTCGTTCGTGGCGAAGGTTCGTTCCACCTGGAGTGTGTTGCCACGCCAGCGGGAACTGGTCTCGGCTCGATTATCGAGGTCGACGACGCCTTCCGGTTCGACGCGGACACTTGGACGCGCTCCGGGTTGGGTGGCACGAACCTTCACAGGCACCACGTTGTCCCGATAGCTGAGGCCACTGGCACTCGTGCCCATGTGTCGTCCTTTCTGCCGGGTAATGTAGTTTACGTTCCACCCTTCAGGATAGGGCTGATCGTCAAAAGCGCTGTCGTCACCGATGAGGCGTCCCTCAATTCGTTGGACGCCCATTTCTTCCAGCTGCTCGGCCCATTCTTCCAGGGGGTCCGGGCCTCGCATTTCGGTACTGCCGAACGTCGGATCGCCGGATCCCTCGAGGATTAGATCTCCCCGCAGGACTTCGCCCTCAATGGAGCCGTCAAACTTGAGAGCGGTCTCGTACCGGTGCGTGCTCCCTAAGAATTCGAGGGCCGCCGCACTCGTCAGAAGCTTCTGGTTGGAGGCGGGGAGAAACGATCGATTGGCGTTGCGGCTGTACAGCACCGTCTCCTCCTCTAGATCGTAGATGCTAATCCCCCAGAAGGCCTCGTTGGCCTGCCAGCGCTCCAGCAACGACTCGATGCGATCATCTAGGGACTGGGCCGATGGCGAAAAGCCTCCAAAGAGGGGGATCGTGCAGAGAAGTAGGAGGAAGACGAGGAAGCGCCGACGGTGCATTGCAAACGGGGAGCAGCAGGAGTAGAAGCGAACACGTCCGCTGGAACCTCCCTGGATGCCCCTTGGTTTCTCGGAGGGTTGCGAGGGGAGAGGATTCACCGGGCAAGAGTCTAGACTGTCCCCGGTATTCAAGTTTTCTGCCGCGAACCTGGACCTTTCAGTCTCATCGTATGCCCAAGTCGTCCAAACGTAGAGGCCGCCCTCAGGGATTGATCTTTGAATCCCGAAATTACGTCCTCCTCCTCATCGGGGTTCTCCTCATCGTCACGGGGTTCACGGCCATGTACCTCGAAAGTGAATTCGAGGGCTTCATTTCTTTATACGTATCTCCAATCCTTATCGTCGGAGGCTACGCAGAGATTGTCTATGCGCTCCTGTGGTGGCCGGACGAAGAGGACGATCTGAACGAGGAATGAGGCCCCCGGAATTAATACAGGAGATACGGAGATCGTTGCTCCCGATAGGCCTCGACCTCTTCGGCCCAGGACTCGATAATTTCGTCGGGGGGGGTTCCTTGTTGCAGGTACTCTCGGAGGCGCTCAGTGCCGGCAAGGCGAGTGAGGTGATCCGGACGGCTCACAAAGTTCGTCTCGTCGAGACGTTGTGCCTGCTGGTACATGGCCTGAAGGGAATGAATTCCGATTTCGACGGGCTGGACGTCGTTGCGGTTGGTGACCCGGAGCCGGAAGCCGTGAACTTCTTCCCCTTCAAATCGCGGAGACGGAGCTGCCTGAGGCATTGACTGCGGGGTAAACGCCACCGATTCAACTTCAACCCCGGGGAGGTCTCGGGCCTGAAGGGTGTCAACCACTTCCTGGGCGGCCTCAGGGGGCCAAGGGGCTCCAATCTGCAGGAAGGGACGCTCCGTGCCTCGGCCCTCGTTCACGTGAACGCCCTCAAAGAAGGCCTGCCCGGGATAGAGGAGGGCCGTTTCCCAGGTGGGGAGATTGGGGCTCGGCGGGTGCCACTCCCGACCCGTGTCGGGCCATTGCATGTTGCGCGTCCATCCATTCATGGAGACGACATTCACGTCGAGGTCGTCGAGTCCCGGTAACAACGCCTCCCCTTGAACGAACCGGGCCAGCTCGCCGATGGTCAGGCCGTGAGCAATGGGAATGGGATAGCGGCCCACAAAAGATTCGTGTTCGGGCTCTAGCAGAAATCCAGAGGTGTAGGTCCCCCCCAGCGGGTTGGGACGGTCGAGCACGAAGAACGGGAGATCTGCCTCCGCGGCGGCCTGCATGGCGAGGCCCATGGTAGTGATGTAGGTGTAGAACCGAGCCCCCACGTCCTGGATGTCAAAGACGAGCGCATCGAGGCCGTCCAGCATCTCAGGAGTGGGCTGTCGGGTCTCGCCGTAGAGGCTGTAGATCGGCACTCCCGTTTGAGGATCCTGCCCGTCCTCGATGGCCTCTCCGGCGCCTGCTGTCCCTCGCAGGCCGTGTTCGGGGGCGAAGAGGGCCTCCAGCTCTACATTTGGCGCCCGGTCGATGCGATCAATCAGGTGGGCCGTGTCCACCTCCGCCGTGTGGTTGACGATGAGCCCGACGCGCTGCCCCTCGAGCGCTTCAAAATCGTTTTCAGCCAGCACTTCCGCTCCCGAACGCACGGCGGAGTTCGTGTCCGTCCCGCATCCGAGAAGCCCTAGACTGAGGACCCCTCCGAGTACGAGGAAAAGGCTACTTCGAATCATGGAGGTTGGGCGCATGATGTAGGGGGGAGGTTTGAGAGAGATTACCGGTTGGCCACAATCTCGTGCTCGGGGAAGAAATAAGCGGCCTCCTTTTCTCCGTTGGCTGGGGAGTCGGATCCGTGCACGATGTTCTGCTCTATCGAGTCGGCATAGTCGCTTCGGATGGTTCCGTCCTCAGCCTCCTCCGGATCGGTGGCCCCGATGAGGGCTCGGAAGTCGGAAATGGCATTTTCCTTTTCAAGGACAATCGGCACGCAGGGCCCGCTGGACATAAAATCGGTCAGGTCGTCGAAGAAGGGTTTGTCTTCGTGGACGGCGTAGAATCCCTCCGCCTCGGACTTCGACATGGTCATCATCTTCATTGCGCAAAGAGTAAATCCGGCGTCTTGAATGCGACGAAGGACCTCTCCGACGAGCTCCTTGCGGACGCAGTCGGGCTTAAGAATGGCTAGAGTACGCTCAACGGCCATGAATCCTGGAATCTAGTTGTCGAAAGGTCTGCGAAAATCACACCGAAAAAACTACGGTCCCACCGTTTCTTTCCCGAGGGCACGGTGTTATTCGTTCGTGAATCCCACGAGAGGAAGAAGCTCCCTGAAACGGAGCAGGACGGGGGCGTCGAGCAACAGGGCGTTCCCTCGTGCATTCAAGACCAGCAACTGTCTCCTGAAAAATAGCTTGTTTCCTGTGTCTACATCCCTCGAGAAGGCCACCCTCGGTGGCGGGTGTTTTTGGTGTTTGGAGGCCGTGTACCAGGAGGTAGATGGGGTGAGGTCCGTCGTCTCTGGATATGCCGGGGGACACGTCTCCAATCCCTCCTATCGACAGGTGTGCAATGGGACGACCGGTCACGCCGAGGTCGTCCAGATCACGTACGACCCGTCTGTTGTCCCCTACCGCGATTTGCTGGAGATCTTCTTTACGATCCACGACCCGACGACGAAGGATCGAGAAGGGGCGGACATCGGTCCGCAGTACCGCTCAATCATTCTATACGACTCCGACGCCCAACGTGAGACGGCCGAATCCCTCATTGAGGAGCTTGAGACCGACGGAGTGTTTGACGATCCCATTGTGACGGAGATCGAGCCCCTGGATGCTTTTTATGAGGCGGAGGAGAAGCATCAGGAGTACTACCGCCGGAATCCGTCGTTGCCCTATTGTCAGGCCGTCATTACTCCAAAGGTGAACAAGCTGCGTAAGAAGCACGCACACCGATTGCAATGACGAATTTCGAGTTTCGAATGTCGAATTGTAGCACAGTCCGCCGGGTTCTCCCATTCAAAAATACGCCATTCGAAATTTGTAACTGATCGTCATTGTCGTGCGAGGGCGAGGGTAGCGAGAGAAAGGGACGTGGCTCCGTTGTCAGCGAGGGTTTGGGCGGCGGCGACAGCCGTGGAGCCCGTCGTAAGCACGTCGTCGACCAGAAGCCACCGTCCATCGGCACACGCGGGGTGGGCCGAGAAGGCATTCCGGACGTTGCGCCATCGCTCCTTTCGAGACAGGTGGGCCTGAGAGCGGGTCGGGTGGGGGCGGTCCAGCAACTCGGGGCGGCACGGGCATTCGAGGGCGTCTGCGACTCCTTCCGCCAGCATGGCACTCTGGTTGTAGCCTCGCTCGAGACGGCGCGTGTGGTGGAGGGGGATCGGCACGACCCCGTCCGGCCGGGGATGCGTATTCTGATACTCCTGCCCCAACAGGCGCCCGAGGGGGACGCCGTATCGCGGACGGTTTCCGTATTTCAGAGCGTGTTGCACGGCCTGCAACGTGCCGGCCTTGTCGAACACCCACAGCGCCAGTGCGCCATCGAATACCCCCTGTCCGACGGGCAACCGGTCGAGCCGAGCGGCTACGCCCATGGTGGGGGCTCGCTCCAGGGACTGCAGGCATCGCGGACAGAGGGGAAGTTGCGGCGATTCGGGACGGGCGCCACAGCCGAGACAGCGGGGCGGATAGAGGACGTCGAGCAGGCCCTGCCCGATGGACCGGAGGAACCGAAGCCCGGCGTTTCCCGGGTGCTTCAACCTCGACAACATGGGAGAGGGGGGCGAATCCGTTGGGAGAGGAGGATCGGGGACAGAGAAGAGATTTTGCGATAATTTGCAGGGCTCCCGATGCAACCCTGTATGGTATTGTATACCATTTTAGTCGTGGAATCAATTTGAAGGCGCAGGCTTTTCCTGTAGGTCGACAAGGACTTGACCGGGAATTGCTGTTTTCCTCTCTCAGGACTGGCACCTCGTTTATGGCCGATCGGGAGCGACGTGGATTGCTGATCAAAAACAATGGGACGGAGACCGTCCGGGTCTCCATGGCCTCACGTATGCTGCGCCTTGGGCCGGGAGACGAAAAGCTCATCACCCCGGATGAAGTCCAGGACCCCATGCTTCGAGAAGCTCTCCAGGAGCGATCCATCTCGATCGTCCGTCCGGCGACTGAAGAGGAGGAGCAGGCCCTACAGGAACGACTCAGTGAGGACTCCTGAGTTCTCATTTCACGTTTGGATCCAAGTTGAGCGATTTCTCCGCAATGAAGATTCTCGCCCTCGAGCCCTGGTACAGCGGATCCCATCGTCGCTTTTTGGATGGTCTCCAGGATCATAGTTCGCATGAGTTTCGCGCCCTCACGATGCCCGGTCGTTTTTGGCGCTGGCGCATGGAAGGCGGCGGCGTCACGATGGCCCAGAAGGTGCGCTCTGCCATTCATGAAGGGTTCGAGCCCGACCTCGTCTTTGCCACCGACATGGTAAATCTGCCGGCGGTGCTCTCCCTCGCTCGGCCCCACCTCGACAACGTTCCGGTGGTGCTCTACTTTCACGAAAACCAGCTCACTTATCCCCTGCCTCCCGATCGAGAGCGGGAGCGGGCCTATTCGATCACGAACTACCTCTCTGCGCTTGCCGCCGACCGGGTCGTGTTCAACTCGCAGGCCCACTTCGACGAGTTTATCGAGGCCCTGCCACTTCTGTTGCGGGACTTCCCGGACTTTACCAACATGCATACGGTGCGCGACATCCGCGACAAAAGCTCTGTGCTGCACCTCGGTATGGATTTGTCAGCCCACGACGAGCACACAGGAGCGCAGTCGCGTTCCTCGTCTCACTCCACGGGCCCTCCCGTGGTGCTCTGGAACCAGCGGTGGGAGTACGACAAAAATCCGTCGGCGTTTTTCCGGGTGATGAACCGGCTCGATGATGTAAACGTCCCGTTCCAGCTCATTTTGGCCGGGAAGCATTTTTACGAACAGCCGGAGGAGTTTGAGCAGGCCTTCGAGCGCTACGCCGAACGAATTCTCCATTATGGATACGCCGAGGACTTTGCCGAATACAGCCGTCTCCTCCATCGAGCCGATATCGTGGTTTCCACGGCGCGACA
>CAYXAD010000182.1:0-7246 GCA_964462965.1 uncultured Salinivenus sp.
AAAAGCTTCGACAATGAACACGCCAAGGATCCCGTTTGGAGGAAGAGCCCTGACTGAAAGGAGCGTCTTGACTGAAGGAAAGGCCTGAGCTCTGGAGATCACTGGGGGATTCAGAGCCACAGACCTCTCTCCAGTTTTTTCATCTCCGAAAATCTGTCCACCAGCTTCGCTATTGAACGACCGTAACGCGTCGGGTCTTCGCCTTTCCGCCAGCCTCGAGGCGCAGCATGTAGATGCCGCTGGAGAGACCTGAGGCGTCTAGTTGGACGGTCTGCTGCTCTTCTGCGCCAGGTGTGCCCTCATACAAGATGGCCACCTCCTGCCCAAGTATGTTGTAGAGGGCAACTCGCGTGTCTATTTGCTCCTTGACCGCAAAGGAAATAGTGGATTGGGCGGACACCGGATGCGGGGCCGGGGGGCTCAGACGACGGGCTTCCTGCATTCCAAGCTCAACGGTCACTGGGTTGTGAACGTAGGCGCTCCCATCTAAATCGAGCTGCTTAAGACGAAATTGATGGGTGCCTACAGGTAGACCCTCGGCTACAAACTTGTAGCGTTTTGCCTCGGCAGACGTCCCGCCTTCAGCTTTGCTTTCCACGAAGCCAATCTTCGACCAGGAGCCTTCTTTCCTCTTGTGCTGCACCTCGAAACCGTCACTGTTTGTCTCAAGGGTGGTTTCCCAAATAAGCTCTATCTCGGATTCTCCGACCTGACTCCCCTCGAACTTCGCGAGTTCAACGGAGAGTTTTGCACCTGGTGGCGCTGTAAACTCGCTCGTGTTGCCCTCAGCATCGGTGGCAGTCGCCACGATGCGGTCTGATTCTGAAACGTTTGCCCCAGCCGGCGTCTCAAACGTGATCTCTCGAAAGCTCGTCGCCTCCGACTCTGGGTAGCGGTCCGTGTAGAGATGCCTTTTTCCTTCTCCTCCCGAGCCGGTGCCGGTCACATAGAAGTCAATCTTGAGGCCCTCGCTTCCGAAGTCGGCATGGGACGGGTCGGTGTCGACCTTGTAGCGCACTGTCACCTCTTCGGCATCTGAATCATAGTCGATCTGGTCTGCGTCGATCTCAGGAGCGTTCTGAAGGTTATTGCTCCCCTCGTCTCCATCGCCGGCGTCGTTTTCGGTCGCCCCATCATCTCCGAGATCGATGCCAACGTCTTCGTCGTTGTCCCTCCCGTTGCTGTGAATACTATTCCCACGAACGGCATTCCCTGACACCGTTCCCCCCTTCTCAACAAGATCAATGCCTTTCGCCTCGTTGTGGGCGATGACGTTTCCCTGCCCTCCGTTCGAAGGAGACGGGTCAGGGGGCACGACCTCATCGAAGCCATATCCGATCACGTGGCCAGCCGACTCCGCTCCCCTTGCCCGTATCTCAATGCCGATGTCTTGATTGTCGAAATCGTGTCTTTCCCTGTTTGTCCCGATGTAATTTCCACGGACAATATTATCTCTTCCTTCCAGCATTCGAATGCCACTGAAGCCATTGAAGCCAATTACATTCCCAGGCTGTTCCTCTCCACCCACCTCAGAGCTTCCAACGACTACGTGTCGTGCCGCGACGCGAAGTCCAGTTATGTAGTTTCCGATGTTCGCCCCATCCGGAGTCGTCCCAATATAGTTATTGGATATATCGACATAATTACCATTTATGCTAATGCCATATATCCTATTGAAGCCAACAATGTTGTCGTATACTTCTACTTCTCCATCATTGCTCTCGGGGGAACTGTCGACTCGGATCCCATTGAAGGTATTTCCCAGGTCTGACAGTGCCTGGCTCGTGCCGACGTAATTGGATCGGATGCTGTTTCGGTAGCTTCTTCCCTTTATAAAGATACCCTGTCCGTCGTTGCCAGCAATTACGTTGTCAATAAGGGCGTTCCCCGGTCCATTACTCACAATGACACCGCCCTCCTCGAAACTGCCACTCCCATTGGGAAGAGGAGCGTCTGCATTTGCAGTGACGCCGATCAGATTTTCTCGCACCTCATTTTCCTCTCCGGAGATTTCGATGCCAATGTTTCCGTTTCCGGAAATGAGATTTCCACCGTCTGAGGTGCCAATTTGGTTATTGTTCGAGCCAATCCATATTCCACTCCCTCCATTTCCCGCTGCAGTGGTTCCATCGGGGCGAACTCCGATGTAGCATTCCTCTATCGTGACTTCTTGGGCCCCTCTCTGAATTTGAATGCCTTCTCCCGAAAAGTTGATGATGGCAAGCGCTTTGAGGTGGCTTGCAGAGGCGTCTTCTCCATAGAAGACAAGCCCGTTACTTCCAGATCCCGAGATGGAATCTCCATCGAGAGCAACGACAGGGCCTTCCCCGGCCGTGTAATTCGGTTCAGTTGTGCCGTCAATGATTGTGGTTTCGCTTACATTGGGCAGGGGAGTAGCAGGGAAAATGACGGCGCTCCCCTCCGCAGAAAGGTCTCCGAATTCAATCGTGTCCACTGCCGTCGACTGGTTGGCCTCATTGATCGCCGCCCGGAAGGTGCATTCGCCGTTACTAGTCTCGCAGTTTTCGTCTCCGAGAGCGGCGTCTACGTCATCATTGGTTGAGGTTACGGTATAGGTGTTTTGTGCGTCAGCGGCTTTGCCCAAAAGTCCTGTTGCAAGGAAGAGAGCAACGCTCAACGTAAAGGCCTGAGCAATCAGTCTCGTCGCTCGCAGTCGTGTAGGCTTGATTTGGGATAGGCGAAGAACTACGGGTTGAGTAAAGAGAGTCACGTGCTGCCAGCCTGGATTCATTTCGTACTTACGTAGGGGATAAAATTCAGTTGCGGCCAGTGCGAACCGAGGCAAAAATGAGGAAGGGGCTCCTCTACGTGTGGTCACGTCTCTGCGCTCGGCCGCAGGAATTTCCGCATAATCAGTATGTTGGGCAGCCGTCATTATGTAGGCAGAGCCGTTTCTTAAGGTGAGCTTTCTCGATTTGGCCTCATGTTCCTTCTACTCTCAACTGTTGAGCTTTTCTCGATCCAAGACTGGGAGGTTTGGGTATTCGCCTGGACGTCGTTGAAGTGCCGCCTTCGAGAGGGTGAATGCAGGCCTTTGCTGTGTCGCTGACATCCGCCGCTTCGATCCGTAGAAATGAAAAACGTGAAGCTGCAACTCCGGCCCTGAGAGCAGGTAGACAAATTAGGCAGACCGGCCAACGGTCAGGCTCGATTTCGCTCAATGTTGCTTCGCTCAATGTTGCTTCTGCAGCAAGAGGAGTGACTCCCACCTTCATTCCCTGCCAGCCATGGCTGACGCCTCCCTGCCTTGTGGCCTATCTGCATTTGGTCTAGGAGACAGGTGTTAAGTTCTGTCTTTGAAGGCGATACGCAGGGTGCGAAGGCGCCAAAAGGAGCCGTAACATCTTCGGTGGAATACGCCTTGCTTCTTCTCTCGTCTACTAGGAGCGAGTTTAGAAAGCGGCTCTATAAGCGCTCTTAGCGCTTCGATACGAGAGAGAAGGCCACTGGCTACGGCCGAGAGGTAAGCTGCAATAAGGCTCCGAGCTTGTCATTCGCCGAACAGGAGGGACCGCCTAGAACTCAGACACCCATAGAAACGAAAGAGCCGTTCGCAGAGGGCGGTCCTCCCCTATTATCTTCCCCCTATTACAAATCACTCAGTCCATGCCGACTTACTACGTAAACACAGACGCCGAGCCAGGCGGAAAGCACGAAGTGCACAGGTCCAGTTGTGATGCTTTGCCTGATCCCTCAAATCGCCGCCGTATAGGCAGCTTCTCGGCCTGCTTCCAAGCCATCCGCAAGGCAAAGAGGAAGTACTACTCGCAGGTCGACGGATGCAAGCAGTGCTTGCGACGGTGTCATACGGGCTGAGGCTTTTTGGCTGCGGTCCTTCCGTTCAGGCCAATCCTCTGATTTCCGAGCTAGATTTATTCTTCCTTCTATCGTCTGGATCTCCTGGCAACTCGCTCGGCTTCCGAGGTGATGTACAGCAGAATAACTAGGCTCAAGGAAGGTGCTAAGAAAAAAGGAAGTTCAGCGAGACACCTAGACCTTCCATCAGACAGAGACGAGAGGCAGCGGTCAGGCACAGTTTGTTGTACCTATGTTGTACCACCAAATGCGCAAACCCCCGACCTTCGGGGGTTGTGGGCGCTGAGAAGGGGTTTTCAAAGAAGGGAAGTGGGCGGTGCTGGATTTGAACCAGCGACGTCCTGCTTGTAAGGCAGGTGCTCTAAACCGCTGAGCTAACCGCCCCGGAGCGAATGTGGAGTGCGGAATTGGGAATGTGGAATGCTTAACCTTAAATCATTCCCACTTCCACATTCCGCATTCCACAATCAGAAAAGAGCGGGAGACGGGGATCGAACCCGCGGCCTTCAGCTTGGGAAGCTGATGCTCTACCACTGAGCTACTCCCGCAGTCTGCTCACGCAAACAGGAAATTTAGCCCAAAGATCCGTGCAGTCCGCGGTCTGCGTGTGGAATCTTTCCAAATGCAGGGGCCTCCGTGGATCGAAGGCGCGGGGTCAATTTGACGGTGTCTTCGCACGGTCTAGGGGCGGCCCGCCGCGGGTCTCGAAAACATCGGCCCGGAGCTGTCGTTAGATACCGTCGCGCAGTTTTTGAACCTCAGCCCTATACTGCTATGCCGAAGCGCACCTACCAGCCCAGCAACAAGAAGCGCAAGAAGAAGCACGGCTTCCTCGAGCGGATGAAGACGAAGGAAGGCCGTGAGGTCATCAAGCGGCGCCGCAAGAAGGGCCGCGACAAGCTCTCCGTGAGCGACGAGGATTCCGGCAAGCCTGTGTAACGGCTCGACCCTGTGGGAACCCGACCTGACCACCAGGATTCGGACCGCCGGTACACGTTTCCGCGGTCACACCGCCTCAAACGACGACGGCTCATCCGGTCGCTGTTTGACCGGAGCCGGGACGACGTGCAGACGGTCGCCGTCGGGTGCATCCGGCTGCTCTTTCGGGTCGTGGACCGCGAGGCCGTCGGGCACGACGTGCCGATTCAGGTCGGCTTTGCGCCGGGCTCCCGCGTGGAGAGCGGCGTCGCCCGAAACCGGATTCGACGATTGCTGCGAGAGGTCTACCGGGTGCATCAGCACACCCTGGTAGACCTTTTCGTATGTCGCCCCGAGCAGGCGCTCGTCGTCATGATCCTCTTTCGGGGCGATCCCGACGAGGCCGACGCCTGCATCGAGCGCGACCTGCCGCGCGCCATGAAGCAGGCGGCCGACCGGTTTGACGGCGCAGAAGACGTGGACTAGCCGGTGTTGCCGCTCTGCCGGGCCGCCTATTTTCTAATCCCCACATCTTTTTGAAATGCGCGGGGGCACGTTGCCCCGGGCCATGCGTATTCTCAGGGTGAGCCCGTCTTTTTGTAGGGAGTTCCGATCTTTCGTCGTCCTTTGTTCCCGGCGGGCACTCCACCGTACTCACCAATCCTACTGCCCCCGTGGCTTCTCCGCTTCGTAATCAACCCGCCCCGGACGATCAGCGCAACGTCCTCATCGCGACGATTCTCGTGGCGCTGATCTTGTTCGCGTGGATGTTCTTCATCAGTCCGCCTCCCCAGCAGCAACAGGCGGAGGCGCCCACCGACACGACGTCTCAGCAGCAGACCGAACAGCAGGCCGAGGCGCCCGCCGCTCAGGAGGAGCCCACCGCCGAGGCGCCCACCGAGACGGACGACCCCGGCGCGGCAGAGCAGGAGCTTCCCTCGGCCCCGGCGAGCGACTCTGTCACAGCCGCGGCGCAGGAGGGCGAGAACCGGCAGATCGTCGTCGAGTCGGACCTCTATACGGCCGTTTTTTCGACGAAGGGGGGCACGCTCCAGCGCCTCACGCTCAAGGAGTACCTGCAGTTCAACCAGGAGGACCCCGTTCAGCTCGTGGACACGACGGCGGGTGGGGCGCTGTCGCTGGCGTTCACCACGCCCACGAACCACCTCGTCGACACGCGTTCGCTCTACTTCAGCGCGAGCACCGACGCAGACACGATTCGCGTCGAGGACGAGGCCGTGTCCCTGACCTTCGAGGCGTCACTCGGAGAGGGGTCTCTGGAGCAGACGTACACCTTCCATCCGGACGACTACGACCTCGGCCTCAACATCGAGCAGACCAACGCCACGAGCTACGCCACGGCCGACGGGTACGAGCTGACCTGGCACGGGGGCATGCCCTTCTCGGAAGGAGGGGAAGAGAGCGAGCTCCAGTACACCGGCCTCTACGCCCGCAGTGGGGGCGAGATTGAAAGCATGACCCTCTCGGGCGAAGACCACGGGGAGCAGCGTCTCAACGGAGACATCTCGTGGCTCGCGGTCAAGAACAAGTACTTCACGTCGGCCATGATGCCGGACAATCCCGACCGCGCTCGGGGCGCCACACTGATGGGCGACAAGGTGGCCCGGGCCAGTGCCGAGGCCGGCTTTAAGGAGATGACGGGCCGTATCGAGATGCCCGTGCCGCGAACGCAGGAGCACGTCGACCGCTTCCACCTCTACACTGGGCCCATCGATTACTACAAGCTGTCCCAGTACGACCGCGAGCTGTACGGCATGGTGGACTACGGCTGGGACTGGTTCGAGTGGATCACCAAACCGCTCGCCAAATACCTATACATTCCGATTCTCAGCATCCTCGGGGGATACCTGCCCTACGGCGTCGTGGTCATCTTCCTGGCGGTCTTCATCAAGACGCTGGTCTATCCGCTGACGAAGTCCTCCTACCGCAGCATGGCGCAGATGCGGGAGCTGCAGCCGAAGATGCAGGAGATCAAGGACGAGTATGACGACGATCCCCAGAAGCAGCAGGAGGAGATGATGAAGCTCTACCGCGAGACGGGGGTCAATCCGATCGGGGGCTGTCTGCCGATGTTCTTACAATACCCCATCCTTATCTCGCTGTACCAGTTCATTCCGAAGTCGATACAGCTTCGGCAGGAGAGCTTTCTCTGGGCGCCGGACCTCTCGGCCCCGGACAAGATCCTGATGCTGCCCTTCGAGATTCCCTTCTACGGCGACTACGTGGCGGGCTTCACGCTCCTCATGGGTCTCGCGATGATCGTGACGATGCGGGTGCAGTCGACGACGAGTGGAGCGGGGGGCGGACAGGCCAAGATGTTCATGTACATCATGCCCGGCGTCATCTTCTTCATCTTCAACCGCTTTGCGTCGGGGCTGAGCCTGTACTACCTCTTCTACAACATTGTCACAGCGGCCCAGCAGAAGTGGATCAACTACCAGCTGGAGAAGGAGAAGGACGAGGAGGACGC
>CAYXAD010000183.1:0-7225 GCA_964462965.1 uncultured Salinivenus sp.
TGCCCCTGTAGTTCAACTGGATAGAACAGTGGCCTCCTAAGCCGCAAATCCTGGTTCGAGTCCAGGCAGGGGTGCTATTGGAAGCACAAGAGAAGAGGATTTCAGGCCATGCTCAGTCAAGCTGTTAGTTCATCCGGTGGGGCAGTTCGGCAAAGCTTTCCGTGAGGATCTTTTGGCGGACGTCAGAATGAGTCAGGGTGTCCCACTTCGAGCGCGAGGTGCTTAACAGGATCTCGCTGACCAGGGGATGGGCGAATCGGGAAGGGGTCTCGTATTCCGACTTCTTCGTCGCCGTGCTAATCAAGGACCATAAGGGGCCGTCCACGAGAGTTCTCAAGACGCGCAGTGTAGCCCGGGAGCAGAGGCGCCGCACTTTTTCCATGCGGGGGCACTCGGAAGACGCTCTCAACTCGTCGTCGCGAAAGAGGTACTTAGACATGGCACCGAGCAGTTCAAGTGCGAGGGGGCCTTTCACTTCTTGAAGAAGCCTCAGGCACGACCCGTCGGACCGAGGCCTCCGAATCTACGGAGTGGTCTGAGTCGGTACGTCCTTATCCATTCCGTGGGCGTTTGTGGTACGCCGAGACGGGAGGGGGGTCTGTGTTTGGAGGAGGGTCCCGAGCTCTTCGGGGACATCGTCAATGGTTTGATGCATCCAGCTCACGTAATCAGGGTCATTTTCGATCACCCACCGAAGAGTTTTTCCTTCGTACTTTCCGAAGCACAAGACGATGTCTTCTTTCTCTCTCAGGCGTTGATGGGTCAGAGGGAGGGCGTTTCTGTGGGCCTGTTGGGCCAGGTCGGACGGAGAGGCCCCGATGAGATCGTGATTCATGCATTGTCCGAGGAGCACTCTCCACGTCGCCTCGACGTCGGCCGCTGCGTTGTGAGGGCGGTCGTGTGCGTCGCCGGTGTACCTCGCGTAGACGTTTTCGAGGGTTCGGGGATTGAGGGCTTTTTCCAGGGCATAAGCGTCGATGATCTTCCGATCATCGGGGCCGGGAAGCTTTCGGTCGAGCCGGTGATACTCGGCTTTCAGCAGTGGAAGATCGTAGCGGGCGAGGTTGTATCCTGCGAGGTCAGCGTCAGCGAGGAGGGGGGCGAGGGCATCTGCCACGGACGCCCAGGGCTTTCCCTCTGCCGTAATCTGTTCTTGGGAGAGACCGGTCAACTGTTGAATGTCTTTCGGGACGGGAATGCCGGGATTTACGGTTTGGGTGTACAGGTTGTGGTTTCGGGGCTGCGCTCCATGAAGGACGGGATCGGAATGGGGGGCTTCTCCCGGCTCAATCCGCCGGGCCGCGACCTGAATGATCCGGGCCCGTTCCGGATCCAGGTCGGTTGCTTCGAGATCGATGACGGTAAGCGGCCGGTCAAGAGTGAGCATAGAATTGGGGAGGCTGGGGGGAGAAGAGCTCGAAACGTCGTGAAAGACAATCAAGGAGGGCCGGCTCTGGTGGACGTAGGCTGTCGTCGCCCTCCGTTCTTGGTTTGAGGCATCTCAGGGCTGCGCTTCAGGCCGTCCATCGGCGGGCGTAAAGCTAGAGCCGTCCACCGGCGCATCGGTCCCCCCGCCACCGACAAGAAGACGAACCTTCCTTAGAGATGGACTTACAAGGGGCCGAGTTGACTCTAGGAGTTGTATGGATCTCACAATGCCGACCGCCTTTTTCGGGCTGGGATCGAATCAGGGAGACCGCCACGAGCACCTTCAGGCTGCGGTTCGACGACTTTCGCAGTACGAGGAGCTCCAGGTGCAAGGGGTTTCACGAGTGTACGAGTCGGAGGCCCACACCCTTCGGCCTGCGCAGACACAGCCTTCCTTTTTGAATGCCGTCGTGCAAATCGAGACGACCGCTTCCCCTGAAAGAGTGCTGGCTATTGCCCATCAGGTCGAGGAGGCAGAGGGACGACAGCGAGATCGGCGGCGCTGGGCCCCCCGGCCTCTCGACATTGATCTCCTGGCGGTAGGGGGAGAAGTGCGGAATTCTGAGGGATTGACCTTGCCTCACCCGCGTCTCGCTGAGCGGCGGTTCGTGCTCCGGCCCTGGACCGATCTCGCGCCAAACTTCGTCGTCCCTTCTCCATTTGACCGATCGGTTCAGGAGCTGTTGGCTCGATGCCCGGACACGACGGTTCTCGAAACGACCTCTCATACCCTTTCCCTTCCCCAATCGACGTCGTCGACAGACGTTTGACCCTGGGGGAACGTACGAAGCGTGCCTGCTTCGCCTGTTTGTCCCTTCTCTGTTCTGCTGCTTTCCATGTCGACTGCCGCTTCTCCTGACCGATCAATTCCCGACGAACTGAACTACGTCGCCATCGAAGGAGCCATTGGGGCCGGAACGACGACTCTCGCCCGGCTTCTCGCCGATCACTTCGAGGCGCAGTCGGTGCTCGAACGCTTCGAAGAAAACCCGTTCCTGGAGCGATTTTACGAGGACCGAGACCGATGGGCGTTTCAGACTCAGCTCGCCTTCCTGGCCAGTCGGTTTCGCCAGCAGAAGGAGCTCGCCGAACGAGATCTATTTCGGGCCCTCGTCGTCAGCGATTATACGTTCGACAAAGACCGCATCTTTGCCCGTCAGACGCTTGGGGGGGACGAGCTTCAACTCTACGAGTCGCTCTTCCGTCTCATGGAGCCGACCGTTCCCACCCCGGATCTTGTGGTCTATCTGCGGTCGTCCCCGGAGCGATTACTGTCCAACATTGCCAAGCGGGATCGCCCCTTTGAGCGGAATATGGATCCTGACTACATTGCGGATCTCCATGCAGCCTACGATCAGTACTTTCGAGGGTACGACCGGACGCCGCTGCTTGTCCTTAATGCGGCGGAGATCGATTTTGTAGAGAATCCCGACGACTTTCAGGCGCTGGTCGACCACATTACCTCTTCGTCCGGGAAGAGAACGCGACACGTGTATCTATAATTGCCTCGGCGCGAGCCGAGTGGACAACAGCAAGGCTCAGGCCCTTTTCGACCATGGAGTACCTCATTGCCGCCGTCCTTTTATACTTCATCCTCCAAACGGCAAGCAATCTCGTGCTCATTTTGCGAGGGGAGAGCGGGAGGTCTGCTTCTCACCCTTCCAGATCCCCTCAACACGACTGGGAAGGGCCCTCGCCGCGACAGGAGACGACCCGTCCCTCGGGCGATCCCACCTTTTGGGGAAAAGACATCGAAGACGCTCGGTGGACGGACGTCAATCCGTGATCAGGAAGCCGGGATCAAAAGGTTAGTCCTCAGACGTGCCAAATTCGAAGGTAAGGGTCGTTTCTGTCCCTACGGGGCGACCATTCGCACGAGCGGGGCGGAAGAGAGACTGTCGTGCGGCCGAAAGGGCCGCCTCCTCGAGGCCATACTCTAATTTTGCGACTGGCTGGGCATGGCCTTCCGTGGACAACAGCCAGCGCTTCCGAATGCTTGCTTCCTGGACCTGTCCTTTTTCAGTGATTTGCACAGCGACCTGGACGCGTGCCCGCACGCTGTTGTCCCGAGCCGCCGACGGGTATTCCGGCTGTACGGCACGGAAGAGCCGGGCATTGGTATCGGGCTGCCGAGAGGCCGTTGCCTCGTCGGTGCGTCCTTCCTGATAGCGCTCGTCGTCCTGGGGGTCGTCAATGGCCAGCTTGGCGTCTCCAAACTCCAGTTCTTCTTCAATAATGACGTCGTTGGGCACCACTTTAGGAGGAAGGGGGGCAGGGGGAGGCGGCTTGAGTTCCCGAGACTGACGTGTAGGCTGGATCTCCTCGAGCTGGATGCGATCGGGAGGAGCATCTCGATAGACGAAGTCGGAGGGAGATTCCTGGGGAAGAGGCCACCACCGCACCACGGCGATGCCCAGCAATAGCACTAGGACCAGGGAGCCCAGGAGGCGTCGCCGGTAGAAGTACTCCGATTGTGAGGAATGGCGCGATTCCACGGTCCCATTCAGTTAATGAGGGGTAGCGCGGAGCTCTTTTTTGAAATATGGATCCAGGCTTCTGTTTCTACACCCTGCATCGAGGACCGAAGGGGCAGATCCATGAAGCCCAGGCAAACGTTTTGGGAAAAACGATAACGAGTCGGTGAGAGCCGTGCGAAGATTCGAGATTGCGAAACCCTTAGAGGCTCCATACATTAACCGGTAGGAGTGTCAAAATAAATGAGGGTGCCTGTATGTACCTAGACTTACCCCCTGCCCCAATATTGGTGGCCGATAGGGTCTCTCGGACTCATCAGGCCCCTTCTTTTTAATCGCCGCTTTCCCTTCCCTCTCATCACTGAGTGGGGAGGTTTTTTTGTGGCTTTTAGGGACGTCTCCTCTCTTGTCCTTTGCGTCAACCATCCAGTGCCATGACGAGTCACCAACATTCTTCTTCAGATCCATCGTCGGACCTCGCTAAGCTTGCCCTGGCAGACGGCACGGTGGTTCGAGGAACTGCCATCGGGCATCGTGGACTTACGGGCGGTGAGCTTTGTTTCAACACCAGCATGACGGGGTACCAGGAGATCATGACGGACCCCTCGTACTACGGCCAGCTCATGATGATGACGTATCCCCACATCGGAAACTACGGGGCGACGGGCCTCGACATGGAGGCCGATGAGCCGATGGTGGCGGGATTCATCGTTCGCTCCTTTACGCAGCGACACTCGAATCCGCAAGCCGATGAGACGCTGGATTCGTTCATGCGTCGCCACGAGCTGGTGGGCATTGCCGGGGTCGACACGCGAGCCCTGGTCCGGCACATCCGGGACAAAGGCGTCATGAACGCGGTCATTTCTTCGGATGAACTCGATGACGAGACGCTGGTAGAGCGGGCCCGCGACTGGCCCAGTATGGAGGGGCTCGAGCTGGCGTCCAAGGTGACGACGGAATCTCCGCATACTTTTTGTGAGGGGAAAGGGCCCCGAATTGCCGTCTACGACTTTGGGGTCAAGAAGAACATCCTGCGCTCCTTCCGCGATCGAGGATGCACGGTCCGAGTCGTGCCGGGCGATACGCCCCTCGACGACGTGCTGGCGTGGGAGCCGGATGGGCTCTTTTTCTCGAACGGGCCCGGAGATCCCCGAGCCATGCCCGAGGCGGTCGAGCGGGTGAGCCGGGCACAAGAGACCGGGCTGCCCCTCTTTGGAATTTGCCTCGGACACCAGCTCATGGCGCTTGCTCAGGGCTTCGACGTGTACAAGATGTTCGTAGGGCACCGAGGGGCCAACCATCCAGTGAAGAACCTGGATACTGAGCGTGTGGAGGTGACGACCCAAAATCACGGATTTGCCGTCGACGAATCGTCCATCGATTCCTCGGTGGCTCGTGTGACACACATGAACCTCAATGACGATACTGTGGAGGGGCTCCGCTTCAAGAGTTTTGCCGGAATCTCTCTCCAGTATCACCCCGAGGCGTCGCCCGGTCCGCACGACAGTCACTATCACTTTGACACCTTTATGGACATGGTTGCCGAAGAGCGCGACGTGTCGGTTCCTGAGCAACCGGCCTCCTTGCAGGCGGCAGCCTAGCAGTTCTCGGGTCCTGAATTTTTCAACCGGGTTATGATCACCATGCGGGGCGACATTCTGATACAGATCCTTCTGATCCTTGGCCTGATGGGAGGGGTCGGTTGTCAATCGACGGCTCCTATTGGGGCGGACGTCGATCGGCGGGTTCACGTGATGAATAACGGGAAATTCGATCAGCTGCCCCGGATTATCGGAGGGTATGAGGCCCTCGAAGCAGAGCAGGAATACCCGGAGCAAGCGCGAGAAGAAGGGGCCGTAGGGGTCATTTGGGTACGGTGTCGGCTGACCGCTCGCGGATGGCCCACGCGGGTTCGGATTGCGGAAGGGGGACACTATTTGTTAGAAGGGGAGGCGCGTCGTGTCGTACAGCAGTTGCGATTTGAGCCCGCACGCCGGAAGGGCGCTACGATTCCTGCGACCGCGTTCATTCCCGTGATCTTTCAGCGGCCCACGCCGGAAGGAGAGGAGAGAGGATGAAGTCTTTCATCATACAACGAATGCATCACCGTTCGAGTCGATAACCGATGCCTAGACGTACCGACATCGAGACCATTCTTCTGATTGGCTCCGGCCCGATTGTGATTGGCCAGGCGTGCGAGTTTGACTACTCGGGCAGCCAGGCGGCACGAGCCCTCATGGATGAGGGGTACCGGGTCATTCTTGTGAATTCCAATCCGGCCACCATCATGACCGATCCGATGATGGCCGACGAGGTGTATTTGCGAGAATTGACGCCGTCCTCCATCGCGCAGATTGCCCGTGAGGAGGAACCGGACGCCGTCCTCCCTACGATGGGAGGGCAGACGGGCCTGAATGTGGCCCAGGACCTCAAGGAAGATGGATTCTGGGAAGAAGAAGGCATTGAGGTCATTGGGGTCGACATCGACACCGTCCAGATTACGGAGGACCGCCAGGAGTTTCGGGACCTGATGGACGAGATTGGACTGGATCAGTCTCGGAGCAATACGGCCAAGAGTTTGCTGGAGGCCAAAGAAATCACTCAGGAGCTCGGCGGTTTGCCCGTCGTGATTCGGCCGTCCTATACGCTCGGCGGCTCGGGCGGAGGCATTGTCTGGTCGGCCGATCAGTTCGAAGAAATGGTAACCCGAGGACTCGAGCTGTCCCCGGCTCATCAGGTGCTCATCGACGAGTGCCTGTTTGGCTGGAAGGAATACGAGCTGGAGCTCCTGCGGGACCCCAACGACAACGTCATCATCATTGCCTCCATCGAGAACGTGACGCCGATGGGGGTCCATACGGGCGACTCGGTAACGGTGGCTCCGCAGCAGACGCTGACGGACAAGCAGTTCCAGCGGATGCGCGACGCGGCCATCAAGGCGATGAACTCGATCGGGACCTTCGCCGGCGGATGCAACATTCAGTTTGCCTTCGAGCCGGGGACGGGCCGCATGATCGTCATCGAGATCAACCCGCGCGTCAGCCGCTCCTCGGCGCTGGCGTCGAAGGCCACGGGATACCCCATTGCGAAGGTGGCCTCGAAGCTGGCCATCGGCTACACGCTCGACGAGCTCCCCAACGAGATCACGGGGGACACGAGCGCCTGCTTCGAGCCGTCGCTCGACTACGTGGTCACGAAGATTCCTCGCTTCAACTTCGACAAGTTCGAGGGAGTGGACGAGGAACTGACCACGCAGATGAAGGCGGTGGGCGAGGTCATGTCCATCGGCCGGACGTTCAACGAGAGCCTGCAGAAGGCGTGGC
>CAYXAD010000184.1:0-2329 GCA_964462965.1 uncultured Salinivenus sp.
TGATGAACGACGACATGGACGAGATCGGCGGCCGACCGTTCTACTACGCCGACATCTACGTAGATACTAAAAACAAGAACCGCCTGTACAGCATCCACGGCGTCGTCACGGTAAGTGAGGACGGGGGAGAGTCGTTCGACACCCTCATTCCGTACAGCGACATCCATCCGGACCATCACGCGTGGTGGATTCATCCGGACGACCCGACCTTCATTCTCGACGGCAACGACGGGGGCCTGGCCATCAGCCGGGATCGGGGCGAGACGTGGCGCCACGTCGAAAACCTGCCGGTGGCCCAGTTTTACCACATCAACGTCGACGACGACATTCCCTACCACGTGTACGGCGGCATGCAGGACAACGGCTCCTGGCGCGGCCCGGCCTACGTGTGGCGCGACGGGGGCATCCGCAATGGATACTGGGAAGAGGTGGCCTTCGGGGACGGCTTCGACGTGGTGCCCGACCCGGAAGACAACACGAAGGGCTACGCCATGTCGCAGGGCGGCAGCCTCTACCGGTGGGACGTGAACACCGGCCAGAGCGAGCTCATCCAGCCGCAGCATCCCGAGGGCGAGGAGCTCCGCTTTAACTGGGACGCCGCCATCGCCCAGAGCCCCCACGATCCGGCGACCGTCTACTACGGCAGTCAGTACCTCCACCGGAGCCCCGACCGCGGGCAGAGCTGGGACATCATCTCGCCGGACCTGACGACCGACGACCCGGAAAAGCAGCGACAGCTCGAGAGCGGCGGGCTCACCTACGATGTCACCGAAGCCGAGAACTATACGACCATCGTGGCCATTGGCCCGAGCCCCGTCGAGGAGGGCGTCATCTGGGCCGGCACGGACGACGGCAATGTGCAGGTGACCCGCGACGGGGGCGACTCGTGGACCAACGTGGTGGACAACATCGAGGGCGTGCCGGAGGGCACCTGGGTGGCGCAGGTGAAGCCGTCGCCGCATCAGGCGGGGGAGGCCGTCGTCGTGTTCGACAACCACCGCCGCAACGACTGGACCCCCTACGTCTACCGCACTACCGACTACGGCGAGAGCTGGACCCGCCTCGCCGGCCCCGACGACGTCGAGGGCTACGCGCTCTCGTTCATCCAGGACCCCGAAGAGCCCAATCTCATGTTCCTGGGCACTGAGCTCGGGCTCTACGTGAGCATCGATCAGGGGGAGACCTGGAACGAGTGGACCCACGGCTACCCGACGGCCTCCACGATGGATCTGGCCATCCAGGAGCGCGAAGCGGATCTCGTCATCGGCACGTTCGGTCGCTCGGCCTACGTGCTCGACGACATTCGACCGCTGCGCACACTGGCCCGGGAGGGGCCCGGCATCCTGGAGGATTCGCTACGGGCGTTTGAAACCCCCGATGCCTATTTGGCCATCGAGAATGAGGCGGCCGGCGTCCGCTTCACGGGCGACGCCATCTTTGAGGGCGAAAATCGGCCCTCCGGGGCCCGCCTCACCTATCTCGTGACGCCACCCGAACAGAACGGTGGTGAGGAAGGGGAGGAGGAAGAAGAGACGCGCCGCGGCGCGTCTGAACAAGAGAGTTCTCCCCAAGAAGGGGCCCCCGACCAAGTGACCATCGAGATCGTCGACGAGGGCGACGTCATCCGTACGATCGAGGGCCCCGCCGAGGCGGGCGTCAACCGCACGACGTGGGGGCTCCGGCGCAAGGGCGTACGTAGCCCGACCACGTCGAAAGAGGAGGCCGAACAGCGGGACGTGGAGCCCGCCGGGCCCGAGGTTCGCCCCGGCACCTACACGGTCCGCTACACCTACGGCGATCACGTCGACTCCACCACCGTCACCGTCCACGAAGATCCCCGCGTCGAGGTGAATCCCGACCGAGACGCCAAGCAGGCGCTCTACGACCGGCTGATGGCAGCCACCGAGACGGCCACGCAAGCCGCCGACCGTCTACGAAAAGCGCGACGGACGACCCAGCAGATCGACGACCTGCTCGAGGATCGTGACGACGAGGCCGCAGCCACCGCCAAGGAGCGCGCCCGGGCCATGCGCGACTCGATCCAGACCCTGATGGAGGCCATCGAGGGCAAGGACGTGCAGGGCATTCGGCGCGACCCCTCCATCGTGAGCGCCAAGCTCGGACAGGCCAGTTTCTTCCTCGGATCGAGCGTCCGGTCGCCGGGACAGTCCGACCGCCGCGCCGTCGAGCAGGCGGAGAACCGGCTGGAGACGTTCCTCGACGAGGTGAACCAGTTCTTCGAGGAGGCGTGGCCGACGTACCGCCAGGCCGTGTCCGACGCGGACATCTCCTTCTTTGAGGACCACGAGCCCATTCAGATGCCGGCGAG
>CAYXAD010000184.1:2429-5115 GCA_964462965.1 uncultured Salinivenus sp.
TGACGCACCGTGAGTTCGCGGTCTGTCTCGTCGACCTGTGCGGCGGCGCGGACTGTATCATTAGTCGTGGCCTCGGCCTTGAACTGGAGGGAGAGCGCCGCGCACCGATGGGTGTCGAGGAGGTCGGGCGGGAGCGTTTCGAGGGCCCATTCGAGGTAGTTGACGTTGTTCACGTGGCGATTCACGTCGAGGTCGTGGTACCGCACGTCGAACGAGCAGGCGTAATCAGTGCGGTCGGGAGCGGACAGGTCGTCCCAGTCGTGGGACAGCGTCGGCGGACGGTCCGGCGTCTCGATGTCGTAGAGCATGCGCGGGGGCCGTCGGGGCCGGCGCGCCTCGGTGTCGAGGACGAGCCAGGCACTCGTGGCCCGGGCGAAGGGGCTCCCGTTGGCGTGCAGGACGAACTCGCGCGTGGCGTAGAGCCGGTCCAGCCCCGAGGGCCACGTCTCGATCGTGACCTCGTCTTTCCATTCGGGCAGCCCGTCGAGGGTCATCCGAAGGTGGGCCAGCACCCAGGCCTGGTTTTCGGCCTGGAGGGATTGCATCGACACCCCCAAGGCCTCGGCGTGGTGACCGGCGGCCTCCTGAAGATAGGTGCCCAGGGCGAGCACCGAGGCGGTGCCAGCCGGCGTAACCTCGTGGGGGCGGACGCGAAAGGATTCGTGGTGGACGAGCGGTTGAGACATTCTATTGGAGCCCCAGTTTGCGAGACGCTGGAGAGACGACGGCCAATTGTGCACCCAGAGAATGCGAGGAAAAGGCCGGGTCGAGCAGAGAGGGAACAGGGCCTCAGCGGATCGTCGGACCCGTCGCAGGTGGAGGCACGAAATCAGGAGCTCCGCAGCCGCGAGGGGAGAAGAAAAGACCCCGGCGGGTCGCTCAACCTGAGCAGCAGAGGCAGCGTTCGACCCTGCGAATCGGGACGGCGGCATTCTCCATTTTAAGAGACAGAACGGAGAGGGGCTGCTCTCTCCAGTGCTTCCTTCGCTCGGTCGGAGGCTTTCAGGGATCCGTCGAGACCCTAGGTTCAAGGTACAGACAGAAACCTATTCCCTCTGCATCGCTGCTTCGATGGTGTCCTGCGCTCCCTCCAGGGCCCACGGCTCGCGGGGGGTTTGGCGAGCCAAGTACTGGTTGGCGTCCGACACGTTCGTGACGGTTCCCGCCTCCGCATCCCAGCGAAGCTTGCGGTTGCCCGCCCGCAGGGAGACGAGCCCCAGCAACATGGTTTCCGTAAGGCGCGAGGCATACTCGAAGTCCGAGGTTGCTTCCGTCTCTCCTTTGATGGCCCGTACCCAGTTCATCTCGTGGTTCTCGTCTTCCACGCGCTCGAACTGCTGGGGCGGCTCGTCCAACTGGTCGGCCTTCTCGGTGGGCAGAATGCGCGGATTGCTGCCGTAGGTCTCGTGCAGGAGAAGCCCGTCTTCGCCCACGAAGAGCACCCCGCCGCTGGGCGGAAGACGCTCGTCATCGGGAAGGGCGTCGGGGCGTTCCGGTCGCAAGCCGCCGTCGTACCAGATCATCTCCACGGGGGGGTGCTCGCCGCGCGCGGGGAAGTGGTAGTACGTGGTGGTGGCCTGCGGCCAACTCGCCTCATTGAAGAAGGAGGAGCGCGTCTGCACCGTCTCCGGCGCATCCAGCTCCAGCGCCCAGTAGGGATGGTCGATCAGATGGGCGCCCATGTCGCCCAGGGCACCGGTTCCCCATTCCACCCAGCCACGCCAGCTGAAGGGGTGAAAGTCTTCGTGGAAAGGCTCGTCCGGGGCAGGGCCCAGGAACAGGTCCCACTTCAGTTGATCCGGGACGCGTTGGATACTCTCGGGCATCTCCGTGCCCTGCGGCCAGATGGGACGATTCGTCCATACGTGGACCTTCTGCACGGTCCCGATGGCTCCGCTACGAATGTATTCGTTCACGAGCCGAGCATCGTTGCTGGAGTGCCCCTGGTTCCCCATCTGCGTGACCACGTCCGATTCGGCCGCGAGCCGGCGAAGATGGCGTGCTTCGGCCACCGACCAGGTCAGCGGTTTTTGGGTGTAGACGTGGATGCCGCGACGCATGGCGTCGGCCGTGATTTTGGCGTGGGTGTGGTCGGGGGTCGCAATGATGACCCCGTCGATCTGATCCCCCATCTCGTCGAACATTCGGCGGTAGTCGTAATACGTGGCCGCGTCCGGGTGCTCTGCGAAGGCATCGGAGGCGTAGTCGTGGTCGACGTCGGCGAAGGCAACGACGTTCTCGGACTCGGCGACGGCATTGACGTTGCCGCCTCCTACTCCACCGACCCCGATGGCCGCGATGTTGACGGTGTCGCTGGGGGCTTGGTAGCCCGTCCCTCCCAGGACGCTGCGTGGCACGATCAGCGGGAGGGAAGCGGCGGCTCCTGCTTTTGCCGTGGTTTCGAGGAAGGCTCGACGGGAAAGATCGTTGGACATGGTGGTACTGTTTTGTACTTCTGAATGGGGGCCCTGTACGTCTACAGGTTTAGGTCGGGGAAACAATACTCCTCTTTTGTTTGGGGTCTAAAGATGAAACGTCTCTTTGGCTGACGAAGAACGACAATTGGAATACCGAATGCAAGGAGCGAGAGCAAGGAACGAACGGAGAGACTCTCGGCTGTTGTAGTGCCTCGGGCGATTCTCAAGAAGTCACCCGGACGGTCGGCATCACGAGAGCTTGTTTGCAC
>CAYXAD010000184.1:5125-7150 GCA_964462965.1 uncultured Salinivenus sp.
GACGAAGAACGACAATTGGAGTACCGAATGCAAGTAGTGGGAACGAGGAAGGACGAGAAAACCCCTCTGCTACTGTAGAGCTTCCGTACGATCTCGCGGATCCCCTATGGAACGTACGTTGCGACCTACGTGCTCTTTTTATCGAGACGGTGGACCACAGACCGCCGGCCGCTGAAGAACGAGACTGTGAAGCGGTCCGTCGTCTGCGGTCGGCCGTCATCACGAGAGAATAGTTGTACCCCGCAACTTGGATTACCTAGAGCCCACCTATGAGATTTCTACGTCCCCGCTTCCTGTAGAGAGGCCAAGGCCTCCGTGTGAGCCTCGAAGGCCGCCTCGTCGAAGAGGACGAATCGGATGTGATCGACAGAAGTGAGCGTGGGCGCTCGATCGAGCACCGTCTCGATGGCAATTCGGGCGGCCGGCTCCATGGGAAAACCAAAGGCGCCCGTCGAGATGGCCGGAAAAGCCACAGAGGTGACGTCGTTCTCTTCGGCCCGATCGAGGGCGTGTTCGTAGCAGGCCCGCAGCAGCTCGTCGGAGGGTTCGTCGCGGCCGTAGACGGGACCGAGGACGTGGATGACGTGGTCGTTGGGAAGGTTGTGTCCTCCGGTAATGACGGCCTCGCCCGGCTCGATGGGCGCGAGGGGGCGCGTTTCCTCCGTGAGGCCGGGGCCGGCTGCGCTGTGGATGGCTCCGGCCACCCCGCCGCCCGTTCGGAGTCGGGCGTTGGCGGCATTGACGATGGCGTTCACGTCGTCCTGCTTGACGATGTTTCCCTGTACGAGTTCGATCGTAACACCTGCTTCCGTATGCGTCATGGTCTCCATGAGAATTGTGGGTATGGGCGCGCGATGACGAACAGATCCAGGCCTACAGGATACAGACTGTAGTCTCGATCGTCCGGAGTGTTCGTTCTTGACGGCCGGGTGTGATTCATCCCTGCTGTGGAGGGCCGCATTTGCTGTTTGTACCCCTGGTGACTGCGGACCGCCGTCGGCGGTCAGAGGGGGGCAAAGTGCTTCGAGTTTTCGTTCTAATCTACAGGCTTGCATGAAATACGACCCCATCAAAGACCGCCTCGGGGAGATGGCGAGTCGGCATCCCTTGTTGCAGCGTCTTCTGTACGGCCTCCTCAATCTTCTTTTTCTGCGTGCCTGGTACGTGCGCCGGGAGATCCGTCACCTGCTCGGGGCCCTTCCGTCGGACCGTCCGGTACGCGTGCTCGACGCAGGGACGGGCTTTGGTCAGTACGCCTACTTCGTGGCGCGGACCTTCCCGAACGCCGAGGTTCGGGCCGTGGACGTCAAGGAGGACTATCTGGAACGGGCCCGCCGGTTCGTGGAGCAGACCCCGCAGGCCGACCAGATCTCGTGGGCGATCGACGACCTCACGGCTCTGCAGTCGGAGGGCCCCTTTGACCTGATCCTGGCCGTCGACGTGATGGAGCACATTCCGGAGGACGAGACGGTCTTCCGCCACTTCGAGCGCGTGTTGCGCCCGGGGGGGCACGTCGTCATCAACACCCCGTCGGACCGGGGGGGATCGGACGTGCAGGCCGAAGGGGACGAGAGCTTTATCGGGGAACACGTGCGGGAGGGATACGGACGAGCAGAGCTGAGCGAAAAGCTTCGAGCGGCCGGACTGGAGCCGGTCAAGGGACTCTACACGTACGGGCCCTACGGGGCCGAAGCGTGGCGCTGGCTGATCAAACACCCGATGCAGCTGCTCGGGGCCACGTGGGCTTCGCTGGTGGTGTTGCCGCTCTACTACTTGGCGGCGTTGCCCCTCGGTCTCGTCCTCAACGCTGCGGACATGGCGCACGACAATGAGGAGGGAACGGGCCTCTTAGTGGTGGCGCGGAAGCCGAGGGCGTGAAGGAGAGCTGCGGGTTGCCAATTTTTTACACAATCACCACCGATTTGCGGGCAAATCGGGGGAGTCGCCGCTGAACACCCGTGCGCTCGGTCGGTTGAGGCGGCGGACATGTCGGGAACGGGGCACGGCTGCCCTCGTCGACAGCAA
>CAYXAD010000185.1:0-7148 GCA_964462965.1 uncultured Salinivenus sp.
TTTCCTGACTGGGAAGCCGCTGCCCGACGAGTTTAATGAAGAGCGTCATCAGGCTAAAGAAAAACGCCGCCCCGACCATATACAGCAGACCGGAAGAGAGTCGTCTGTCGAGCGTAGAGAGCTTCATGAAGTACAAGTATAAAACGACAAGCGAACCGCCTTCCACGTGGAAAGTGATAAGGGCGCGGGCTCTTGAGGATGTGGTAATCCGTCAAAGAGCCCGAAAAGCGTGATCGGAGTGAGAGAGGTGCGAAGGGAGTGGGTCACGGCGGAGCGTCAGCACCCTGACGGATGTCTCTGTGAGCCGATGGATCGGCCACACCAAGGAGGTAAAAAACAATTTGGCTCCCGTTTCTAAATGCTCCTTTTCCAACGTGATGCAGAATAGTTCGGGGCTCGGTCGGGCGTCCCTCATTACTCATAACCCATCCCTCGTTCCTCGTCAACTCATAACTCGCTCCTCATCCACTCGTGACTCATGACACGTGGCGAGTGACTCGCCCTCTCGGGGCTCCCTGCACAGGGGCGCCCTCCGTTCACATCCTCTTCCGGCGGAGACCGTTTAGAAAGGGTCAGGGAATTGACCTATCGTGTTTGGTTCCCGTTTATATCTTATATCGAACCATAGAGACGGGGAGACCGACGACTGGATCAGTGGATGCCCCAGAGTGTTGTTTCCAGAACCACCTACTTCTGTCATGACGGCTAGATCGCGATCCCTCTCCGTAGGACTACAACTGGTCCTCTGGGTGCTGTTGTTGCTCGTTGCCTTGTTGCTTGCCGGGGCATTGACGAATGTTGCAGGACAATGGGGCTGGCAGGGGCGATACGTTCCGCCCCTCGCGGCCGGCTTTTCCGTGGCGCTGGTCACCATTGGGGAGCGCGGGTGGCGGAAAGGGGCCACGTTTGGCTGGGGAGACGTTTCCCTAGGACTCGGCATGGGAGGCGTCACCGCTCTTGGGGTTTGGGTGGGGTTTCTCTTTTAGACGAGCGTCCAAGGAGGCTTCTCAGGGACGGGTTTTTCTACTGAGTGCTCCTTTTTCCCTCCTAAGCAGAGCATACTGCGTCTTAGCGGCTTCAGGACTCTTTCATTGCTCTACGAATCGCCAATTCGACCGGATGACATGAGTGCACCGTTTTCTTTCTCCCGGACGCGAGCGTCACAGGCCTCCCGGCGACAGTTTCTCCAGACACTTTCACGCGGAATGGGCGGGGCGATGCTGGCGAGCACGGTGGCTCCGTGGAGCGTGTCGGGCGTCTCTCGCTCTGAGCAGACGTTGGGCGTCGCGCTTGTGGGCCTGGGCAACTACGCGACGGGTCAGCTTGCCCCCGCCCTGCAAGAGACGCAGCTCTGCGAGCTGACTGGGGTCGTCACGGGGACCCCTGCCAAGGCGAGATCTTGGCAGCAGAAGTACGGCCTTCCCGAGAAGAATGTCTACGACTACGAAACCTACGACCAGATTGCCGACAATGAGGACATCGACATCGTCTACGTGGTGTTGCCGAACGCCATGCACGCGGAGTATACGATCCGGGCAGCCGAGGCCGGCAAACACGTCATCTGCGAAAAGCCCATGGCCACATCCGTCGAAGACTGTCGCGCCATGATTGAGGCCTGTGACCGCAACGATCGCAAGCTCTCCATTGGATACCGACTCCACTTTGCGCCCCATCATCAGCGGATCATGGAAATCGGGCAGCAAGAGGAGGCCGGTTCGATAACCACTATGCAGGGAAGCCACGGGTTTCGCATCGGTGACGAACGCACCGATGCGCCGCACATCCAGTGGCGGCTCGACAAAGAGATGGCCGGCGGCGGGGCGCTGGTGGACGTGGGCATCTACGTGATCCAGGCCGGACGCTACGTCACCGGCGAGGAGCCCTCCGCTGTCACGGCCCAAGAATACACGACGCGGCCGAACGTCTTCGACGAGGTCGACGAGACCATCTTTTTCCAGCTAGAGTTTCCCAGTGGAGCCGTGCTCGATGGAAGTACGACCTACAACGGATACCTTAACCGATTCCAGGCGGCAGCCGAGGGCGGGTGGCTCGAGCTGCGTCCAGCGTTTAGTTACGGAGGTCTCAACGGAGCCACCCACGAAGGGGACATGGATCTGCCGAACGTCAATCAGCAGGCCCGCCAGATGGATGCCTTTGCCGAGTGTGTTTTGGAAGACAAAACCTCCCGCGTCTCCGGCGAGGAAGGTCTCCGTGACATGCAGGTGATCGAGGCGATTTATGAGTCCATCGCAGCAGGGGGAGATCGGGTCGAGATCGGGTAGGCGCCTGCAGTAGCTGTGAAACATGATGTGTGAAACTGATGGACGGGGCCGCCTTCGGACAGTATGCGGTGCGTACCCCCCTGTACTGGAAAAGGAGACGAACAAGCCTGTGTGAAAAGAGGAGGCGTCCCCCAGAGGGACTGGGCACTGCAGCAGAATCACGTGTTGGAGAAACGACTTTTTGGCGGTGACGTCCCCAAGGGACGTGCCGGCGTACTCATTGGATCTCAAACGAGCCTTTTCGCTATGGGACGATTCTTCCGACGCACATGTACAGCCGTTCTTGTGAGCGTTGTGGTGTTCACCGGCCTGGGATTTGGCTGCTCGACCGGTGCTCAGCCCGAAGAGGGGGAGACTGAATATCTCGTTGCCGATGTGGACAGCCTCGGTGTTCCTGCCCACATTGCCCCTTCCGACACCCTGTCGGTCCATATAGTGGGCACCGTCGGGCCTAATGGCTGTTACTCGCTCGATCGAATCGAGGAGGAGCGTTCCGAAGGGCAACTGACACTCACCCCTGTCGTGCGACATGTCACCGACAGAATGTGTACGATGGCACTCGTTCCCCTTGAGGAGACCTATGAAGTCGCTCCACCCTTCGAAGAGGGGACGCTCCAGGTCGTCGTTCCCCAGACGGAGGAGGCGGACGTTACGGCGACCGTGGATGTGAAGGAGTAGATGGAAGAGGGTGGAGTCGTTTCTCCGTCCCGTACAGGGAAATAATTTTCTGGAGTCGCCTCGTGGTTGGCCCCACAGGACTCGGGGGATTGATCTCGTTGCGGGACTCTGGTGGCATCAACAGCGACACACGGCAGACTTTGATGACGCCTGGGCAGCCTTTCGGAATCCGCCCAGTGTCTCCGCGGAACCTCCTTCCTCTCCTGGTACCGTTTCCTCTTGACGATGCCCCATGACCTCGACACTGACACATGGATCGCGCAGGCCAAACGGGACCTGCAGGCCGCCGAGCATTTGCTGCGAGGAGACTTTGCGGCTCACGCGACCGTCCTGGCCCATCTGGCCGTCGAAAAGGCCTTGAAAGGGGTGTTCCAGGGGCAAACGGGGGACCCTCCGCCCGTGACGCATGACCTTCGGCGTCTGGCCCAGCGAGTTGAGCTGTCCTGGGATCGGGATCGCCAGGAGGCCCTCGATGGGCTCAGTGGTCCCTCCATCCTGTCCCTGTATGCCCCCGACCGGCCGTTTGGCCACCCGGTGTCTGAGCAAGAGGCACCGGCCCGGGAGCGGGTGGCCGACGCCCGTCTGCTCGTCGACTGGCTCGTGCGGCAGGGATGAAGCTTCTGAACAGCGACGGGGCCTGGTTAACCGACGTGCGGATGTTTTTCTTCTCCTCTGAAGCGACCGCCAGACGCTTCAGAAGGAGAACTCTCTAGGCAGTGCATGCTTCAACCGTGACGTAGGAACGACCGGCCGGTCGGCCCTACTGTATCGGGAGGGGCCAGGAAGGAACGGAGGAGGCAAATAATCAGCGCGTGCCGTTTCCAGGAGCGGGGAGGAAAACCTGCATACTGGGTTAGTTAGGCATGTCCGGTTGGAGGGTCGGAAGGCGGATCGTGTGGTCGATCCGCGATTCGTTGTTCTCGTCACGGACCTCGAGGCGAAGAGTTACGGGATCGGCGTCCCAGTCAATAGTAATGAGGCCGAAGTTGAGGGTCGTGACGAGCGACCCGATCCGGTGGCGGTTGGGCTCTTCGTGTGGAGGAGCGTGGTGGGTGAGGCCGCTGGCGGTGAGCTCGTGGAGGGGGTAGTGTACGTCTTCCTCCGTCCGAGACAGTTCGGCGATGTGCCGATCCCCGCTGAGCAGAACCACACCGGCGGCTTCGCTGCGGCGAATCACGTCGAAAAGTCGTTCGTGGGCTTGTGGAAAGTTGGCCCACTTTTCCCATGGATGCTGCTCGGGAACGGCTTGTATGCTGGTCCCGATGAGGTGGATGTCGGCCTCACTCGTGCGGAGTTGATTCTCAAGCCAGTTCCACTGCTTTTCCCCGAGAATGTCTCCTTCGTCATTCGGATAGTATCGCTGTTCGGAGATGGGATCCCGGGTCATGGGATCCCGGTGGTAGCGTGTGTCGAGGAGGATCACCTTGACCTGCCGGCCCGGAGAACCATACGTGTGAGCGCTGTAGACCCCCTTCCGCTGTCGTCGGGGATCGTCGTCGGGGACGTCCAGAAAGTCGAGCAGGAGCTGCTGGCTGCTGTCGCGCTTTGGATACGAGCGGCCCGCATCGTTGGCCCCGTAGTCGTGGTCGTCCCAGGTCCCAATCACGGGGACCTCATTTCGAAGGGACTCGTACCCGGGCTGCTGCTTTTGGCGCGTGTACATCGAGTCCATGGCCGCCATGTCCTCTGTGTCCGCGTAGATGTTGTCTCCGAGCCAGATCCAGAGGTCGGGATTGGTCGCCCGGATGGGCGTCCAGAGCGGTTGCGGCTCAGCCTGTCGGTTGCAGGAGCCGAAGGCGATGCGGGTCAGGGTGGTGTCGGTATAGGAGTCGGTCTCCTCGCCCGAGGGGACCGACTTCGATTCGGCACATCCGACGAGACTGAGGAAAAGGGCGGCCGGAAAAAGCCAAAGAAGCAATGGGCGGGACATGGGAAACAGGACGGGGAAGAAAAACGGCGAGTGAAAAAGATGGGGACGATCGAGTTAGCCGGTCGTCGTTCCCGGCTCTTTTGCGTTCGGATCCAGGGGGGTCGAATAGGTGCGGCCAAATCGGTCCGTCGCCTCGACGCGAATCCGGTTGGCGTCGGCATTGAACGGGGCGTAGAAGAGGTGGCGGGTCGGTTGCGGCTCGACCCAGGTATGTTTTTCGGGTTGATCTGCACCGTCATAGAGTGCCTTCGCTTGCGGGTCGATGCCGACACGCCGCGCCATCCGACCGGTCTGGATGCCGTCTTCGTACCAGGTGATCGACCACTCGGAGTCGGCGTCCCACACGTTGGCAATGAACTCGTCGGGGGCCTCCGGGTCGGCCCCGGCGGAATACAGGCGCAGCTGGTGGTCGGCGTCCCGACCGGTGGCTTTGTAGCGCCACCGGATGGATGCGCCGTCCACCTCGTAGACAGCGTATCCGCTGGGCGTTCCGTCGTAGCAGATCGGACCGGTCCACCAGGCCCCACAGGCGGTTCCCACCACGTGCTCGTGCGGCCCGGCCTCGTAGCGATGCTCGTTTTCGTGGGTGTGTCCAGTAATGATATGGGCGTCGAAGGGCGTCAGGAGCTCGTAGAGGGCCTCCCGGTTGACGATCATGTTCTGGACCGCGGGGCTCGACTCCTCGTGGCGCTCGTGGAGGGTGCTGAGGGGCGGAATGTGAGCAAACACCACGACGGGGCGTCCCTCCTCGACGAGCGAGAGATCCTGTTCCAGCCAGCGGAGCTGGGTGGCGTCCAGATGTCCGATGTAGTCGTCGGTCTCGCTCGCGAAGCCGTCACTTCCGGGCCAGTACACGTCGTCGAGCACCACGTAATGGACCGCCCCGCGATCGAACGAGAAGTAGGACGGGCCGAAGTGCTGGCGGAAGGTGGTCGTGGAGGCCGGATTGGTGTGGGCCTCGAAATTCAGGTCGTGGTTGCCGACGACCTGGACGAAGGGAATGCGCATCTGTCGGACGGCCTCCTCGTATCCTGAGAACAGCGACAAGTCGTCGAACACGAGGTCCCCGCATCCAACACCAAAGACGGGTTGATTCCCGAGGGCTCGGACCGTCTCTCGCACGTCGGGGACCGTCTCGTTTTGAAACTGCTCCACCTCGGCCTCGGTCTGTGTCTGAGGGTCGGCCAGCACGGTGAAGGCGTGCTGTTCGTCCTCTTGCTCGAGGGGGGTGAGCTCGAAGTGAATTTCTTGGGCGTTGTCGGTTTCGGAGTCGATGGAACGGTAGAAGCGCGCCGTGCCCGTCTCGTGAGTGGGAAGTCGGTAGCCGGCGGGAACGGAGAGATACACGAAGGGACGGCGTGAAGACGAAAGCAGCCGGAAGCGACCGTCCGGATCGGTTTGCACGACGGAGGCTCCGTCGGTGACGGGCACACCGTCGAGTCCGCTGCCCCGGCTGGTGACGCGGCCGGTCACCTCGACTGTGTTCTCGGAGCGCCCAGACGTCGAGGCCTTGGCGTTGGACCAAGGAACGCTCCATGCTGCGCCAGCAAGGCCGAGGTGCTTGAGAAACGAACGTCGAGAGGACTGTGACGAGCTAGACATGTGGGGGATGGAGTCATGCGCGGCAAGTGATCCAACAATATGGCAGAAAGATGTCGGCAACCAGTAATCTCGAAGTTAACAATTAGAGCAAAGAGAGTCTCCGCATCGTTCAACATACTGGTCAAACCCGACGCTCCCAATCGATTTGTGAGCAGGCTTTGTTCGCACGGGCGGTTGCGTGGGAGCGAAAAAGTTTCGACATTGGATGTGTAAGAAATGTGTGTGGGAGGGCTCAAGCGTTGAGAGATTTGATGCCATCATGAGTGACGACTTTCTCCAACAGGACGTCCGCTACGTAAAAGGCGTCGGCGAGAAGCGGGCGGCGGTTTGGAAGGAGCAGCACGGCGTAGAAACGGTGCGCGATCTGCTGCACTTCTATCCCCGCCGGTACCTCGACCGGACCACCGTCACCCCCGTGCGCCGGCTCAAGGAGGGGCCCGATCCCGTGACGGTCGTCGGCACAGTTCGGTCGAAGGACATCGTCCCCGGCAACAACCAGAAGCGATTCGAGCTCATTCTGGAGGGGGAGCAGGGGGGGCGCATGAAGTGCACGTGGTTCCAGGGGATCTGGTGGGTGCGGAAAGCCTTCGAGGAGGGCGACCGGGTGGCCTTTCACGGCAAGGTGGAGAAGTACGGCCGCTGGTTCTCGATGACGC
>CAYXAD010000186.1:0-7091 GCA_964462965.1 uncultured Salinivenus sp.
TATCAGCCGTCCATCCAGAACCGCTACGTCCGGGGCTTTCGCCTGGAAGAGGAGTGGGAGCAAGAGACGGGAGAATCGATCCAGGTCCGTTGGTCGTCGTCCCCTGCCGAAGAGTCGAGAAGCCGTGCGCTTCAAGGAGTGCAAGGAAATGTCCTCGGTTTTGTCACCGTCGATCCCCCCTCGCCCGAGCGCCTCGTGGAACGGACCGCTGCGTTCTATGACGACTTCCTGGCCGCCTGGCTGACCCTGTTGACTCTCTGGTGTGTGGGACTGGCCGCATACTGGTATCTTCGGCTGTCACGACGCGAGGGCGTTCGACGACTGCCGAAGGCACGGACTGCGGCCGCGTGGCGGTTTGCTGTAGTGGGCGTATTGTTGGTGGGGAGCCGGTACGCTCTGCTCGCACTCGACGTCCCCAGCCGATGGGTCGTTCCCGGCACAGGCCTGGCTCCTCTCTTCGACCCGACTCACTTTGCTTCGCCCATCGGAGGAGGAATCTTTCAGTCCATTGGGGACCTGCTCCTCACCGGCCTCTGGGTCGCCCTTTTGGCCGTCGGAATGCTTCACCTGGCCCGCCTGTACCGGTTGCAGGTCGGGTCCCTCTCTGAACTGGGATCGGTCTTTCGAACGTCGTCTCCGCCTGCGCCCTCGTGGTGGCGGTTTGGGGGGACGGCCTTCCTGCTCGTGGGCGGGAATATTGGCGGCATCGTCCTGCTGGCGTACATCGTGCGCCGAGCGGTCCTCGACAGCACGCTCGACTTCTTTTCCCGGACGGGCCTTTTGCCGGAGCCGCTCGTGCTTGGGGTGTTGTGTGGGCTGTTTCTGCTGGTGACTGCAGGGGCGCTCCTCGGCCTCGCAGGGTCGTGGATCGCTCTTTACCTCCTTGCTCGTCATCGTCCCGTTCAGTGGCCGCGCGGTGCGGGGATCGCCGGAGGGCTCCTGCTCGGCGGAGGCATTGTAGCGGTCCTGTATCTCGGGACCGACGTGCAGTCGATGGTTCCCTTGCCCTATCTGCTGGGGGCCCTCGGCCTCGGGACTGCAGCCAGCCTCTACGGGCTCCTCCGGTCGGTGGAAGGCACGGAGGTGCTCACCCTTCGGGGACTCTTGGTCCTCCTGTTTGGGGGGACCCTGCTGCTGTATCCCTTGCTGTACACGGGCATGGACGCACAGCGGCGTGAGCACATGGTCAATGCGGCCCGATCGTTCGAGGAAGGGGGGGACCCCCGCGTGCTCTATTCGATACAGCAGGTCCTTCGGGCGTCCATGCAGGAGCTTGTGCCTGCCCTCGAAGGAGAGGTGCCGTCGTCGAGGGCACCGCTGGATTCGATTGCCAATCGGCTCGTTCGTCAGTCGCTGCTCGCCTCTCTCACGACCTACGAAACGAGTCTTACGCTGCTCGATGGAGAAGGAACCGTTCTGCGGCGATATACGCCCAGAGAGGAGAGGGCACAGGTTGCCACGATTCGGGCCGATCGGGTTGCGTTTTCAACCCTGCGTCCTCGCTATGACGTCTCTTCGGGCATCCTGGTAGAACAGATTCCCGGGGGGCGCCTCGGGGAGCGATCGGAGGCCGATCAGTTCCGCTATGTGGGGCTCCATCGCCTTACGAGTTCAGACGGCGACGAGGTGTGGGCGCTGGTTCGGGCCGAGCCGCGATCCATTCTTCCGGGCTCTGGGCCGGGCGTGCCTCGCGTTCTCCTCCCGGATGGCTCCTTTGGGGACCTTTACGCCGAGCTTTCCCTGGCTGAGTTTCGCAATGGGACCCTGGTGCGGAGTTTTGGCCGGAGCTTCGAGCGCACTCAGCTACAGCTCGCCGAACAGACCGACTTCGAAGGGGCTTCGCTTTGGCGGTACGAAACGGAGCGAGAGCGCCAGTTTCTCACCTATTACCATCGCTTTCGCCCGGAGACCGACGCGACGACCTCGACGGTGGCCGTACGAATTCCCGCCATTCTTGCCTTCGATCACCTCTATTACCTCCTTCGGCTGACGGTGGCTGGGCTCTGCGTGGGGCTCCTCGTCTATCTGCTTGGGCTTTACGTGCGCTATCGACGCGGGTGTCTGCCGGCGCGTCGCGTTCAGTTTCGAGACAAGGTGCTGAATGCCTTCCTCGTAGTGGGCATCGTATCGATGGTGGCCGTCGGGGTTGTGGGCGTTCAGGTCGTGACCGGCGAGAACGAGCGGATCCAGGAGCGGCGTCTGCAGGAACGCCTAACACGGGTCGAGGAGACGCTGGCCCTGGAGGCCGGGCCCGACGAACGACTGTGGCAGGTGGCTGCACGGATGGACGTCGATTCTCTTTCTGATCAGGTCGGGTTTGAGCTGCGGCTCTTTCAGGATGAGCAGCTCACCAGGACCAGCCAGCCTCGACTCGTGCGGGACGGCCTCATTGACGAACGGTTGCCCGGAGAGGTCCACCACGAACTGTACGACGAGGCCTATCGGTTTACGACGGCCGAGGCGGCGGTCGGCCAGTTCGAGTACATGGTCGGATACCAGGCGCTGGTCGATGCCGAGGGGCGCCCGCAGGTCGTCGTCGGCGTTCCGACCCTTGCACAGCAAGAACGGGTTCAGGAGGAACAGGCTCGAACCCTGGCCTACCTGTTTGGGGCGTTGCTCCTACTGGTCATCGTAGTCATCCTTACGGCTGTGGTGTTGGCCAATGCCCTTGCTCAGCCCATCGCCCAGCTCCGAGAAGGGCTCGAAGCGGTCGGGGAAGGGCGCTTTGCTCGCGAATTGCCGGTCACTACACGGGACGAGATTGGGGATCTCGTGCAGACCTTCAATGAGATGCGGGCCCAGCTCGCGGAGAGCCGGCGCAAGCTGGCCCAGCAGGAGCGGGAAGTTGCGTGGCGCGAGATGGCGCGACAAGTGGCGCACGAGATTAAAAATCCGCTCACCCCCATGAAGCTGTCCATCCAGCATCTCCGCCGGGCCTTCAAGCGCACGGATGGGGCGTCGGACGAGTCAAAGTTTGCCGAGCTCTTCGACCGAATTACAGGCACCCTCATCGAGCAAATCGAATCGCTCGTCCGTATTGCAGACGAGTTCTCGACATTTGCTCGCATGCCCACCCGGGTTCTGGAACCCCTCGATATCAACGAGGTGATTCGGGAGGCGGTGCGGCTCATGGAGGAAGAGAGGGCCGGACAGCACTCCATTGAGATCGACCTCGCCGAAGGGCCCCTGATTGTAGAAGCAGACCGTGAGGAATTGCGCCGCATCTACATCAATCTCCTCAAGAATGCCGTGCAGGCCATTCCGGACGATCGGGAGGGACGCATACAGGTCACGACCCGACCGACGGAGGCCCCTGAGGGAGGCGCCGGCGTGCGAAGTGAAGTGATCGACAATGGCAGTGGCATTCCGCCGGACCAGCAGGACAAGATCTTCCAGCCCAACTTCTCGACAAAGACCAGTGGGACCGGACTCGGACTGGCTATTGCCCAGAAGGGCGTCGAAGAGCTCGGAGGAGAGATCGGCTTCGACACGGAGGAAGGGGAGGGCACGACCTTCTGGATTTGTCTCCCCTTGGCCGAAGAGGCGGAGCACGTCGCCTGAGAGGGAGGGACGCATGGGCACTGCACCCTACAGACGGGATTCTGCAAAGATGTCTTCTAGACAGTCCTCCTCTCTCTTGTTCTTTTGGAGGGTCTGCTGAGCTTGTCAAGACACCGCCTCAATGAGGCCCATTGTAGAACCGTAGGGACGACCGGCCGGTCATCCCTCCGAATGGTGAAAAGGTTGGGCTGGAACGGACGTTCGCTCCGCTTTTTCCCATCAACGACGGGAACCGAGCAGGTCTCACGCCGGCTGCGACTGGGCGGCGGGCACCTCGCGAATGGCCTCGATGCGTTCGAGGAGGGGCGGATGGGAGTAGTTCAGCGTCACTGTGAGCGGGTGCGGCGTCAGATTGGAGAGGTTCGTCTCGGCGAGTCCTTTGAGCCCGTCGACGAGCGTTTCGGGGCGCCCAGTCGTTTCGACGGCAAAGCGGTCGGCCTGGAATTCGTGGTGGCGGGACCACGCATTCAGCGGGATGGACAGCAGCAGGTCCGCGGGCGAATACAGGAGGCCGAAGAAGATGAGGCCCGTGTATACGGCCGGGTCGTTCACGTAGAAGGCCTCAAACAGTCCGTCGACTTGCAGGAAGATGGACAGCAGCAGGAAGAGAGCCCCCGTATGGACGACGGTAATGGCAATCCGTTGGGGAATGTGATGCAGCTTGTAGTGGCCCATCTCGTGGGCGACGACCGTGAGCAGTTCGTCCACCGACAGCTGGTCCACGAGCGTGTCGAAGAGGACGATGCGTCGATTGGTGCCGAAGCCGGTGAAGAACGCATTGGCCTTGTTCGAGCGCCGAGATCCGTCCATCAGGTAGACCTCGTTTACGGGGAAGTCGACGCTGTCGGCGTAGCTGAGGATGGCGCTTCGAAGGTCGCCCTCCTCGAGGGGCTCGAAGTCATTGAAGATCGGCATCAGGTAGCGGGGCGCGAAGAACTGGAGGAGCAACATCACGGCCGTCACCGCGATCCAGGCGTACACCCAGCCGTAGGGGCCGGTGGCCTGGAAGAACCAGAGGATGGCGGCCAGCAGGGGCCCTCCGATGGCAATCCCGAGCGCAAGGCTCTTGAGGAGGTCGAGGGCGAAGGTTTTCGGCGTAGTTTCGTTGAACCCGAAGCGCTCCTCGATCACGAAGGTCGAATAGATCGAGAAGGGAAGAGACAGCAGTCCCCGGCCCAGCACGAGGAGGCCGATGTAGCACAGTCCGGTGAGAATGGGGCCGAGCTCCCACCCGCGGACCACTGTGTCGAGCCATTCAAAGCCCCCGGCAAACCAGAAGACCAGGAGCACGCCGAGCCCGAAGGTGGAGGAGAGGAGCCCGAAGCGGGTGCGGGTTCGGGTGTAGTCTTGTGCCTTCTCGTACTCGGCCTCGTCGAAGGTGTCTCTGAACTCCTCCGGCAGCTCCGGCTTCAGGTGTCGGAGGTTGAGTAGATCCGAGACGACGTTTAGTGCAAATTCGGCCAATAGGGCCGTAAGGATGATGACGGCGTAGATGTTCACGAATGCGACTGCGGTTGTTTGCAGAATGAGCACAGAGAAACTACGAGCGAAGGCGCCAGTCGTGCCCGGGAGGGGCGGGTCGGCAACCGGGATGTGAGCAGGAATCGAGGGGGCGAGGGACTGTTCGGGGAGAGGCCGTACATTTAATGTAGGGAAAGGAGGCCGTTGATCGTACCCTCCATCACTCAGACGAGCCAGCACTTTGCAAAAGGCCTTCATTCCCCAAGCAGGGGCCCTCCATCCCTCGTCATCACCAGCACGGCTGCTTGACGGAGAGGGAGAGCTTCTACGTCGAGGGCGTCCCCCAGATCTAGAGATACTCCCGATAGGAGATCGGTCCACGACCGGTGTGCGAGGCCCTCGAGCAGGGGAAATGTGGCGTCCGCTTCGGGAGGGCGGGACACCGGATTGCGGGCCACGAGAGTGAGGAGGGCGGCGTCGGGATCCGTTTCCTCTCCGTCCCATCGGGCAAAGGCAATCCAGTCGTCCGCCGCGTCGCCCTCGGGCTCGAGCCCCGAATACTGGGCGCTGTCGACGACCGCGGGATGGTCGCGCCGCCATCGCAAGAGGCGCGCCGTCACGTACAGGTACGCCCGCGGATCTTGAGCGTCGAACAGCTCCTGCACGCCCTCGACGGTGGGGGACTCGAGGAGCCCATTCAGGTCGTCGAGAACGCTTTTTCGGTGGGTCCAGTCGACGGGGCGCCGGTTGTCTGGGTCGACGAGAGACAAGTCGGCCAGTTCGGTGCCGCGGTAGACGTCCGGAAGGCCCGGCGCCGTGCACTTGAGGACCAGTTGACTGAGCCGATTGGCAAAGCCGGCCTCCGCGAGCCGACGGGCAAACTCGTCGAGCACCCGAGGCGTATCGGGATCCGTCGTAACTCCGTGCACGAACGCCTGCAGGTCCTCCTCGTAGTCGGTGTTCGGGTTGATCCAGCTCGTCTGTTCTTTGGCTTCCCGGGCCGCCTTTTCCATATACGGACCGAGGCGCTCGACCAGAGCCGCGCGAGCGTCGGTGTCCCGCGGCGTTCCGTGTGCGTCGGTCCAGAGGGCTGCCAGGGTCTGAAAGAAGAGATATTCGTCTTTGGGAGACGGACCGTGGCGGCCGCGGTGTTTCTCGCCGATTGCTTCGAGCTCCTGAACCACCTCGGCCCACCGCTCCGGCATCTCGGCGAGGGCAATGAGGCGCATGCGGGTGTCCGCCCCGCGCTTGTGATCGTGCGTGGCAGTGGTGATGAGTTCGTTCGGGTACTGCCGCGCCCGGAATCGGTTGTGGGCGTGAAACGCGTGATCGTGCAGGCCGAACGTATCGGGTTCGCCGCCGACCTCGTTGAGGGCGGCGAGGGGCACGTAGCGGTACAGCGCCGTGTCTTCGATGCCCTTGGCCGCCACCGGGCCCGTATACTGCTGCAGGCGCCCCACCCAGGACCGTTGGTCGTCGCTGAGCTCCTCTCGCAGGTCGCCCAGGATGGCCCTAGAGACGAAGTCGAAGACGGTCGGATCGGTGGCCGGGTTGCGTTGCAGGGCCCGGTGAATGGCTTCCTCGATCACCTCCTCCGCTTTGTCGGGATCGTAGGGAAGGTAGGTCCGGTACCGGTCGAGGGCGGCGACCACGTCCTCGAGGGCCTCTCGCAGGGCGAGGAGCGTGACATCCCGCGTGTGATAGTCGGCCTCGGAGAGACGATCGAGCTCGTAGGCCAGCCGTGTCATCTCGCTGGACAACGTCTGCTTGAGGACGTGCATCTTGCTTCGGTACACGATCTCCTCGAACGTCGAGGCCTCTGGCACCATCCGCCGATAGGTGCGTCGGAGCAGTTCTTCTCCGTCTCGATGCAGGAGGACCCCCATCACATCATTCAGGAAGCTATACCCCGTCGATCCTTCGACGGGCCACCCTTCGGGCAGGGTCTCTCCGGACGCCAGAATTTTTTCCACCCAGATGTGGTCGGCCCCGAGGTCGTCCAGGCGGTTGAGATATTCGTGCGGATCGAAGAGGCCGTCGATGTGGTCGATGCGGACGCCGTCGACGCC
>CAYXAD010000187.1:0-6982 GCA_964462965.1 uncultured Salinivenus sp.
TTGAGTTGCGCCTGACTTCCAGCGCTGCCGACTGGGAAGATTGAGCCACTCCTGTGCCGTCTACAAATATTCTGTCGATCCTGTGAGGGTCGACGACGCACAGGCATCGGCCTTTCTATCCTGCTTCGACTCTGCACGTCCATTATTCACACGCAACGTTAGCACGAAATGAACATCGCCATTGTTGGAACCGGCTACGTAGGCCTCGTTAGTGGGACCTGTTTTTCAGAGATGGGAAACCAGGTCACCTGCGTCGATATCGACGAAGAAAAGGTCGAAATGCTGCGGTCGGGCGAGCTGCCCATTTACGAACCCGACCTCGATCACTACTTCGCCCGTAACCGGGACGAAGGTCGTCTTCACTTTACGACGAATCTCGAAGAGGCCGTGTCGAAGGCCGACGTCATCTTTATGGCCCTTCCCACGCCGCCGGGAGAAGACGGCTCTGCGGACCTGAAGTACGTCATGCAGGCGGCGGGCGACGTCGCGGATCTTCTCGCCGCGGAGGACGAGCAGAACTATCGGGTGGTCGTGAACAAGAGCACGGTTCCCGTCGGGACGGCCGACCGTGTCCAGGGCCTCATGGAAGACCGGGGCCTCGAATTGGGGGAAGACGTGGACGTGGTCTCGAACCCGGAGTTCTTGCGGGAAGGGGCGGCCGTGGACGACTTCATGAAGCCGGATCGTGTCGTCGTGGGCACGACGAGCGAAAAGGCCGCCGGCATCATGAAGCGCCTCTACGAGCCGTTCGTCCGGCAAGGGAATCCCATCCTGGTCGTGGACGAGCGCTCGGCCGAGATGATCAAGTACGCGGCCAACTCCCTCCTCGCCACGCGCATCTCCTTTATGAACGAGATCGCAAGGGTGTGCGACCGGGTCGGTGCCAACGTCGACAAGGTTCGCCTCGGCATCAGCAAAGACCACCGGATCGGTCCTCACTTTCTGTACGCCGGCATTGGCTTTGGGGGCAGCTGCTTCCCGAAGGACGTGCAGGCCCTCGCCCGGACCGGGCGGGAAAACGACTACGAGCCCCAAATTTTGAATGCCGTCCTCGACGTGAACGACCGGCAGCGACGGCTCCTGGCCGATCGGGTGGACGACCACTTTGAGGGAGACCTCGAGGGGCGACGCATCGCCATCTGGGGGCTTTCGTTTAAGCCGAACACGGATGATACCCGGGAGGCTCCGTCCCACATTGTGATTGACCGGTTGCTGGAACGGGGCGCAGACGTTGCGGCCTTCGATCCGGAAGCGATCGAGACGACGCGCGAGACGTTCGGGGACGCCATCACGTACGGCGACGACATGTACGACGTCCTCGATGGGGCCGACAGCCTCCTCATCTGTACGGAGTGGCACGAGTTTCGCCGCCCGGATCTCGAGGAGATGCATGACCGGCTCGATCGTCCCGTCATTTTTGACGGCCGGAACCTCTACGAGCCCGAGCACATGGCCGAATTGGGCTTCGACTACTACAGCATTGGACGCCCGCACTACACGCCCGAGCAGAATCAGGAGGCCATTCAGGAGGCCATCCTCGAAAATGGACAGCCGTAGGCTGTCTCCCTCCAACTGGGTTCCTCTCATTGTAGAGGTGTCGGGCGCTCGGGAGGGACCACAGTCTAGGTAGATCAACGGAAATACCTTTACAGGATCGTCTCCCCGACGGTCGTCGAGACAAGAGCGAATCCCGATAGCTATCGGGAAGTAAATCTTACCGAAGACGGGCGGAAACGCCCCAGGGAGGTGCCTCCGCCGCATTCAGAGAAAGGAATTCTTTCCGGCGGGTCCATTCCGAAAGGGTTAAAGGAAGGCTCGGCGTCGGAGGACGAACCCTCAGAACTCGTTACTTATTCCTCGTCAACTTATGCCCCGTACTCTCATTACCGGAGGCGCCGGCTTTCTCGGGTCGCACCTTTGCGACCGATTCATCGAGGAAGGCCATGAGGTCATCTGCATGGACAACCTCGTCACCGGCAACACCGAGAACATCGAACACCTGTTCGATCACGGGCAGGAGCGGTTCCGGTTCGTCAAGTACGACGTGACCGATTACATTCACGTCAACGGCGACCTCGACTACGTCCTCCACTTTGCAAGTCCCGCTGCGCCGGACGACTACCTGCGCCTGCCCATCCAGACCCTCAAGGTGGGAGCGCTGGGGACCCACAAGGCCCTGGGCCTCGCGAAGGCCAAGGACGCTCGATTTTTGCTCGCCTCGACCAGCGAGGTGTACGGGGATCCCCTCGTGCACCCGCAGCCCGAGGACTACTGGGGCAACGTAAATCCCATTGGCGAGCGTGGGGTTTACGACGAGGCAAAGCGGTTCGCCGAGGCGCTCGCCATGGCGTATCACCGCTACCACGGGGTCGAGACCCGCATCGTGCGGATCTTTAACACCTACGGTCCGCGTATGCGAACCGATGACGGGCGGGCCCTCCCGACCTTCATGTCGCAGGCCCTGCGGGGAGAGCCCCTCACCGTGTACGGCGACGGAAGCCAGACGCGCTCGTTCTGCTACGTCGACGACCTCGTCGAAGGAATCTACCGACTTCTCTTGAGCGATGAGGTGGAGCCGGTAAATATCGGAAATCCAGACGAAATTACGATTAAAGAGTTTGCTGAGGAGATTATTGAGGTGACGGGTTCGAGCAGCGGTATTACCTTTGAACCGCTTCCCAAGGACGACCCTCAGGTCCGACAGCCGGACATCGGCCGGGCCCGAGAAGCCCTCGACTGGAATCCCTCGGTCGGACGACGAGAGGGCCTGCGTCGGACGCTCGACTATTTTCGGGAGCAGGTGGAAGCCGAACCTGAAACGGAGGTGTAGCGATGGTTTCTTGTCCTCCTACTCCCTGAGCGTTTCGCTTGTGCTCATTGTGATGCGAGGGGGCGCTGGGATGACCCGTTTCGGAGAGTCCCTAGAGGAGTTCCTCCAAATGAGCAGTTGCTTTGCGTAAACTCTCCTGCTTCCATTCGAGGAGTGGGACGTATTCTGCATTATCCACTAGCGACATTGACTACATAATGAAGGCTGCCCAACGCCCCGGCACCTTCATCAACGTACTTCCTAAGAACTCTCTTTTCTGTTCATGAGTGTTTCTGCCGACACGTCCAAACATCTCGACTGGTTGGAGTCGGAGGCCATTCACGTCATGCGTGAGACGGCCGCCCAGTTCGAAAATCCCGTCCTCATGTTTAGTGGCGGGAAGGACTCCCTGACGATGGTCCACCTGGCCCGCAAGGCCTTCTATCCGGCCAAGATTCCGTTTCCCATCCTGCACGTCGACACGGGGCACAACTTTCCCGAGACCATCGACTTTCGGGACAACCTCGCTGAAGAGCTCGATCTCGACCTGATCGTGCGGAGCGTCGAGGAGACGATCAAGTCCGGCCGCGCGAAGGAAGAGCAAGGGCCGGACGCGAGCCGCAACAAGCTTCAGATTGTGACGCTTCTCGACACCATCGAGGAGTTCGGCTTCGATGCGGCGCTCGGGGGAGCGCGTCGGGACGAGGAGAAAGCCCGCGCCAAAGAGCGCTTCTTCTCCCATCGCGATCGCTTCGGACAGTGGGACCCCAAGAACCAGCGGCCCGAGCTCTGGAACCTGTACAACGGCCGGAGCCGCAAGAACGAGCACTTCCGCGTCTTTCCGCTCAGCAACTGGACGGAGCTCGACGTGTGGCAGTACATCAAGCAGGAGGAGCTCGAGATCCCGAGCCTCTACCTGGCCCACGAGCGCGAAGTCTTTGAGCGCGACGGCGTGCTGCTGCCGAAGTCGCCGTACAACGAGCTTCGCGACGGGGAATTCTACGTCGAAAAGATGGTCCGCTTCCGCACCATTGGCGACATGACGTGCACCGGGGCCGTCGAGTCGACGGCCACCACCCTCGAGGAGGTCGTTGCTGAAGTGGCGCAGACGCAGCAGGCCGAGCGCGGGGCCCGCGCCGACGACAAGCGGGCCGAGGCGGCCATGGAAGACCGCAAGCGCCAGGGCTACTTCTAACATTTTCGATTTGCGATTGTCGAATGTCGATTGGGACAGCAGCGGTCTTCTCCTGCGTCCGAGTCGGATTCGCCCTTCGCACCTCGAGCATCGAAATTCGCACCTCGAAATTCGACATTGACGCATGGATGTTCTTCGATTCACTACCGCCGGAAGCGTAGACGACGGCAAGAGCACGCTCATCGGGCGACTCATGTACGACACGCAGCAGATCTTTGAGGAAAAGCTCGACGAAATTCGTCGCAACACGCAGCGCGACGATGAGGAGATGGAGCTCGCGCTCCTGACCGACGGCCTGCGGGCCGAACGGGAGCAGGGCATCACCATCGACGTGGCGTATCGCTACTTCTCGACCCCCAACCGCAAGTTTATCATTGCGGATACGCCGGGGCACGAGCAGTACACGCGCAACATGGTCACCGGGGCTTCGACCGCCGAGCTCGCGGTGGAGCTCATTGATGCCCGCAACGGCGTGGTCGAGCAGACCCGGCGCCACGGGTTTATCACCTCGCTCCTCCAGATCCCGCACATGATCGTGGCGGTCAACAAGATGGACCTCGTCGACTACGACGAGCAGGTCTTCCGGGAGATCGTGGAGGAGTATCAGGAGTTTGCCGAAAATCTCGACATCAACGACATCACCTTCGTGCCGGTCTCGGCCCTGAAGGGGGACAACGTGGTTACGCAGTCGGACAACATGCCCTGGTATCAGGGGCCCACGTTGCTGCATCGTCTCGAAAACGTGCGTCCCCAGTCCGACCGCAACCAGGTCGATTTCCGGTTTCCGGTGCAGCACGTCCTTCGGCCTCATCAGGACTTTCGGGGCTTCGCCGGGCAGATTGCCTCGGGCAAGATCCGTCCGGGGGAGGAGGTCGTCGTGCTCCCCTCGGATCGCACCTCCCACGTCGAGTCGATCACGACGCTCGACGGAGACCTCGACGAGGCCGGGCCGGGCGAGTCGGTCGTTCTGTCCCTCACGGACGAGATTGACGTGAGTCGCGGGTCGATGATTGTGCGGAGCCGCAACCGGCCCGAGGTCACCCGCCAGCTCGACGCCGACCTCTGTTGGATGAACGAGGAGGCGATGCGCATGGATCGCCCGTACATCCTGCAGCACACCACTCGCCGGACGCAGGCGTACGTCTCCAAGATCGTCTATCGCACCAACGTCGAAAGCTTCCACCGGGAGGAGGCCGACACCTTCGAGCTCAACGAGATTGGGCGCGTCGAGCTCGAAACGGCCGATCCTCTCTTCATCGATCCTTACAAGATTAACCGCACGACGGGAAGCTTCATCCTGATCGATCCGGACACCAATGCGACCGTTGGCGCCGGCATGATCCGCGGGGTGGCCGCCGACGTCGCGCCGTTTGGCGAAGACACGACGGTGACGTCCACGGAGCGGGAGACGTCGCCCAACGTGGTCTGGGAAGGGCTCTCCATCCCGCGTGAAGAGCGGGAGGACCGAAACGGCCACCAGGCTGCCGTGGTGTGGCTGACCGGCCTCTCCGGCTCGGGCAAGTCCACCATCGCCAAAGGGGTGGAGGAGCGCCTCTTCGACCGCGGCTATCAGACCATGATGCTCGACGGCGACAACGTCCGCCACGGCCTGAGCGGCGACCTCGGCTTCACGCCGGACGACCGAAAAGAAAACATTCGGCGCGTGGGCGAGGTGGCACGCCTCTTCTTCGAGCAGGGCAACGTCACCCTTTGCACGTTCGTCTCTCCGTATCAGGAGGATCGCGATCGCGTACGGGAGCTTCTGCCGGAGGGACGGTTCTTCGAGGTGCACGTGGACTGTGACCTCGAGGTCTGCAAAGAGCGTGACACCAAGGGCCTCTACGAGAAAGCGGAGAAGGGCGAGATTGCCAACTTTACCGGTGTTTCCGCTCCGTACGAAGAGCCGGAGCGCCCGGAGGTCGTGGTCCGGACCGACGAGGACGACGTCGAGACCTGCGTCAACCAGGTCATCGAGGCGCTCGAGGACGAGGGCATTCTGTAGGGGGGGCGGACTGTAAGAGGACGGCCGATGGCCGCTCAGCGATACGGATTCTATTGGAGAGGAGATATCCTCTCGCGTTCTCACTGAGTTCACGTGAGGGAAACGGCCGTGGCTTCAAAAACCACCCGTACCCCGACCGCTGTCCGTCGTCGGCCGTCCGCCGTTATTCTCGACCTTCGATTCGACACTCGATCCTCACCCCTCGAACATCACCGATCGACCTACTCGGGGAGTGCGTGCAGAACGGTGTGGGGCACATCAACCTCGTCGTGCTCAACGACGCCACGCTCGTCGTTCAGTTTGCGGCGGTCCGTCCCAACCATCTACTTTATGCGACGGATGACTTTTCGCCGGGGACCTTTGCGTCGAAGATAGTTCGTATCTGCTGGGACTTCGAGTCCTATTTGGAGCGGCAACGGAAAGCGGATAAGCGACGACTACTGAACGAAGCAGATGGGTACCCCGGAAGTTTTCCACTCTGCGGTTGACCGTAGCTAACTCAGTGTACAGGTTTTTCCATATGCTGATAGGCTCAGCACGCACTGCCTAAGTAGATCAACATTAAAACGTTAAGTCATGGTCATTCTGAGCGACTGACGACCAGAGGGAGGAAGGAGTCGAAGAATCTTATTCAACTCGGCGTAGACGCCCATTTAGGTCGTTTCCGCCAGTCTTCGGTAAGATTCCTCGACTCCGCTACGCTGCGCTCGGAATGACTCTCCTGTAAAGGTACTTTTGTTGATCTACTTAGATCTGTCTCCCCTTCTTCGATGGGGCACAGACGCTACAGTAGGGATGCATGGCGATGCGTTCCTACCTCATGGTTGAGAATATCCAGGGGGGATTCCCTCTGAGACATGTTACGGCCTTTTCAGAGGGCGGAGAAACCATGTCGGGAGACAGAAAACGTGCGCACGCCCCTAGCTAAGAAGAGAGGAAACGAGAGCGGATTCCGCCTTCTCGCTCCATTCTTTTC
>CAYXAD010000188.1:0-6967 GCA_964462965.1 uncultured Salinivenus sp.
TCTGGATCCGCTCCGGCGGGGCGTAGACCTCGTCGCGGCCGGAATAGGCGGCGGTGACTTCCGTGTCGTCTTGATGGGGCATAACTGTGTGTACGATTGGGACCGAGAGACAGCGCCGGGCATCCCCTGGAGAGCGAAGGAAGATTGCCCTTTGAATTCAGGGTAAAATTAGCCGACTAGGCCATCAACATCAATGATGAAACCGGTCCCAAAAGTAGATCGACGCCCCAAATACGGCTCATCCTCAGCGCTTCATCCCCCCTCCTTCGCTACCAAATCCGTTGTGAGCTCTGCCTGACACCACCCTCGCACCGCATTGCAGCAGTAGAGAGCCTCTGCATCGGAAATGTCGTCGAGAGTGAGGGGACGCTCCTGCGCTTGCGGGTGGGACTCCAACACATACTCCCGGTACACACCGGCTAGAACTCCACACTCCACCGGAGGCGTCCAAAGGACGTCTCCCTCCCGAACAAACACGTTGGTGTACGTTCCCTCCGTCACCTGGCCGTCGCTATTGAGGAGGAGAGCCTCATCAAATCCCTGCTGTTGAGCGGCGTCCAGGGCACGCTCATAGAGTCCCCGATGGGTGGTCTTGTGATACCGCATCGGGTTCTCAGAATCGACCCGTTCCTCGGCGATTGTAAAGCGCCACGGCTCCTCCTTTTGAGACGAAAGAGGATGCGTCGTCACCTTGATGCGTCCCCATCGATCCAGGGTCGCCCTCACTTTAAGAAGAGAATCCATATCTCGCCCCAAGAGGGTCGCCTCCACCCGACGGCGAAAGCGCTCTTCGTCGAAGGGAAACGAAAAGTAGGCGGCCGATCGGGCGAGCCGCGACACGTGTCGGTCGAGCAGCGGAATTCGAACCCCATCGAATCGCATCGTCTCGATGAGCTGAAAGTCTTCCTGCGGGGTCGAAGAACGAGAATCCATGTGTTGGGTCAAAAACTGAGCCTTGAGTAGGCATTCATCATATTCCGTCTGGGGGGTTGAATCCCACACAATTCCGCTGCCAACTCCCATTTTTCCCTGTTCACCGTTCAACTCGACGGTGCGGATGGCCACACTGAAGACGGCCTCCTCGTCGGGGGTCGCCATGCCGATGGCGCCGCAATACACGCCTCGAGGCCCAGATTCGAGCTGCCGAATAAGCCGCATGGATCGCCGTTTTGGGGCGCCTGTGATGGATCCGCAGGGAAAGAGGGCCCGAAAGATGTCGTCGAGCCCCCGGCCCGCGCGAAGCTGCCCCTCGACGGTCGAGGTCATCTGAATGACGGTCTCGTACGATTCGGTAGAATACAGCTCGGGGACCTCGACGGTGCCCGGGCGACAGCACACGGACAGGTCATTCCGTAACAAGTCGACGATCATGAGATTTTCGGCCCGGTTCTTCGGATCGGAGGCCAACTCCTCCCGCAGGGCCTGGTCTTCTTCCAGCGTCCGTCCCCGACGTATGGTCCCCTTCATCGGCCGCGTGACCACCCGATCTCCCTGACGGCGAAAAAAAAGCTCGGGGGAGCACGATAGAATGTGGTGGTTCCCAAGATTCAAAAAAGCCGCATACGGGACCCGCTGGCGGTGCCGAAGGTGACGGTACAAGGTTCTCGGATCTCCTTCATATCGGAAGCCAACCGGGGCCGTATAGTTGATTTGATACACGTCACCGTCGCGGATGTGACGGCGAATGGCCTTGATGTCTTCGAGATAGGTGGACCGGTCCACCGCCAACTCCACGTCACGGACGGGCGAAACCTCTCCGAGGGTCTGCAGCCCCATTTCGACATCTGCCGGAGCGACCAGCGACGGCTGTTCGTAGACGCCGAACCATGCGAGAGGACCGCGATTCTGCTCGGGGGGGTCGAGATCGACAAAGGAGTAGCCCCCCTCGTACGAGAGATACCCCGCCACGTACGCACCGGCAGTGGTGGCTTCCGCCAGCGCAGTGACCAGGTCCGGGACTTCAGCGGGGGTGGTTGCTGTAAGGACCCGGTTTGGTGCCGTAAAACACCAGCACCTCCGATTGGAGGGATCCGGCCGAGCCGAGTCGAGAAGAATGGTCCCCGGCTGGGTGAGAACGGTGGGGTCAAACACGGGTGATCACTCTCCTGAGGGGGGACTCGACGGGAGGGGCCAACAGGTCCTTCTGCCCCTTCTTACCAGTCTCGACCGGAGTCGTTGCCGCCCCTCCCACCCTTTACGAAATACGGAATACGCACTACAGCTTACATATTCCGCCGATACTCGCCGCCGACTTCAAAGAGGGCATTGGTGATCTGTCCCAGGGAGCAATACTTCACGGCCTCCATCAAAACCTCGAAGGTGTTCTCCCCGTCCCGGGCTTTCTCTTTCAGCTCAGCGATGAGTTCGTCGTTCTTATCGGCGTAGCGCTTCCGGAACGCCCGAAGGCTACGAAGCTGGTGCTGCTTCTCCTCGTCGGAGGAGCGCATCAGGTCGACCTCCGTCTCGTCCTCCTCTTCCTGCTCGTCCTCCTCTTGCGTAAAGGTGTTGACACCGATGACGGGCCGCTCCCCAGAGTGCTTCGTCTCCTCGTACTTCATCGACTCCTGCTGAATCTTTCCGCGCTGGTACATCGATTCCATGGCCCCCAGCACGCCCCCTCGTTCATTGAGACGGCGGAACTCGTGCAGCACGGCCTGCTCCACGAGGTCCGTAAGCTCTTCGATGATGAAGGACCCCTGGAGCGGGTTCTCGTTCATCGTCATGCCCATCTCCTTATTGATGATCATCTGAATGGCAATGGCCCGCCGCACACTTTCCTCCGTCGGAGTGGTGATGGCCTCGTCATAGGCGTTCGTGTGAAGGGAGTTACAGTTGTCGTAGATGGCCATCAGGGCCTGCAGCGTGGTCCGGATGTCGTTGAACTGGATCTCCTCGGCGTGGAGGCTGCGGCCGGAGGTCTGAATGTGATACTTGAGTCGCTGACTGCGTTCGCTGGCACCGTAGAGCTCTCGCATGGCCACGGCCCAGATGCGCCGTGCGACTCGCCCGATGACGCTGTACTCCGGGTCCATGCCGTTGGAGAAGAAGAAGGAGAGATTCGACGCAAAGTCGTCGATGTCCATCCCCCGGCTTAGGTAATACTCCACGTACGTAAATCCATTGGCCAGGGTAAAGGCCAGCTGCGTGATCGGGTTGGACCCGGCCTCAGCGATGTGGTAGCCGGAGATCGAGACGGAGTAGAAGTTGCGAACGTCCCAGTCGATAAAGTACTGCTGAATGTCGCCCATGAGGCGCAGGGCGAAGTCGGTCGAGAAAATGCAGGTGTTCTGGGCCTGATCCTCCTTGAGAATGTCGGCCTGTACCGTGCCCCGAACGACGTGCAGGGTCTCGGCCTTAATTTCCTCGTAGGTTTCGCGGTCCAGGATGCCCCACTCGACGAGTTCCTCGCCGCTGGTGCCCAGGAGGCCGAGCCCCGAGCCGTCGTGGTTGTCCGGCATTTCCTGCGGGGTCCCATCCGGTCCGTACGGAACGTACTCTGGACGCTCGCCGCCCAACTCCTCTTCAATCCTGGCTTCGGCCTCTTCCCACCGCCCTTCTTCTCGAAGGTGCTTCTCGACTTGTTGGTCAATGGCGGTGTTCAAGAACATGGCCAGGATCATCGGCGCCGGGCCGTTGATCGTCATCGACACGCTCGTCTTCGGATCGCAGAGATCAAAGCCCGAAAAGAGCTTCTTCATGTCGTCGAGCGTGCAGACCGAGACCCCCGCGTTCCCGACCTTGCCGTAGACGTCGGGCTGCTCGGCGGGGTCGTGGCCGTACAGCGTCACGGAGTCGAAGGCGGTGGAAAGGCGACTGGCCTCTGAGCCCTCCGACACGAGGTGAAATCGACGATTCGTGCGTTCGGGCGACCCTTCGCCGGCAAACATGCGGGTCGGCTCCTCGCCCTCCCGCTTGAAGGGAAAAACCCCCGCCGTGAAGGGAAAGTAGCCGGGAAGATTTTCCAGGAGGGCAAATTCCAGTCGCTCCCCGGGCTCTTCGGTCTTCGGGAGGGCGACCCGCGGCACCTTGGTCCCGCTCAGGCTCTCGCGGTAGAGAGGCACCGTGAAGTCGCGCCCCCGAACGGTGTAGGTGAATTCCTCCTGCTGGTACTCCTCGGCGAGGTCGTCCCAGTTATCAAGAATGTCCTTACAGCGCTTGTCGAGTTTGTCCCACCAGTGCTGGATCATTTCATCGAGGCGCCCGGTGATTTGCTCTTTGTCCTCCGGCGCCCAGTTTTCGACCTGTTCGCGGGCGCCCTTGGCCTCGCCCCACTTTCGGGCGTACTCGACCTGCTGCTCCACCCACTCGCGGTACTCGTCGCACGTTTCCTTAATCTCGCCGAGGTAGCGCTGGCGATCCGGCGGGATGATGGCCACCTCAGAGGGGTCCGGCTCGGGCACCTCGCCGTCGTACATCTCAGAGGACCGATTAAACTCGAACGTCTCATTCAACCGGTCCAGAAGCGCAAGGTAGAGACGCGTGACTCCGGGATCGCCGAAGTGGGACGCCATCGTCGGGAAGACCGGCATCTCCGCCGGGTCCTCGTCGAACCGCATTCGGTTGCGCTGGACCTGCTTCCGGACGTCCCGGAGGGCATCCTCCGACCCTCGCTTTTCGAACTTGTTGATCGCCACGAAATCGGCCAGGTCGAGCATGCCAATCTTCTCCAGCTGCGTCGGCGCGCCGAAGTCGTGGGTCATCACGTAGAGCGACAGATCGGTCAGGTCGACGATCTCGGTGTCGCTCTGGCCAATGCCGGCCGTCTCGAGCACAATGAGGTCGAAGCCGGCAGCCCGGCACACCTGAATCGCCTCCTTCATGGCTTCGCTGGTGGCCCGGTTGGCCTCCCGCGTGGCAAAGGAGCGCATGTACACCCGGTCCGAGGTCGGCCCGTAGATGGCATTCATGCGGATGCGGTCGCCCAGAAGGGCTCCCCCCGTACGTCGACGAGTCGGGTCCACCGACAGAACGGCAATCTCGACATCGTCGAAGTCGTTGAGGAACCGACGGACGATCTCATCGGTCAGGGTCGACTTTCCAGCCCCTCCCGTTCCAGTAATGCCCAGCGTAGGAATTGTCGATTGTCGATGTTCGATTGTCGAATGCTCGGCTTCTGAGGCCTTCGACGCACGACCGTCACCGCCCACCTCTTCTGTGGTACGTTCCTCCTGTTCGGCTCCAACCACGACCGGTTCCGGTTTTGCTTCCGGATCCTCGACGTCCGTCAACTGCCGAGCCACAAGACGAGCATCGTGCTCAGAAGGCTCTTCCTCAATTCGAAAATCGTAATTCGAAACTCGAAAATCGGTTTCCTCGACCATCTGGTTGATCATCCCCTGCAGCCCCATCTCCATTCCCTCATCCGGGGAAAAGATGTGGGCAATCCCATACGCTTCGAGCTCTTCCTTCTCTTCGGGGACAATCACCCCTCCCCCGCCGCCATAGATCCGAATATGCCCCGCTCCCCGCTCCTGCAACAGATCGTGCATGTACTTAAAGTACTCCATGTGTCCCCCCTGATAACTGGACACGGCAATCCCCTGCACATCTTCCTGAATCGCCGTATCGACAATTTCCCGTACCGACCGGTTGTGACCGAGATGAATGACCTCGACCCCCGTGGCCTGTAGGATGCGACGCATAATGTTTATGGCCGCGTCGTGACCGTCAAAGAGGCTCGTTGCGGTCACGAAGCGAACGGGATGCGTGGGCTGATAGCGGTCTACGTCCATGAGAACGAAGGATTAAATCTAAAAGTTGAGCGGCACGACGCAACCAGAAAAGAGGTGCGGAAAGCCAAAAAGCGCTTCCACAAGCTAAGACATGTGTACACACCTCGCCATCAAACGTTTTACTTCTCTCTAATGCCTCTGATCGAATTCGATGTAATGTTCTTTTCTCCGGGCACGCGTGCGTGCTGATTTTTAAAACGACCTCATTGCCCGGACGTTTGATCAGTTGCACCTACCTTTACGAATCGGTCTTACTTCCATGTCTAAGATTGTCGTCCCCGGAGGGAATGGATTCATCGGTACGGAAATTTGCCGCCTTGCCGTCAAGAACGGCCACGAGGTGGCTGCATTCGGTCGCCGTGGCCGACCTTCCCTGTCTCCCGCTCGACACCCCTGGATCCAAGACGTCGAATGGCGAGCGGCGGATGTCTTTGAGCCTGCGGCCTGGCGCGACCTGCTCGACGGGGCCGATGCAGTAATCCACAGCATCGCCACCATCTTTGAACGCCCCGAACAAAACATTACCTACGAGCGAGTGAATGCCGATGCCGCTCTGCGGGTCGCCGAGGAAGCCGCCGAGGCGGACGTGGAGAGCTTTGTCTTTTTGTCCGTCCGGGACACGCCTCCCCTCGTCCCGAGTGCCTTCCTGGAGGCGAAGCGACGTGCGGAACGCGAAGTTAGTGAAAAATACCCCGACCTACGCCTGGTAAGTCTCCGCCCCAACCTCGTGTACGGCAAACAAAAAACGGGAACAGCCCCCCTCGCCGCTTTTCTCAGCTGTCTCGAGGACTTCTCTCCCCACAGCTACGCCACCAGAGAGGGACGCCCGCTCCCCGTGGAGCTGGTGGCCGCCGCAGCGGTCCAGAGTGCGATTGCCGAGGGAGTGGAAGGAAGCCTTTCAATCAATCAGATCGAGGACGTGGGACGAACCAGCGGCCTCGTGGACCCGGCAGACGTGTCAGAGGCCTCCCTGACGCCCCTCCTCGTTGGTGCAGGCGCGACGGCGCTCGGAGCCGTACTGCTGCGACGCTTGCTTCGGCGCTGACGTCGGGAGGACCAGCGAGACGTCGCTCTTCGCCTCGTCTCGGCGCCCCCTTCCCCAAGGGCGCACTAGATCTTTCTCCACAGGTGAAAGACATCCTTCTCAATTAACTCGGATCTGAGGAAACGGTCCCTGACCTGTTGGCTTCACGCTATGAGAACCTGTTTGGCGGATTGTCTACGGCCTGTGACTT
>CAYXAD010000189.1:0-6966 GCA_964462965.1 uncultured Salinivenus sp.
CCCCGATAGCTTTCGGGCCAGGCCGCTGACCACGGAAAATTGCACGTCACGGCGGCCGGTCGCGAAGTCCCGAACCCGTTCGGGGTCCGCGGTCGGCCGTCGATCGGACCGAACGGTTGTACCCCGCAACGTGGGTTATTTAGAAGAGAATACGGAACAGCCGATCGAACCTGCAGAGGGACTTTCAGTTGTAAGGTGGGTTGCCCGGGCTAGGGGTGACAGCCGCTTCGCTCTAGATTGGTTTTCTTCGTTGGAATGCAGCTGATTGCTCGTCTCGTCGGTTCACTCCTTCTCGGTCTTCTTCTCGTCGGATTGGGGGCCTGTCAGTCCGAACACGTGCCGACGCCCGAATCCGAAGCATACCAGGAAGCGGTGACGGCGTTCTACACGGGCGTTGCCGCCATCCAGGTGGGGGAAAACTTTCGCGCCGAGCAGCTGATGCAGGCGGCCGCCAAACAGGCCCCCGGAGAGCCGGCGGTGTGGGCCAATCGGGGCCTGCTTGCTCTCCGGCAGGGAGATCTGGAGACTGCCGATCGACATCTCGAGCGGGCGCGCGACCTTGCCCCGGACGATAGCCAGATTCAGTTTTTGTCCGGCCTGCTCGAGCGGGAGCGGGGACAGTATGATCAGGCCGTCGCACACTTGCATCAGGCAGTCGACCTCGACACCTCGAACCGCGCGGCCCTCTACACGCTGGCCCAGGTCATCGAGCAGCAGGGGGAGGAGGATGCGGCCGAGCGGGCGCTCTCCCACCTGAATCAGTTGCTGGAGCAGGAGCCGGCGAATCTGGCGGTGCTGGTCGAGCGTGCCCGGCTTGCGGCCAAGGCCCAAAACCAGGCCGTGCTCCGTGAGACGCTCGATCGCCTGAGCGAGCAGGCGTCGGCCTGGCCGGAGGCGGTGCAGGCTTCGTTCCAAGACGTTCGAGAGGCAGCCGCCGGCTCCTCCCAGGTCGCCTCCGAAATTACTTTTTTTCAGAATGACCTCCAGCGGGTGCCGGCCTATCAGGCAGACCGGACCGCCGTCGTTCCGCCCGAAGAACAAGTCGGCACTGTGCTGGAGCAGTTTCGTCGGCTCGAGCCTCCCGCGTCCCAGCCGGCCCCTCCCGACACCGGCCTCACCTTTACGGCGGATCCGCTCCTCTCCGACGGGCAGTGGGAGTGGGTGCGCCACGTATCGCTGGCCGACGGGGTTCCGCCCGACGTGATGATGGTCGACGGAGAAACGCTTCGGATCGAGACGGGGCTGGGCCGGACGGAGACGATGTCGTTTCCCGGCGGTCCTGCCGGCGAGACGCCGGCCGGGGAAGCCGTGACAGGGTTCGACATGAACTACGACTTCCGGGTGGACCTGGCCGCCGCGGGCGCCGGTGGCTTGCGGCTCTACCGGCAGGAGGCCGACAGCTCGTTTCGTGACGTGACCCAGGAGGCCGTTCCCGTCGAGGCGCGAGGGGCGGCGTATGCGGGCGTTTGGCCCGCCGACCTCGACATGGATGGCGACCTCGATCTCGTGGTGGCGCGCGAGGAAGGGCCGCCGGTCCTCCTTCGCAACAACGGAGACGAGACGTTCGAGATGCGATCCTTCTTTTCCGAGGTGGAGGCGCTCCGCACCTTCGTCTGGGCGGACCTCGACGCCGACGGCACGCCTGACGCGGCGATGCTCGACGCCTCGGGGCGACTCCACGTGTACGACAATCAGCGGTCCGGCACGCCTCGTTTTCAACGCCGAGCCCGCCCCGAGGGGCGGGGGGACGGACGAGATCTCGCAGTGGGGGACGTAAATCGAGACGGCCAGATGGAGCTGCTCCTGCTACAGGCGGACGGCACGGTCCATCGCCTGAGCGCTTCGCCGGACGGGTGGGCGACGGACACGGTGGTGGAGGGCGAGGCGTTCTCCGACGAGGCCTCGGTCGGCTCGACCCGGCTGCTCTTGCAGGACCTCGACAACAACGGAGCGCTCGACCTGATGACGGCAGCCCCGGGCCGGACCCAGCTGTGGTTGGGGGAGGACGCCGGAACCTTTCGGTCCTTGTCTCTGGATATCGATCAGACCGTCATGTCGGCGGCCGATGTACGGGGGGAAGGTCGCCTCGACCTGATTGCCCTCTCCCCCGACGGTACGCCCCTGCGGCTCACGAACCAGGGATCGAGGAACTACCACTCCCAGCGAATTCAGCCGCGTGCTGCTCGGGCGCAGGGGGACCGCCGCATCAATCCGTTTGGCATTGGGGGTGAGATTGAGCTCCGGGCCGGCCTCCTGTACCAGAAGCGCCCCATCACGGAGCCGACCGTTCATTTTGGCATTGGGGAACGAACGGAGGCGGACGTGGCCCGCATCATCTGGCCCAACGGGACCGTCCAGGCCGAATTTGACCTCCTTTCGACGCAGACCGCTCTCGCGCGCCAGCGCCTGAAGGGCTCCTGCCCGTGGGTCTTTACCCACGACGGCGACCGGATGCAGTTCGAAACCGACTTCCTCTGGCGCACGGCCCTCGGCCTCCGCATCAACGCCCAGGGCGAGGCGCAGGTCATTCACAGCGAAGATCGCGTCTTCATCCCGGGCGATCACCTCGCGCCGAAGAACGGCCACTACGACGTCCGCATTACGGGGGAGCTGTGGGAGAGCCACTTCTTCGACCGCGTCGAGCTCATGGCCGTCGACCATCCGGCCGACACAGAGGTCCGCATCGACGAGCGCTTTCACCTGCCGGCACCGGACCAGGACCTCACGACTGTGGCCTCGCCCCAGCCCGTGGCGTACGCTGAAGATCAGGACGGGCAGGACGTGACTGACCTCGTCCGGGAGAAAGACGGCCGCTACCTCGACACGTTCGAACTCGGGCCGTTCCAGGGCCGCGCCGAGGAGCACTACGTCGAGGTGGAGTTGGGAGACGACGTGCCCACCGACGGCTCCCTCTGGCTGGTCGCCGACGGCTGGGTGTATCCGACGGATACGTCCATCAATCTCGCCATCGGGCAGGGCGATCATGCTCCGCCTCAGGGCGTGACGGTCGAGGTGCCGGACGGGAACGGCGGCTGGACCGTCGCCAAGTCCGACATCGGCTTTCCGGCCGGCAAGTCGAAGACGATGCTCATCGACCTGTCGGATGCGCTCGGGCCGGACGTTCCGCCCCGCATTCGCCTGCGAACCAACATGGAAATCTACTGGGATCGGCTCGCCTGGGCGGCGGGACGGCCGGAGACGGACGTGCAGACGCATCGCCTGACGCCCGATTCGGCCCGCCTGCGGTACCGGGGCTTCTCGAAGGTCCGCCAGACCGAACGCCGCCTGCCTGAAGTTCCCGTCTATGACTCGATTGCCAGCACCACCCCCCTCTGGCGCGACCTCGAAGGGTACCACACCCGCTTCGGGGACGTGCGCGAACTGGTAACGGAGACTGATGATCGCTACGTTATCATGAACGCCGGGGACGAGATGGTGCTTCGCTTTGCGGAGTTGCCGCCTCCCCCGGACGGATGGACCCGGGACTTCGTTCTCATTGGCGACGGCTGGGTGAAAGACGGCGACTTTAACACGGGTCACTCGAAAACCGTTCGTCCCCTTCCCTATCACGGAATGGACGATTACTCCGAGCCGCCCGTGCCCCTAGAGGAGGACCCGGCGTATCAGAAGCACCCCGAAGACTGGGAGACGTATCACACGCGGTACGTGACGCCCCGTCGCTTCCACCACGCGCTTACCACCGAGCACCATTGACCTCGAATGCCATGACCAAGCGCCGTTCTTTCCGCGTGCTCATGGGGGGGCTCTTTGTCCTCCTCCTGGCGGCCCCGCTGGCGATTCAGTACTGGTCGGACACCAGCGCCCGTGAACAGCTCGATCGCGAGAGAGCCCTCGAGCGCTATGGCTTTGTGCTGGAGGACGTCGCCGCAGAGGTGGGCATTGACTTTACCCACCGGGCGCCTAACCTCGACCCGAAGCTCGACCACATCATGCCCGAGGTCGCCTCCGTCGGGGCCTCTGTGTCCGTCGCTGACTACGACCGGGACGGGCGCCCTGATCTCTACGTCACCAACAGTGCCCACGGCAGTGCCAACGCCCTCTACCGGAACCAGGGGGATGGGACCTTCAAAGATGTCGCTCCCGCTCTAGGGCTCGCCAATCTGAACGAGGCCGGAACGGGGGGCTCTGTGGCTTCGGTGTGGGGGGATTACAACAATGACGGCTACGAGGATCTCTTCCTCTACAAGTGGGGGCAGTCCGAGCTCTTTCGCAATGAAGAGGGGGAAGGGTTTACCCGAGTGACCGACCAGATTGAGGGAATGCCCGACTGGATGAACCCCAACACCGCCCTCTGGCTGGACGTCAACCGCGACGGCCACCTCGACTTGTTCGTCGGCGGCTTCTACCGAGAAGACGTCAACCTGTGGGATCTGGAAACCACTCGCATGATGCCCGAGAGCTACGAGTACGCAAACAACGGCGGGCGCAACTATCTCTTTTTGAATCAGGGCGACGGGACCTTCCGGGAGGTCGCCGAAGAGTGGGGGCTCACGAGTACGCGATGGACGCACGCTGCAGCGGCCGCCGATCTCAATGGGTCCGGATACCCGGATCTTTTCATTGCCAACGACTTTGGGGCCGACGAGCTCTACATCAATGAGAACGGAGAGCGGTTTCGAGCTGCCGATGGGGCCTCGAACGTGGGCGACATTCCGAAGAGTGGCATGAATGCCACGTTCGGGGACGTATTGAATCGGGGCACGTGGGCCCTCTACGTGAGCAACATTTCCGAGGAAGGCGTACTCGTGCAGGGGAACAACCTGTGGACGACCGACACCGACCAGACGGGCGAAACCCCGAAGTTTCGAAACCTGGCCGGCTCGATGGGGGTCGACAAGGCCGGGTGGAGCTACGGGGCCCAGTTTGGGGATCTGAACAATGACGGGTGGCAGGACCTGTTCGTCACCAACGGCTTCGTGTCCGGCGAAACTCGCGAGAGCTACTGGTACGACTTCTCCAAAGTCGCCGGGGGGAATGTCAGCATCATCGAGGACGCGACGAACTGGCCCGCGATGAAGGGCCGGAGCCTCTCCGGCTACGAGCAGAACCGGATCTGGATCAACGACGGGGCCGGCCAATTTCAGGACGTCGCACCCGCGGTGGGCGGGGCGAGTACGCATGACGGTCGTGCCGTGGCGCTCGCCGACCTCTGGGGGCGAGGGGTCCTAGACGTGATCGTGGCTCACCAGCGAGGCCCGCTCAAGGTCTACAGAAACGAGGTTCAGCCGGACAACGATTGGATTGCCTTTGAGCTCACGGGGACGCGGAGCAATCGGAGCGCCATTGGGGCCGAGGTGCAGCTGCACTGGAACGGCCAGCAGCAGCGGCAACAGGTGAGTGGGGGCAGCGGCTATGCCTCGCAGAACCAGCGCCGCCTCCACTTTGGACTGGGGGCCGATCCCACGGTGGAGAAGGCCGTGATCCGGTGGCCGTCTGGCACCCAGCAAACCATTGAGGCCCCGTCCGTCAACACCGTGCACGAGATCCGGGAGCCGCAATGAAGTTCGACGTCCGCCTCGTTCCGCCGGTTCTCATTTCGCTGATCCTCGTTGCGGCGCACCTCTCGTTTGGCATCCTGCGGGGCTACGAGGCCATCGGCCTGGCCATCGGCGCCAGCATTGCCACAGAGATTATTCTCGGGCGCCTGTACTGGGACAAATGGCCCCACCCGGCCAGCGCCTACACCACCGGCATCAGCGTGGGCATCCTGGTGCGCTCCCCGATGCTGTGGCCCTTCGCGCTCTGCAGCGTGATCTCGATTATGTCGAAGTACGTGCTGCGGGTGAGGGGACGGCACCTCTGGAACCCGTCCAACTTCGGCCTCTGCGTCTTCTTTTTTCCGGCCGCCTACGGGTTGCTTGACGTGGCTCCGCTGAGCGTACAGTGGGGCAACAACCTGTGGCCGATGCTGGTGATCTGGGTCGTCGGCCTCATCACCATCTGGCGGGTCAAGCGCGCCCACATCACGGTGACCTACATCGTGGCCTTCGTGGTTCTTTCCTTCGTGCGCAGCTTGATCACCGGCGACGCCTTCCTGGCGGAGGTCGCTCCCATCACGGGACCGATGTACCAGCTCTTCGCCCTGTTCATGATCACGGATCCGAAGACGACGGTGTCGTCGCGGAAGGGCGAGGTGCTCGTGACGGTGTTGATTGCCGTCGTGGAGCTGTTCCTGCGCCTCGGCGAGTTCGTCGCCGCGCCCTTCTATGCCCTCTTCCTCGTGGGGCCTGCGGCCATGCTCGTTGAGATCTACTGGACCTCCGACGAAGCGGCGAATGCGGAGTCTGGAGAGGGGGAAGCCGACGAGCCGACGACCGGGACGGCGTCCTCGACGGCTCCGGAGCCTGCGTCCTGACAACGTCAGCGCGCGTTTTAGAGCTGCCCATCTTTGTTTGTTTTCCTAACGCCCAGGAGGCGTAGTGAGGGATTTCGTGATGCGGATTGCGTAGGGCGTGAGAGGGTTGTTCGGCCATCGATCACGCGTTCACGCATTACGCCAATTCATTTCAGGAATCACAGCCGTACTCATCACTCACAACTCATTCCTCAACGACACCATGCCTCACATCGACCTTCCCGACCTTCCCGGTATTCTCGGTCCAATGAAGAAGTACCCGAATACCGGAAAGATCATCAGCAAACTTGTTGCAGAGGTGTTGCGAGGGCCTTCGCCTCTCAGTGCCGGCGAGCGCGAACTGATTGCGGCCTACACCTCCTCGCAAAATGAGTGTACGTTTTGCACGGGAGCACACAGTGCCACGGCCGGAGAGCTCCTGGACGACAAAACCCTCGTCGAACAGGCCAAGGCCGATCCCGAGACGGCTCCCGTGAGTGACAAGATGAAAGCTCTGCTCGCCATTTCCGACAAGGTACAGGGAGATGCGAGAAACGTCACCGAGGAGGACGTGGCCCGAGCGCGAGACGCAGGGGCCACGGACAAAGCCA
>CAYXAD010000190.1:0-6945 GCA_964462965.1 uncultured Salinivenus sp.
GCGGCGGCGTTCCACCCGATGATTAAGACACCTATCTTCTGGCTTCGTGCCAGGTCGAATGCTGCGAGGAGGGTCTCGATGGCTCCCTCGCGGTCCCCTCACCGGTGTGAGGGAGGCCAATCTCCAACACCGGACCGCAGGCCTGTCGAGAATGACCCCTGTTGGTCGGAGGTTGTTACGGTCGATCTCAGAGTCAGTGGAGATAGCAACAGGGGGTGGCCCCGTTTCCCGTAGGTAGTGAAATCCAACGTCGAATGTCGTCTCTCCATCACTGGAGAACTGGAGGTGTGACTTCACCCCGTGATCTGCAATCCATCCGGGTTGCTGCGAGGTTGTCGACAGTAGAAGTGTAGTCGGATGCACCAGTCTTCTCTGTCGTGGGTCTCTTTTTCTCGCAAGGAAGCAGTCATGGATTTGCGCCGACGGTCGGATTCCTTTGAGCAATTGGAAGAGTCTTCTAGAGGTCTGTCTTAGACCGGTGTACAATCGTCCCCCCTTGTTCTCGTGTCCTTTACGCCGTGAGGAGTTTCGGCGGACACTCGTTCCTGGCACATCTGGTGTTGAGAGGTGGCCCTGTGTCTCTCTCACTCTGTAGCGTATCGGCAGGAATGCCGGCTTGGGTTCCTGTCGGCTCCATCATTCATCGTAGAACCAACCTATGTCCGACAACGAAAATAAATCATTTCGCAGGCTCCTCGAGCTCATCGGGGATAAGAAGTACGGGTTTATGCGTGAGTTGCGGCCCGATCTCCCGAAGGATGAGGATGATCCCTTTATGCCACCGCCGCTCATTGGCAAGTTTAACCTGCGCGATGGCGTCATCATTGAAGGAGACCTGAAGCCCGGGCGCAAGGGCGGCATGCAGGTCGGCTGGATCGACTCCGTGATGGGCCTTCCGCCCAAGGAGTGGGCCCAGCTCGACGACTTCGACCAAGGGGCCAGTATTTATCCGGATGAGAAGCTCAATCTCATCACGGGCCCCGAGGACGTGTCGATGCGTGTCGTTGATCTCGTCGCTCCCCTTGGCAAAGGGCAGCGGGCCCTCATTGTATCGCCGCCTCGGGCGGGCAAGACGGTGCTTCTCAAGAAGATTGCTGCGGGGGTTACGCAGAATCATCCGGAGGTGGAGCTCGTCGCGTTGCTCGTGGACGAACGACCGGAAGAGGTGACCGACTTTCGGCGCACCACGGACGCCGATGTTTTTGCCTCGTCGAATGACCGCGGAGAAGACAATCACGTCCGCGTGTCTACGCTGGCGCTCGAATATGCCAAGCGGCTCGTCGAGAAGGGCCAAGACGTCGTGATGCTGCTCGACTCGCTCACCCGGCTCGGCCGGACCTTCAACCTGTGGGTCGACGGCAGCGGGCGGACCCTGTCCGGCGGGATTGACGCCGAAGCTCTCAAAGTGCCGCGTCAGATTTTCGGCTCGGCTCGAAACGTCGAAGGGGGCGGATCGCTCACGATCATCGCCTCGGCGCTCGTCGATACCGGCAGCCGGATGGACGAGGTCATCTTCGAGGAGTTCAAAGGCACCGGCAACTCCGAGATTGTGCTCGATCGGGAAATGGCGGACAAGCGCATTTTTCCGGCCGTCAATCTGCGGGAGAGCGGAACTCGCAACGAGGAACGTCTCCTTGGCGAAGTGCGGCGCAAGAAGCACAATCAGCTCTTCCGTGCGCTGAACTCGCGCCCCCCCATTGAGGCCATGCAGGCGCTTCAGCGTCACTTGCAGAACAGCCCCACGAATGCCCACCTGCTCAACGAACTCGTTCCTGAGTAGTCCTTCAGCGTACATCGCCTGGGCTTCGCGGAGCCGTGTGGAAGGGAGCACGGAAGGGAGGAAGAGCTTTTCTCCTCTCGGGGACCGTGCGTTCCATGGGGGCACTTCGGGAGACGTTAGAAAGGAGTGGGGAAATGTGTCTGGAGCACGTAGCCGTTTGCTCCCACTTTTCCCTTCGCTCATGAGTACGTCTCATCCTGCCGACTCCTCCTCTGCGTCGGATGCGTCGTCGGAGGAAATTTCGTCCCCTGAAGACGAACCGCACGAGCCGGCCCTTCTGTATCAGGTGCCAATTCACGCATGGGATCCGTCCGACCAGCCGCGGGAGAAGCTGCTTCAGCACGGTCCGGCCGTCCTGTCGGATGCTGAGGTGCTGGCGCTCTTGCTCGGGTCGGGCACCCGGACGAGCGACGGATCGATCTCGGCCGTCCAGCTGGGACGGTCCCTCGTGCAGGCCTACGGCTCGCTCCATGACCTATCGCAGCGTGCGCCGAAGGAGTTGACTCGCGTGCAGGGGGTCGGTCCCGCCAAGGCGGCAAAGCTCATGGCGGCCTTCGAGGCCGGACGGCGGGTGGAGTCCCAACGCCGCGACGACGAACGGGTGCAGGTGACCTCTCCCGACGATGTGGCGGACGTCTATGGCCCGCTCATGCGAGACCTGAAGAAAGAGGTGTTCAAGGTCGTGCACCTCAATACGGCCAACGTCATCATCGACGACTATACGGTGAGCGAGGGCGGGCTGGCCTCGAGCGTCGTCGAGCCCCGGGCGGTTTTCGAGCAGGCCATTCTGGACAACGCCGCGGCCGTCATCTGCCTCCACAACCACCCCTCCGGCAATCCAGAGCCCAGCCGCGAAGACATCCGCATCACGCGGCAACTCGTAGAGGCGGGCGAGACGATGGGCATCCCCGTCCACGATCATCTCATCATCGCCGGCACCGAGCATACCTCTCTCGCCGAGCGAGGCGTGATTGGGTGAATAGGGAGGAATACTTTCTGATTGATGATTTGGAGGAGTCGGCAGGGGACTCTGAATCCCTGAGAGCTCGGGGATTGTCTCGTGTGGTTTGCAGGACAGATGGGCCGGGGGCAGGGTCCTCCCGGAGGCGCGGGTGGAGCGGCCCGTTGCAGATCAGCGTGTCCGAGCAGGGCCCTCGCCCGCCCCACATTCTACGGAGGGCTGTACAGCCGAAAGTCGTCAAGAGGTTGCGCATAAAGACACCTCCGTCTCAAGCAGCTGTGCCCCCCCAGATCTGGCTGCGAATCATTTGCTGCGCAGAATTGCTTCCGCCCGTAGGTCTTTTCTTGAGCCCTCCGGGGCTCATCATCTCCCTTCTACGATCTGAAATCTCCTATCTCGTTTCTTCGATGTACGCTTCTACGGGCATGGAGCAGTGAAGGGGCGCAAAGCCGTTGGAGAGGGCGACGTCGTGGAAAGGCCGCAGATGAAACTCAGATCCCAGGGGACCCTCAGTTCGGTCGCGGGGCTCGCGGATTCCGTCCGCGTCCGTCGTATGCGATAGGGGCTGTCTGCCCCGTGCACGAGAGGTATCGAGCCCCTTCATTCTTCCGCTGTTCGTTCGTGTAAGGACGCCCTCTGTTGGGGGTACGAAAAGGCAGAACAGAAAATGTAGGCTCCTCCTCCCAAATGAGCACAAAGAATCATAAAAGGACATCTGCTCTCAATAGGGGGAATGATCGAGGAAGGGTAGTGAAAGCATCTGTCCGTAGTGATCGAGAGCGATAGGTAGTTGATGTCCCCCTGCGTCGTCGAGGCCGACGGGCGCGTTCAACGAGGGAATGGAAGATGAAGTCGGATGGGAGGGAAAGATAAGTGGTCGAAATATGGAAAGATCGGCCATGAAAGCACGCTCGTTCGACATATTGCTAGTCCTTGAACATTGGAAAAGCACTCCAAGAAGGATGTGAGTCGAGGATTGTAACGTGATGAAGGAGAAGGACGGTGCTTCCATCATGCTCTACGCCTTCATCGTCGTGTCTAAAGTCCCAAGTCCGTGACGGGGGAAGATAACGATAGCCTCTCCTCCGGAAATCATTTCTGCGACTTGCTCCTGACTTCTTCTAAGTGCACTCCTCTCTTTGGACTGTAGCAAAAACAGACTCAGGTCTACGAGATTATGGATTGGTACGACCGAACTGGAATTCAACAGGTGCTTTCGGTGCTCGGACGGATTAGCAGCCTCCTTCTCCTCGCGTTTGTCGCGGTCAGTCTTGCAGGACCGAGCCTCCAGGCCCAGCAGACGTATACGGTAACTGTGACCGGGGACGAGGCGGATGCCAATCCCGGGGACGGTCAGTGCGAAACCGAGGCGGGAACTTGTACGCTTCGAGCAGCAATCCAGGAAGCCAACCAGTCCCCGACGGAGGACACCATTGCGTTTGGAGACATTTCTTCTGGCGGGGAGGGAAGCATTCTTCCGCGCTCCGTGCTCCCTTCGATTACCGAAACCGTCGTTATTGACGGCACGACGGAACCGAACTACACGGAGGGGGGCGGTCCTGTCGTGGTAGTTGCCGGCGATTCTCTTTCTGGAGGATCGAAGGATGGCTTGGACTTCTTTGCAGAGAACGCGTCTGAAAGTACGGTGCGGTCCATTGCTTTGGTAAACTTTCCGGGGGAGGGCCTTGAGGTTCATGACGGGGTCAATGGCTTCACGATTGAAGGGTGCTACATCGGCGTGGCCACTGACGGGAGCACGGCGAAGGGGAATGGGGGGAGTGGAATGTGGATTGGCTCGAGCAACAATACGGTTGGGACTTCAGAGATGGGAAACGTCATTTCTGGAAATGCCAGTATCGGCCTCGAGATTACCGGGGAGAGCAATGAAGTGAGAGGGAATCGGATTGGAGTCACCGCCGACGGGGAGGCGCCCCTCCCGAACGGAAATACCAATCATCAGGACGCAGGCGTACTCATTGTTAGCGGCTCAGAGAATGAAATCATTGAGAATGTGATTTCCGGCAACGACGGACAGGGAATCTTTATACAGGGAAGAAGCTACCGCAACGACATTCGAGATAATCACATTGGTACGAGTTCCGGGCTTACGGACTTGGGGAATCTCTATAACGGGGTCCGAATCGATTCATCTCCGGAGACGGACGAGGACCAAAATTTTGTCCGGGGGGAAAATGTGATCGCCTATAATCGACGACACGGGATTAGCATAAATGGAAACTATCACGATATCGTAAATAACTTTATCGGGACGAACAGCAACGGGGACAACCTCGGCAATTACGCTGGAGGGATTCGAGTGGCCGCTCAGAATGTCACTGTCGGAACCACCGAGATAGAGGGAGAGCAGCGGCCTGGAAATATAATTGGCTTCAATGGGCGGTACGGAATTCGAGTGCTAGAAGGGGGGAACGTTCAGATCCAGGGGAATTTCGTTGGCACGAATGCCGCCGGGGAGAATCTTGGGAATGGAGGGGCTGGCATTGAAATCGAGGCGAGGGGGAGCGGCACGCAATCGAATAATCACCGGATCGGCTATGGATACGGGACGCCGGTTCCCGACAATCCGTCTCCGTCGAACGAGGAGCGTGGGAATGTGATGGCCCACAATCAAGGCTACGGGGTCGTCTTTAGCGGCTCGGGAACGAAGATTCGAAATGCGGTCCGCGGCAATCTCATGTACGACAACGGAGCCGACGGAATTGGACTCACTGGGGAGGGGCCGACCGAGAACGATGCGGGCGATGCCGATGACGGACCGAACAATCTTCAAAATACACCCAAGTTCGATCAGGGACAGACCCAGTATCGCGCGGACTCCAACGAAGTGTTGGTTCGCTACAAAGTCGACAGCGATCCCTCCAACTCATCCTATGGAACGAGTGGTCTGAAGATAGACTTCTACGTGGCCGATGCTGCGACCGATCGAGAGGGGAAAACCTATCTTTACACCGACGAATATCCTGATACCACGGCCACAGAATATCGGGAGACGACCTTTGCCCCCCCGAATGGGGTTGACGTTTCCGAGTCGGATCACATCGTAGCCACGGCCACGGACGCCAATGGCAATACGAGTGAATTTTCGGATCCGTCGCCGCTTAACTTTCCTGTGGCCCTGGCCAGCTTTCAGATCGAGCAGGAGACTGGCGATGCCGTCCGACTCACCTGGGAAACCACCGAAGAGGTCGAAAATGGCAGATTTCGAGTCGAGCATCAGTCGGCGTCGGGAGACTCCTTTGCGGAGTTAGACTATGTGGAAGGCAAGGGGACGGCCGAGGAACCCCAAGAGTATAGTTACAGGGTCGAGGGGCTCGGCTATGGAACCCATACGTTCCGATTGGTCCATGTTGATGCAGAGGGGATAGCATATCACCTCCCGGAGAAAACGGTTGAGCTTACCATGGATCATCGGTATACGTTGACGCCTCCGTCGCCGAATCCGACGCCCCAAGGGGCGACCTTCAAGTTCGGCGTCCGGGAGTCCCAGCCCGTACGAGTGGCGCTCTACGATGCCCTTGGGCGCGAGGTGCGCGTCTTATACGAGTCAACTCCCCCGGCGGGGCAGACGGAAACAGTTCAGATTGACGGAACGGGGCTCTCGAGTGGCCGCTACTTTGTTCGAATGACGGGGGACGGGATACAGGAGGTGATGTCCCTTACACTGCTCCGATAGGCAGCGTACGGAGACGTTCTCTTCCCGTGTCGGGGCCCTCAGCCGGAGGGAAAACCGTTGCCGGGTCAACCGTTGAGGATAAAAGAGGCACAGCGTCGAGAAATATCCCGACGCTGTGCCTTTTTTGTGGGAGAATCGATTTTGCGTTGAGGAAGATCGGGGACCTCATGTGCTTTTCAAGCCCCGTCATTGCATCGGGTAGGGCGGGTTGATACGTTGCTTTTCTATGCCCATCTCGCGTTTGAGGGCACTCTCGATGACTGTTGACCACCGACCCGTGTTTTTGTCATGAGCGACCTGTTTGACACCATCGTCTCCCTTTCCAAGCAGCGCGGCTTCATCGTACAGTCGTCTGAAATCTATGGGGGGCTGAGTGCGACGTACGATTATGGCCCGCTCGGCGTCGAGCTCAAGCGCAACGTAAAGGAGGAGTGGTGGCAGTCCATGGTCTATCAGAACGATGACATCGTGGGGCTCGACGCCGCCATCATGATGCATCCGAAGACGTGG
>CAYXAD010000191.1:0-6942 GCA_964462965.1 uncultured Salinivenus sp.
CCCGGACGGATGACCGGAGTTAGGCCGGAGGAACGACAGCGTCCTCGATCGGCGTGTCACCCCCGTAGAGCTCGATCACCTGGTCGATGGTGGCCTCGGCCTCCAGGCAGGCGACCACCGCTTCGGCCACGTCGGCTCGGGGGATGTCGGCTCCGTCGCCGGAACGCGGCGCAAAGAAGCTGCTTACCCGGCCGGTGCCGGGGTCATCCGTGAGCGAGGTCGGGCGCAGAATCGTCTCCGACAGGGACGACCTGCGGAGGTACTCGTCGGCACACCGTTTGGCCACCAGGTACGGGCGGAGCGGCTCGTAGCCCGAATCTGGATCGGCCGCCCCCCGCGCACTGATCATGATAAAGCGGTCGATGTCGAGCCTCTCGCAGGCGTCCACCGCGCGTCGGGCGCCCCAGAGGTCCACCATGAGCGTCTTGTTCCAGCCGGTCGCCCCCCCGGACCCGGCCGTAAATACGGCTGCCTCGGCGCCTTCCAGGGCCGAGGCAAACTCGCCTTCGAGGTCTCCCCATCGGGGTTCAGCACCCGCCTGGCGGATGCGGTCAAACTGATCGTTGGATCGAACGACCCCAATGGCGTGGTGGCCGGCGTCGGACAAACGCGGCAGAAGTCTGCGGCCAATGCCTCCATTGGCCCCGATGACGGCAACTTTCATGATGAGGGAATCGCGCTGATGAGTGAGATTGCGAATAAATGGGCAGTCGACGGACTCTGAGCGTTCATGGCACGTCTACGAGGAGCGCGTGCTGGCGTTTTCGAGCGGCATTGTTGATGGACCGGGCGCACGGCAGGGACCGCTCAGAAAACATCCTCTCTGAACAGCAAGGAGTCGAGGGAAAAGAATGATGTGGAAATTTTACCTATTTTAGGCATGAATGATCTTTGTATGGGTATATTCTTCCAGTAGGACCCGTTCGAAAGGGACGAAATCGGTACGCCGTATTGCAGCGTAGGAAACGCATTCGTGCGTCGTCGGGGAGGCAACGCGAGAGGAAGATTGTTCTGAGGGCGCGCCTCCTCTATCTGTGGCGTTCTGAGGGGGGCGTCTGCCCGTTGCGGGACGCTCCTTTCCGGAGCCCGACGGAGACGCAACGGCGAGAGACACGGAAGAATCCGCCCGAAAATGGAAAAGGGAAATCCGGTACGCACTTTGGGGGCTTTAATCGTCCCACCAAGAGACCGGTTGCCGACCCTTTTGGCTGCCTACTCACTCGTGCCTTCCTGGATTTCCGTTTCCCGGTATGAGTTATCCACTGCCTGCCAACGAGGGGGACCGCATCGCGGCACTGAGCCAGCTTAACGTGCTGGACACGGATCCCGCGGACTCGCTGAATCAAGTCACAGTACTCGCCAAGCACGTCTTTGACGTCCCCAGGGCAGACATTAGCCTCGTGGATCGAGAGCAGCAGTGGTTTGAGTCGACGTGCGGATGGAGCATTCAGCAGAGTTCGCGGGAGGACTTCTACAGTGCCTTCGTCCTCCTCGACGACGAGGTGCTCGTGGTCGAGGACACGTCGGAGGACGAACGCTTCACGGCCAATCCGCTGGCAACGGACGATGGCGTTCGCTTCTACGCCGGGGCGCCCCTCCGGCTGGAAAATGATCTGCGGATCGGGGCCCTGTGCATCAAAGACGAGACGCCGCGGTCGTTCAGCGAGGAGGAGGAAGAAATGCTCACCCTTCTCGCGGACATGGTCGTGGAGATGCTGGAGACCCGACGTCAGGCCCACCAAGTCGAGTACCTCACGTCGGCGCTCCAGAAGACCAAAGAACCTGTCGTCATTACCGAGGGGGAGCCCATCGATTCGCCGGGCCCCCGCATTGCATGGGTCAATGAGGCTTTTACGGAGCTCACGGGGTACGAGCAGGACGAGCTCATTGGCGAAACCCCTCGCATTCTGCAGGGGCCCGAAACGAGCCGAACGACTTTGGATCGGGTCCGGGCAGCCCTCGAAAACCGAGAATCCGTGTATGCCGAGACGGTCAACTACCGGAAGGACGGAACGCCCTACGTGGTGTCCTGGGACATCGCTCCGGTGTTCAACGGCGAGGGCGAGCTCACCCACTGGGTCTCGGTGCAGCATGACGTGACCGACGAGCGGAAGCGCGAGGAACAGCTCCGGCACGAAGCCACCCACGATACCCTGACGGGGCTTCCCAATCGGGCCGCCCTGCAGGAGCGGCTCGAAAAAATCATCGATGGAGAAGAACGAAGGGGGTTAAATGCCCTTCTCTATCTCGACCTGGATCGGTTTAAGCTGGTCAACGACAGCCTGGGGCACAACAAGGGCGACGAGCTTCTCATCCAGGTCGCTGACATTCTGCAGGATACGGTTCGCGGGTCGGACATGGTGGCTCGCATTGGGGGCGACGAGTTTGCCGTCTGTCTTGCCGATCTCGACACCACCGATTCGGCCTACTCCATCGCCAAGCGACTCTACGACGCCTTGAAACAACCCATCGAGCTGGACGAGCGGGAGGTCTACACGCCGGCCAGCATTGGGGTCGTCGTGGGGCTGTCGAGCTACGAGACGGTCGGGGATGCGCTCCGCGACGCTGACACGGCCATGTACGAGGCCAAAGAGGACACTCGACAGCCCTTTGTCGTGTACGAGCACTCCATGACGCAGAAAGTCGAGGAACGGCTTCTGCTCGACACCGAGCTGCGCCGGGCCATCGATCGGGACCAGTTCGAACCGTATTTCCATCCCATCGTGAATCTTCAGGACGGCTCCCTGGAAGGGTTCGAGGTGCTGGCCCGATGGCTCCATCCAGAGAAGGGGGTCTTGACACCGGGCGCCTTCCTCAGGGTGGCAGAAGTGACGGGCCTCATCGTCCCCATCGGCCATCAGGTCATCGAGAAAGCCTGTGAGGCGGTACACAATCTACAGGAGCGTCGGCAGCATCGCCTGTCGCTCTCCCTGAACGCAAATTTCTCCCGACAGGAGTTTTTTCAGTCGGAGACCCATGCGCTGCTCACTCGGATGTTCGCCGAGTACAGCATCTCGCCGGAGGACTTCACAATGGAGGTCACCGAGCGAACCGTGGAAGACGTTGCGGTGGGGTCGGAGTCGGGCATCTTTGACCTGAAGGAGCTGGGTACCTCCATCGTTCTCGACGACTTTGGGACGGGGTATTCTTCGCTGCGGGCCCTTCGGGATTTTCCGATCGATGGCCTCAAGATCGACAAGGACTTTGTCGCCGAGATCCACGAAAGCGATCGGGGCTACGCCCTCATCGAATCGGTCATTCACATGGCCCATGCGCTGGACAAAACCGTGACGGCTGAAGGGATTGAAACCCCGGCCCAGTTGGAGGCTCTCCGCGAGATGGAGGGATCGTACGGCCAGGGATATCTCTTTACCCGGCCCGTGTCGGCCGAGGCTCTCGAGAAGATGATCGATACGCCTCCCTGGGGACAGTATTGGGGCGCCCAACGGCCCCCGTCCTGGTCCACTCCGAATGGGGACGTCGTGGCGGGTGGCGACACCTCGGAGGGGAGCCGACCGCCCCGCCTCCGCAGGTCAAATGAGTCGTCGAATCGGTAGCGGCAGCCTCGGGCGCTCACGTCCAGAGTCGGTCCCGGTAGAGGCGGTCCATGTGAAGGGCCAGGGGAGGGGAAACTTCAGGAAGTCACTGTGTCTCATTTCTCTTCGGATGCGCTTGCTGCGGACGGCATCCTCAGTGATTGGATGACCCTTCTGCACTCTAATTCGTCATGCCTGTCCGGTTGTGTTTCCCGATCTTCCTCCGGATTTCGGATGTTTTTTCGGCCGACTGTCGGAGTCCGTGGAAGGCTGGTGGCTTCGAAAACGGCGACGCCGTGGACAAGGAGAGAGGGCTGCAGTCTAGAGAAGGAAGCCGTGGGGCCTGCAATGACGGATCGTAGTCTTTCTGGGTAGAGAGAAGAACGCGTTTCTCCGGGGCGGCGTCGACGATGGAAAAGGCTCCGGAGAGGGAGACGGGTCGAGGGGGGCACCTCTTGAAGCACGTGGTGCGACTCGATCCCCACCAGGGAAGCCCCCTTCTTTCAGGTTCCGTCATCCTGCAGGCCGATCGGAGACTCATCACTCCGATTCGGCGCCTCTGTCAAATAGTCCCGAGATCGCGTCGCGGGTCAAGCAAAAGACTGTTCATCACAGCTGTGCTTATATGGGTAGGAGGATACGTGAGGTTGAATCGCCCTTTACAGATCAGGTCTTAGACGCACTGGGAGAGGTGTTCTTCGTCTTTACCGCAGAGGGAGAAGTGCTTCAGTGGAACCGGCGCGTGAACGAAGAAACGGGCTACAGCGACGAGGAGATTGCGCAGATGCAGCCTGTCGATCTCGTGCCTCCTGAAGAGGTTGACCTCCTCAGGCGTCAGATCGCCCAGGTTCTGAAGACGGGCCGCACGCAGTTTGAAGGGCACTTTCAGACGAAAGAGGGGAGGCGTGTTCCCTACGATTTTTCCGGCTCGTTGCTCGAGTGGGAGGGCAAGCAGCTCATCTGCGGGACGGGGCGCAACATTGCCGACCAGCGGCAGATGAAACGAGACCTGGATGCGTCCACCAAAGCCCTGGTGACGCAGGACCAGGAGATTAAGAAGAAGAATACGCTGGTGGAGCTCCTCAAAGAGGTGGCCAGTGCAGCCAATGAAGCCGATACGTTTGAGGAGGCCCTACAGGAGGCCGTCGATTCCGTCTGCGAACATACGGGGTGGGCCCTCGGACACGCGTATCGGTTCCCCGATGAAGCGAGTGAGACGCTCATGCCGACGGCCATCTGGAATCGTGGAAGCCAGGGGTGGTTCGACGACTTTCACGAGGCAACCGAGGAAACGACCTTCGAGGTGGGGGAAGGGCTTCCCGGTCGCGTGGTACAGTCGGAAGAACCGACGTGGATCGTGGACGTCACGCAGCAGTCGACGTTTCAGCGTGCCGAAGCGGCCGAACGGAGTGGAGTGAAGGGAGCGTTTGGGTTTCCCGTCCGAGCAAACGACCAGGTGGTCGCTGTGCTCGAGTTCTTTTCTGAGGCGGCAGAATCCCCCGACGATGAGTTGCTGGAAACGATGGCTTCGGTGGGCACCCAGCTCGGGCAGGTGGCCGAGCGGGAAAAGGCCCGTCGCGTTCTGAAGTCCTCGGAGGAACGGTACCGATCGCTCAAGGAAAGTGCCGTCGAGGGCATTATCATCGCCGACGCATGCGGGGAGATCGTTGACTGGAATCCGGGAGCGGCGGACATCTTCGGCTACGAGAAGGAAGAGGTGACGGGGCGCCCCGTCGAGATCCTCATGCCCGATCGGTATCGAACCTCCTTTCGAAAGGGGATCGAGCGGGTTCACCGGACGGGGGAAGGGCGATTGCTCGGGGAAACTGTCGAAATGGAAGGCCTTCGACGGGACGGCGACAGATTCCCGCTCGAAATTTCGCTTTCTAGCTGGAAGGTGGATGGGGAGCGCTGCTTTGCGGCAATCCTTCGAGACGTGACGGAGAAAAAGAGCACCCGAGAGGCGCTCCGCGAATCAGAGCAGAAGTTTCGGGCCTTGGCCGAGCAGTCGCTCGTGGGCATTTCACTGATGACCGAAGAGAGCTACGTGTACGTCAACCCGGCCTTTGCCCAGATGGTTGGATACACGCCCGAAGAGATCGAAGGAGTCTCTCCCGCGGAACTGGTTCACCCTGGGGACCGAGCCGCGGTTCGCCGCCGGATGGAGGAATGCCTTTCCGGGGCCCAGCGAGCGGTGCACTACGAAGCCCGCCTACGGGCCCGGTCGGGCGAGAGCCGACGCGTGGAGGTGTTCGGGAGTCGGATTACCTATCGAGGCGCTCCGGCCGTCGTTAGCAGTGTTTTGGACGTTACCGAGAAGCGGCACATGGAGCGAGAAATCCTCCAGATCCAGGAGAAAGAGCGAAAGCGGATCGGACAGGAGCTGCACGATGGCATTGTCTCCGAGCTGACGGGCATCACGCTGATGAGTGGAAACCTGTCCAACCGAATCGAGGAGGGATACGAGCCCACCCCCGACGATCTCGACGAGATTACGGAACTGGTCCGAAAGACGGCTCGTCAGGCGCGGCGGCTTTCCCACGGCCTCAATCCGGTGCAGCTGGGGAGCCGAGACCTTCCGGGGGCGCTCAGAGAGCTGGCCTCGACCACCGAGAAGCAGGCCGATCTGTCGTGCGAGGCGCACGTCGAGGTGGAGGACGAGCTGCCCGAGCTGGGCGAAAACGCCGCCTCTCATTTTTACCGCATTGCACAGGAAGCCGTAAACAACGCCGTGAAGCACGCCGAGGCCAATCACATTGAGGTGCGACTCACGGCCACCGCCCAATGCTTGGAGCTGATCGTCCGGGATGACGGAGTGGGCATGCCGAATCTGGACAATCAGGCCTCCGAGGGGATGGGGTTGCAGACGATGCGCTACCGTGCCGACCTGATTGGGGGACAGATCGACCTCACGAGCGCCTCTGGACAAGGGACGGAAGTTCAATGCTGCGTAAGCGAGTAGTGCTTGCGACACCTCTTCATCCAAGGAGAGGGAAACTTGCACACGCAGTTCCCGGTCTCTGCACTCGGCATGCGTCGATAGAGGTCACTGTCTGTCACTTCACAGCGCGGGCGCGCGTACACTCATCTTCGTCGAGACATCGTCGTGGAGGCCGAGGAGCAGAGACTTCCGATCTAGCGTCCTCCGTCTCGACGTGTCAACGCTAAGAATCTATCTCAAAACACCTCTGGTGCTGCGAACGGTGCCATTCACCTGTCGCTGCGTTCCGTTGCATCGCCGGATCACGTCCCGAACGCCTTCGGGATGCTTCGCGCGCCGTGCGACAGGCGAAGTCGAATGTTCTCGCTCCATTGGCTTCTGAGATAGATTCCAAGTGCGCTCAAATCCCCTCTTGTGGAATGTCGTCCTTTCGACCGGAGGGGCCGCTAGGCCCCGAAGCGGAGA
>CAYXAD010000192.1:0-6938 GCA_964462965.1 uncultured Salinivenus sp.
GCACGGCGAGCCAGAACTGATTGCTGCCTCGATACCCCTCGTCGATGTCGAAGGCATCGTCCGACACCCACGCCGAGATCAGGTACTTGGTGTTGACGGTGCCGCCGAACCACTCGTAGCCGTCGTCGTCGCTCGCGTAGGACTCGACGTACTCGATGGTCGATCCGTTGCCGACGCCGCCCATCGTGAGGCCCTGAATCTCGTCGCCGCCCTGCAGCTGCGTGCCGGTGTGGCGAATCGAGACGTAGCGAAAGACACCGACGTTGTGATCGTCGTTGAAGTCTCCGTTTTCAGCGCCGTAGAGGATCCGGTCGCCGCCGATGTCGTCGGGCACCCCTTCGATGGGGGTCGTCGGGGGTGTGGAGTTGATCGTCGCGTCGCCGAGCAGGATGACGCCGCCCCACTCGCCGCGGACGTCACGCCCCAGCCCGCCGCCGGGCGCCGTTTCCGGCGTGACGGGGTCACTTTCGGCGGTGAAGATAATCGGATCGATGGTGCCGTCGTCCCGTTCGCCGTCGGCGAAGATCTGCCCCCCGCGACTCACAATGAGAGCGGCCGCGTCCGCGCCCGATCCGGGACGCCCCTTGATGACCGTTCCGGGCTCAATGTTGAGGGTTTGTCCGTCGTTGACGAAGACGAAGTTGTCGAGCTTGTAGACGTAGTCGCTCGTCCACGTGACCTCGGTCACTTCGTTGTCGTCGGCGTCGACGTAACCGATGCCGCCTTCCTCTACGTCGCTTACCGTAATCTCGTCGGGACCGTTACTGACTTCAGTCGTGTCATATGCCTCAACGGAGTGGGGGCCTCCATTGCCATTTCCGTTCATCCCACTGTCGTTCGAGTCGCACCCCACGGCGAAAAGCATCGCAGAGGCCACGAAGAGAAGTCCTACCAAGCGAATGGATACGAACCATCCGCTGGGCGTCGTTGTATTGGGTGATTGCATAAATGCGTGTGCCTTTGAATGAGAAGGTCGCGCTACTGAGCGGGAGGTGTTGGTTTATCGTTGGGTAACACGCTCCCGTGAACCACTGAAGGGGGCGAGCCGTCGTCGCGGCTGGCCCCCTTCGCTTCGTGTGCTGTGGTGACTGTCGTCGATGTCGGGATGTCCCGGGTTCCAGTCTGGAAAACACCGAGGCGATCCCTGTGTAAGGAGTGTCGTTCGTCGTTGTCTACGAGGGCGAGGGTTACAAGGAATACGAGAGACCAATTGACACCGTCCGTCCCAGCGGTCGCCGGTCATTGACGAAGGACTGTCCCCGAAAGGTCTGGGAGACGACTTCATCCTGGTTCAGCACATTCTTGACGGACGCCTTGACTTCGGTTCGGTGAAGGACCTGCTGGGACACGTTGACGTCCAGAGTGCTTCGCCCCTGCTCGAAGAGATCCACCCCATTCCGTGCGACGGTCTGAAGCCGGTCTCCAAAACGGTGGAAGAAGACGTTGACGCTCGTGCCGAGCTCTGGATTTTCGTAGCCGGCATTTAGATTGAGGAGATACGGGGACTGTCCCTGAAGGGCGCGCGTGGCGCTCGGATTGTCGTCGTATGCGCGGATGGCCTGGAGCACTTCATCGGTGCGCGAGACCTCTGAATGGGCGAGGGTCAGGTTGCCGCCCACCTGGACGTGCTCGAGCCACGAGGCAAGGAGCCCCAACCGCTTGCGGGCCTCCAACTCCACCCCGTACACGCGAGCGCCGCTTCGATTTTTGTACGTGATCTTCTCGTTGGCGGCCGCCCTCGGATCAATGGTGCGCTCGATCGGATCGGTGAACGCCTTGTAGTAGGCACTCGCCGAGAGGAGCTCTCCCCCCTGCATGAACCACTCCCACCGCACGTCGAAGTTGTCCACCCGCGTTCGATCGAGGTCCGGATTGCCCACCTCGAGATAGTCCCCGACAAAGTTAAAGGCCTCAAAGGGGGCAAACTCGCGGAAGGAGGGGCGAGCAACGGTTCGCCCGTAGGCCAGGCGCAGGTTCATGTTCTCCTGCAGCCCCCACACGAGATTCCCGGAGGGCAGGACATCCAGTTCTGTGAACTGCCCCCGATGTGCATCGTCTCCCCCCAGGGTGGCAATCGACATGTCGGTACGCTCCAGGCGGACACCGCCTACGAACTCGAGGGCGGGAACGCCGGGAACCGGCATCTCGGCCATCAGAAACCCGGCCCCGACCTGCTGGTCTCCGTCGTAGTTGTTGCGGGCCTGCGTTTGGTCGAGGACGTACGTCCCAAATCGATCGCGGCCCCGGTCGTCCACCCCGTGCAGTCCGGCCTGTTCGTTCACGTATGCATCCGGATCCCCCGAAAAGTCGGCCTGGTCGGACAGGTGATCGAACCGACGCTCCCGAAACTCGCGGGCCTTCACCCGGACGCGCCCGCCTGTCGTGAGGGTGGCCGGGCCGAGAGGCACCTCGACCGACATTCTGCCGGCCCAATCTTGCTCGGTCAGATTCCGAAAGAACCGGGCCGGTACCGGATAGATCGACTTGGAGATGGCGTACGTCGTATCGTGCCCGTCGGGCAAAAACTGATTCGAGAAAAAGCGGTAATCTGGTTCGTCCCGCTTGGTCTCGGACAGGGAGGACCTCCACTCGACCCGAACCCCCTCCTGCTCGCTTCCAAATTGATGCGTTCCCTTGATCTCGGCGGACGCGACCGACCGCTCCGTGGTGCGCATCACCCGGGTCTGAAAGAGCTGATTGTCAGTCAGATCGCGGGGAAGACGTCCGGTTTCAATTCGGGCTTCCTCCTCGTGATCTCCATTGTAAAGGAACCGAAGACTCAGCTCGTGCTGCGACGCCGGCTGAAACGAAAGGCCCACGAGCCCGCCCATCAGTGTTTCCTGGATACCACGCTGGGTCACGTAGTCCGCCGTCGGATTGAGCGTCTCAGAAAGCGATCCGGTTTGCTCGAAGCGAGCCGTCGTCCCGTCGTTGTATCCGGAAACGGATTCGTCGTACGAGAAGGAAGCGATAACTCCGAGCGAGCGCCCGTTCAGAACATCGAGCTGGTTGCCCATCGACACCTCCGCACTCCGACTGCCCACGACCTCCGTGCGCCCGGGCGTGACCGACGTTGCAAAGGCCTCCGTCAAGGCATCTAGGGCCTGCCTCTTTTCGGGGGCCTTGAAGGTCTGAGCGAGGGTAGAGGGAAGCGCTTCTCGGTCCGCAACTTTCGGAACGCTCTTCAATCCTCCTACCGGCCGAAGCACCTCTCCCCCAATGCCTACCTCGCTGTTAAAGGAGGTCGAGACCGAGGCTTTGGCGAACAGATCCTCCGGAAACGACTTCGTCGAGATGTTGATAGAGCCTCCGGTCACGTTGCCGGGTCGATCCGGCGTAAAGGTTTTGGTGGTGACGATGTTGTCCAGGAGATTTGAGGGGAAAAGGTCCAGAGCCACGCTGTTGCCGTCCGGATCGGCGCTCGGAAGATTGGATCCGTCGAGCTGCGCATTAACGTATCGTCCCTGGAGGCCCCGCACGTTTACGTACTTGCCCTCGACGACGGAAGCCCCCGTGACGTTGCTCATGGCATCGGCTGCAGTGCCTGCGCCGGCTCGCCCCATCGCCTCCGCACTAATGGCGTCGCTGACGGCGGCGGCTTTTGCTCGCTGCTTGAGCAGACCGGCTTCCGAGTCGCGCGCTGCCTCTGCCGAAACGACGACCTCCTCGAGCTGCTCGGTTTTTTCTCTCAGAGATACGTCGAGGGAAATGACATCTCCGGCGGTGACCTCTATCCCCGTGACGGTCTTTTGCTGGAACCCCACGAAGGAGATGAGCACGTCATACGTCCCCGGATCAAGTCCGTCGATGCGATAGCGACCATTCAGGTCGGTCGAGGTCCCTGTTGCGGTCCCTTCGATCGAGACGTTGGCGCCTGGAAGGGGCTCTCCTTCTTTCGCATCCACCACCACCCCGGCAATGCTCCCGGTCGCCTCGGGAGGGTGCGGCGATGACTCCTGTGCGAGAAGAGATGGGGCGGTATCTCCAAGCCCAAAAAGGGCGAGGACTATAACACCGAAAAGCCCTCGCAGCCGGCCGTTGGCCATCATGAGTCAAATTCCTTGATCGGGAGTCTGCGATACTGCGTGTCCAGATGAACTCGGATCCATCACGTCACTCTGTGCTTCGTCCCCAAGGATAAGAAGCGTCTGTAATCTCAGAATTATGCGACCATTATCCCTCTGTTAATGTATCTATCTTTCCCTTACCTTCACGAGAGTAGTTTCCTTTAGGTGTGTTCTTTGGAGGCCCTTTAGGGGAAGACGAACGTCGAGGGCGAAAACGAATTTCGCCGAATATTTGGGACATTCCCCTGCATGTAGCCCCCCTGCTGCCCATCTTTGTGAATTGGCTCCAGTTCTCTTGGGGACGCCCCCTGGAGCTTCACCGTGTTGCTTTCACCAACGCCAGTGTTTGTGTCCGATTCGAAGACATCGAATCCGTATCTGATTCTGTTTGCGCTCTGGCTGATGATGTTTTCGGCCAGCAGCCAACTGATTATCATGGTCCCGATTCTCCCCGAGATCGCGGAGACGCTCGGGGTGAACGCCTTCTGGCGTGGAATGCTGCTCACAGCGTACGCGTTGTCCCTGGGCGTATCGGCGCTAGTCACAGGGCCAGCGTCGGACCGGATTGGACGCCGCCGGATGCTGCTGTATGGCACTTCCCTCATGGCGGTCACCCTTGCCCTGCATACAGTGGCGGCCGACTACGAGCTGCTGTTCTTCATGCGCCTCCTCGCCGGCGTCGGTGGAGGCATGCTTAGTGGGGGGTCGGTCGCCTACGTAGGAGACTACTTTCCGTACGAGCGACGGGGATGGGCCAACGGCTGGGTCATGAGTGGAACGGCCTTCGGGCAGGTGGCGGGCATTCCCATCGGCAAGGTCCTAGCGACTGGGTTCGGCTATCGATGGCCCTTTCTCATGTTTGCCGTCACCATGGGCCTGGCCACGCTTCTCATCTGGCGCTACGTGCCGCAGCCCGACACCGACCTCGACGAACAACGTCTCACCCCGCAACGGTTCCTCGACAAGTACAGGGACGTCCTCCGGGGTTCCGACGTCATTGCCGCCATCGGGGCGTACTTCCTGATGTTCTGTGGATTTGGGCTGTTTACCTCCTTCTTGCCTACTTGGCTCGAAACGACAGTCGGCATCTCGAGCTACGGTATTGCCGTGCTTTTTGCGATTGGGGGGTCGGCCAACATTCTTGCGTCCCCCCTGGCGGGTCACATCTCCGACGGTGTGGGCCGCAAGCCCCTCGTGGTCTGGTCGTCGCTGGCCCTCGGACTTCTGGTGGCCATTGCCCCGTCCCTCATCACCGGATTTACCGTGGCGGCCACGTTGTTTTTCCTCGCGATGGCCTTGATCGGCATTCGCATTAGCCCCCTTCAGTCGCTATTGACGGCCCTCGTGCCCGATCGACAACGAGGTTTGCTCATGGGCCTCGCCATGAGCGTCGGGCAAGCGGGGTTCGGTTTTGGAAGTTTCATGGCCAGCACCACGTACGGAGCCTATGGCTATACCAGCAACGCCTTCACCGGGGCCGCAGCCATGGTCGGAATGGCCATACTCGTCTACTGGGGCCTCCCCGAACCGCAGCTCCGTTCGGCCGACGATACGACTCGCCCCGCTCCGTCTACCGAAACCTCCGGGGTGGTGGAAACCCCGTAGTGAAGTGCGGAAGCATGTTGGAGGACCAGTTGCCCGCACCGAGCCGACCGTCCCTTCAGCCCTTTACCCACCACATGACGACGAGGAGCAGCGTGAGGGCCAACAACCACAGCGCAAGGGCGATGCGGGTCGACGTGCGCGCCTCATCCATTTCGTGCCAGGACTGGGGACGAACGCCCTGCAGGAGAAAGGTGCAGACGGCAGCCAGGTTCAAAGAGACGATGTTGGTCACAGCCAGCAGGGCGGCATCGCCTGCGAAGGAAATATGACCGGCCCCGAGCAGTAGTCCCACAGCCACGACGGGAGGCAGTAGCGCCACTGCTACCATGATCCCCACGATTTCAGTAGCCCCGCCTCGCATGACGGCGAGGGCACCTGCCGCCCCCGCGGCCCCAGCCAGGGCAATGTCGGGCGTACCTATCACCGTTCGAGCAGCGACCTCCCCGGTTGCAGGATCAATGGGAAGGAAGAGTCCCATGCCGAACGCCCCGGCAAGGGCCAGGAGCACCCCGGTTACATTGGCCCTGGCTGAACGCCATAGCAAAGGACTATCGCCGAGTGTCGTGCCCAGCGCCAGAGCGATGTTTGGACCAATGAGCGGAGCAATCATCATGGCCCCGATGACGACAGCGGTCTGGTCGCGCAGCATGCCGCCCGCTGCCACAATGGTGGACAGGGCAATGAGTGCGTAGTAGACACTACTCACGTCGGTGGCATTGCGTGCATACTCGTACATCTCTTCCCGTCCGACGCGTCCCACGGAGGTGCCCTCTTCCTTCTCCAGCACCGACTCTTCCTCCTCGTCCACCGCATCGACCTGTGGCCGCGGGAGCGTCGCCTCCACGGATTGGAAGACGACGCGGTGTTCCTCAGTCAGGGTGCTGCTCACCCAATCGACAAACGTTTCTGTCTCTTCAACCTCGAGCAAGCAGCGGTCGACGCGCTGGTTGTCGTCGAGCCGATAGGTCCAGTGCCCGAGGACATCGTACTTGCTTTCGGGAAGATTGAGGGCCTCCCCATCGTCGGAACGATAGATGTCAATCAGGCGAAGAGCCATTAGGGACCACAGACAGTAGAACGAGTAGAGAATGCGTGCTCGTGTCCCATGGTATTCGTGTACGGGACAGGATTGTAGGATAAGCATTCAGAGCAGGGCTTATCCACCCGACTCCTTTTGCCACTCCTCCTCTCGGTCATAGGACAAAAAAAGACACAGCCTGATCCCCAAGAGAGACCAGGCTGTGCCCAATTAGGCCACCTTTTAGA
>CAYXAD010000193.1:0-6937 GCA_964462965.1 uncultured Salinivenus sp.
GTGCTCGCCACGCACGAGGATGAGTACGAGCTCATCCGCATGGCGAACACCTACGACATCGACATGGAGCGGGCGGAGCTGCCGGAGGATCCGTTCGAGACGGCGACCGAGCTGCTGGAGGAGCGCTATGACGACGCGCGCCCGCAGGAGGATGACGTCGACCAGTTCGTCCCTCTCGTCCGCGAGCTTTCCGAAGAACGTCCTGAACTCCTGGCCTCGCTCATCAATGAGCTGTATGCCGAGGCGAAGGAGGAAGACGAGGAGGAGGCCCAAGAGGTAGCCGGACGGTAGATCTCAGCGGGGTCTAGGGCCCCAGCGATTTCTCTTGCGTTTTCGCTGGGTTCATGCAGATCCCTCCACTCCGCGTCTCTAGCGAACGGCACTCCGGTCGGGGTGACTTCGCCCAAAGCGGAAGGCAGCTCCTAGTGGCTGTGCTTGATCCAATCGTCTCATTGGGCGACCTTGATCCTCTTCCGAGAGGGACGGAGGCGCACTACGTGTCGGGCGTGTCGAGGGTGCGCTCCGTGAGCCGGTACGCGATGAACCCGCTGGCAGCAAAGATGACGGCGTACAATCCGACGGGATTGCTTGCCTGACTGATGGCCTCGTAGGCCATGTTCGAGAGGCCGGCGGCGATTCCTCCGGCGATGAGGAAGACGAGCACGTAGAGAATCCATCGACCAATGGCCTGGCCGGGCGAAAGAGCGGATCGATCGGGCATGGTGATCACACGTCGTCTGTGAAGATTCCGTTGTAGCGCTGAACATAGCAGTTGCGGGGGGCAACGGCAAGTCTTGGCAGTTCAGGTATGGGAGTGTTTGGGTGTGGGGGTATTAGAGTGTTAAAGAGGTGTGGTTATCGAGGCGGTTAGCCCCCCTCTCGTTTACTTGGGGCGACCGTAGCGCCTACGACTTGCCTCGCTCTCCCTCGGGCCTTCTCAGCGCTGGTAGGTGCCGATGAGGTCGGTTTCGTCGAGAATGTGCCCGTCCATCGCGTCCGTGAGTTGTTCTTTGGTGGCACCCCGATCGAGGTCGAGCGCCGTGTCGAGCGCGTATAGTCGGAAGAAGTAGCGATGTGGGTCGTCGCCGGGCGGGGGGCAGGGTCCTCCGTACCCGATGTCGGTGAAGTCGTTCACCCCCTCCCGCGGTGTGAGACCCCGGTCGGCGAAGTGGGTATCGACGTCTACGTTCCGGGGCAGGTGCGTTGCGTCGCCCGGAATGTTGAAGAGAACCCAGTGCGTGAACGTCTGTCCTGGGGCGTCGGGGTCGTCGACGACGAGCGCATAGCTCTCGGTTCCGTCCGGCGAGTGAATCCACCGCAGCGACGGCGAGACGTCGTCGCCCTCGCAGGTAAATTCGGTCGGAATCGATTCGCCGGGGGAGAACGGAGCCGTCTGGTACTGAAAGTCGTTGGCCATGGGATCTCTCTGCGCTATGTGTCGGGCAGGTCGTGAGGGGCCAACGTCAGGGAGGCAGGCGGCATTCGCGTCGGGGGACTGCTTTTTGACGTTCTTCCTGTCGTTTCCCTGCTTGTCGGGAGCTGGATGACGGCTCGACGTGGGACAGAGGGGCTTCTTCTGGACGCGGAGTCGTGAGCTCCACACCCGAGGCCGATTCCTCTCACATATTGTTGGCAGAAACGGAAGAACTTGCTTCGAGAAACCCCCCCTCGAAGTAATCGCTCCAGTCCGTTGCCTCGTGCAGCACGGTTGGCTTGACGTCGCCCGCCCGCTGGCCCCGGGCCACACACCGGTCTAGATACGTGGCCTCTGCATCGCCGGTGATGCGGAAGAGGCAGAGAGGGCCGAGCTGGCCGAGGTCTTGACAGTAGTCGTAGTGGTAGTTGTCGCGGAGGCCCACCTCGACCCTGCGGCGCACGTCGCGTAGCACCGGAGTGGGGGCGTTCGTCTGGACGAAAAGCGTATAGCGGAGGGGATCCCCTTCGGCCGGAGCCACCATGGCAAAGGTGGGAGAAAGATCCTGAGCGGCAAAGGCCTCGTCGAGGACCTGCTGGACGTGGCGCGCATTGAGCTTCTCTCCGAAGTGGTCCACAACGTGATCGGCCTTTCCGATGAACCGTAGGCACGGGACGCCGCGCCACCGTCCCACGACCTCGACGCGATCCTGCAGCTGGTAGCGATAGAACCCACCGCCGGTGGTGAGGATCACGTTGTAGCGCCGTCCCTCCTCGAGCGCTTCGAGCAAGACCGGCTCTCCGCCGTCGGCCGGGAGGAACTCGAAAAAATGCGACTGGATCGCAGGGACCCCTGCCGGAGCGGTCTCCATCGGAAAGGTGACCACCCCCTCCGTGGCAAGGAGCCCTTTCGGCTGCAGGTGGGCGTGGGGCAGCAGCTCGGCCAGCGTCTCGGCGTGGACAGCGGCGGGCCCGTCGGCCCAGCAGCTCACCACTTGCAGCTGTGGCCAGAGCTGGGGGTGGCGACGGGGGCGCTCGGCGGACAGGGCGTCGTGAACGGTGGCGGCGCGGTCGGGGTGCGGCGCCCACTGCGACGCCAGCCGGGCAGAGATGTCCGGCGGCAGCGCGCCGGGCGGGGAAATCGTACCCTGCTTCAGATCTTCCACTAGCGACTCTTTCCACTCCGGCAGCTGCTCCAGGAGCAACGTGAAGAAGGTCGGGTTCCACACGGAAATCAGCCGGAGGTCTTCGCGACGCAGCAAGCCCAGCAGCGTCACGTACCGAAACGTCTCCATGTCGCGGATGCGCTGGACGCAGGGCGGGACGGCCATGACGGCCCGAGCGAGGCGCCCCTGGAGAGGTCCCAGGTAATCACTGTCGTCGGCAAAGCCGATCGGCACCCCTCCCTCTGTTCGCTCGGGACGATTCCCCACGGGGGAAACCGACCAGTACGCCGATCCCGTGAGGAGCCCTGGATGGTGCAAGAAGAGGTCAAGGATCCACGGCGCGACGGCCCGCTGGAATTCCGCCTGCAGGCTCTCGGTGTAGGGAATGAGCTTGGTGGCGGCGGTGGATCCGCTCGTCGGCTCGAGGAGACGGACGGGCTCGGTCGTCAGGATGCCCGCTCCCCCATCCGCGATGCGCTCGATGTCGTCCGCCCAGTCGTCGTACGTCGTGAGGGGCACGCGCCGCTGATAGGTCTCGACGCTGTCGATGGTTGCAAAGTCGTACCTCTGGCCGATCTCCGACCCAGTGTTGGCGCGAAGGATGCGCCGCAGGACCTGTCGCTGCGTGGTGGCTACGTCTCTCAGGCCCCAATGAAAGCGAACAGTGTCGGGCAGGCACGCCAGGGCCCAGAGCGTGTTGGCGAGGGTGGGGAGGAGTCGGGGCATGGAGTCACGAGTTGACGAGTAACGAGTGATGTGGCTGGCCCTCTGACCCGTGAAGCATTCTGCATCACGTTGGAAACCATCACATGGAGAGCTTGTGGGCGATTACTCGAGGGCGGCTCCCACCATCCGGCGGCCGGCTCGGGTCAGGTTCGAGCGGTCGACCTGTGTCAGGCACACCATCTCGTCGCCCTCCGTATGGCCGGGGTTCGCCTCCAGGAAGAAGGCCACGTGTGGGTTTTGGCGCCGGCGCTCCGTGGGGGGCGCCACATTCTCGCGGAGCGGAGTGGGCTGGTCGAATCGTACAACCCCGTCCTCCGGATCGTAGGCGTCGGGGTAGCGGGCCGAGGCGAGGGCGTCGAGGAGGCGCTGGGCTGCGGGCGGCGTCGGGCGCTCGTGGGTCGGATAAAACGTGTCGAAGAAGACCGGCAGGAACCGGTACGTCTTGTAGCCCGCACTCAGGAGGAGCCAGTACACGCGGTCGTGGGGCACCGCGTCGCTCCACTGAAAGGCCAGTTGAGCCCACAGCTTGGGAAGCAGGGAGGTGCCCCAGCAGGCGCGGTCGATGATCGTGTCCCCCGAAAAGAGGCCGACGACTTCCTGCCCGTCGACGGGAACGGTGAACCGCATCATGGTCGAAAAGCCTCGAATCCGGTCGTGGGCGTCGCGGATCAAGATCACCTGCTCCTTTTCCTCGAGGTCGGCCCGGAAGCGTTCGGCCGCCACGTTCTCGAAGTAGGCGGCCATCAGGCCTCGCATGGCGGCGCGCTCGGCCGCAGAGAGGGTGGGGACCGGTCGAATGGAGCCGGAGAGGTCGACGTCCTCAGAGGGTGGCGACTTCGACGGCGGGGGGTCGGGCGTCGAGGGAGGGTTGGCGTTGGGCATCGGTCCAGTGGACGGTGAAGAGGGTGCTTCGATACGAAAGGTGCAGATAGGCGCGGGCGGCCTCCAGGAGCGGATCGCCCTCGGCGGCGCCCACGATGAGGAACGCGGCGCGCGTCGAGGCCGCGCGGCGGTAGGCCGCTTCCAGGAGGGCCGGATAGACGTCTTCGTGCCCGGGGGCGGCGCAGGCGAAGCTCGCATAGAGGGAGCGGAGTTGCTCGCCGGGAACGGGCAGCGGCCGGGCCCCGGCCAGCCGGAGGCCGGCATTCAGCGCGGGGCGCGTCCAGCGGAGTGCTCCGCGATATTCCCGGACGACCGTCTGCTTGTGGCCGGACACGTCCCAGAGGCCCAGGGTCCCTACGATCTGCCCCTCTCGTCGTGCGACGAGCAGGTTCTCGGGGTCGAAGCCGAGCGTGGCCTCCGTCTCGAAGTCCTGAGCGTGGTACTCGGGGAAAAACGGGCGGTCGCGGCCGGCGTCTCGAAGAAACGCGGCCACGGCTTCGAGGTCGTCGGGGGCCCCCGAGAGGGTGACGTCGTCGGGACCGGACGGGCGGCGCAGGCGCCAGCCTCTCAGGACGAGCGCCAAGGTCTGAAGGTCGGCGAGGGGACGCAGTGGGGGGATCGCCCCTTCAGGTCGGTCCACCAGCCGAGCCCGGGCCGCCGGATTTTCGGCCGTGATGGTGAGGTAGCTGTAGGGCACCGGGTCGGCCTCGTGCCACTGCCGGATGGTGCGAAAGCCCTGTTCGACGAGGCCCTGGCCTCGATAGCCGGGGTCCACGCGCATCTGGCTGAGGTACTCGACGCGGCGGGCCTCGCCGTCGACGAACGCCCGGCGCAGGGTGCGACAGCCGAGGGCGACCACGTGGTCCGGCGCGTCGACCGGGCGGCCCACGAGCACCTGCGTCGCGTCGCCCATCGGGGCGAGGCTACGGAAGAAGCGGGGCTCTCGCTCGTAGCTCAGCGTCACGTCGCCCGGCATGGGCGTGCGTCGCAGCAGCCGGCGGATGGCCGCGTCATCCTCGGGCGTGGCTTCCTCGAAGCGCACGCCCGTCACGGGTTTTGAAGACACAGTTCGTGTAGGGGGCACGGATCAATGAGTTTGGGAATGGGGGCACTCATGAGGAAGTTTGCCAGTGGCCAATCACGTCATCTCGCATCACGTTTCACGCGTCGACCGACGATTAACTACCCGACGCTGAAAATCCCGACCGGGCAATACCCTACACCGCAATCGGCGTGGGGTCAAACGGTTCGGTGTGGCGGGCCGGCAGCAGGTCTCCCTCGTAGGCCTCGTCCCCGAGGGGAAAGTAGTTCCGCTGCTCGACCTCGTGGCGCAGCATGCTGTTGATGAAAAAGAAATTCCGCCACATGAACCGATCGTCTGCATCGAACAGGGATCCACGATTGACGGAATCCAGGCTGCGCCGGGCGATCGACGGCACGCTGTAAAAGTCGGCCCGGGCATCTACGCAGGCCCGTTGCACCTCCTTCGGGTTCATCCGCTTCGGCTGGAAGGGGACCATGTTGTACCGGTAATCGTCGTCGAGCCACCAGCGGTCGTAGAGCAGGCGGCCTTCGTTTTCGAGCCGGTCGTACAGCGGGGTGCCGGGGAACGGCGTCAGGTGGTTGAACGCGGCCATGTAGAGCCGGTGCTGTTTCGCAAAGGCGACGGCTTCCTCCACGGTTTGGCGCGTGTCTTTGTCGTAGCCGAGGATGAAGGTGCCGTAGATCCGGATGTCGTGCTCCCGGAAGTTGGAGAGGGCCTGTTCGTAGCCGCCGCGCATCGTGTTGAACTGCTTGTTCATCTGCTCCAGGTTGTCGGGGTCGAGGGTCTCGAACCCGACCAACACGCCCTGGCAGCCGCTCGCCTCCAGGAGCTCCAGAAATTCCTCGTCGTGGGCCGCGTTAATGCTGGCCTGGCTCACCCACCGGATGTCCAGGTCCACCAGGCGGCGGAAGAGCGCCTTCGCGTCGTTCATGCGAGAGGTGATGTTGTCGTCGACGAAGAAGTAGAGCTCCTTGTCCATCGCCTCGATTTCGTCGACGATGTCGTCGATGGGACGGCGCGTCTGCGTGCTGTTGAAGTAGGCCTGGATGACGCAGAAGTCGCACTGGAAGTGGCACCCGCGCCCCGCCTCGATGAGCCCGATGGGGAGGTAGTTTTTGCCCTCGAAGATGGACCGGTCGGGCCGCACGCGGTCGAGCGACGGCCGTCCTTCCTGGCTGTAGACTCGGCGGAGCCGGCCGCGGTCGGCGTCTTCGAGGACGCGGTGCCACAGGCCCTCGGCCTCGCCCAGGACCAGGGCCTCGCAGTATTGGCTCACCTCTTCGGGGACGAGCGTCGCGTGGAAACCGCCCATCACGACGGGCACGCCTCGTCGCCGGTACTCGGAGGCGATCTGGTAGGCCCGCTTGGCGGTGTACGTCTCCACGCTGATGGCGACGAGGTCGGTCGGCTCGTCGTAGGGGATGGGCTCCATTCGGTCGTCGTAAAAATTGACCTCCACGTCATCGGGGGTCAGGCCCGCAATCGTGGCCGGGGGCAGGGGCTCCATCTCCCAGGCCTTGATGTACGGCTCGTCGACGCGGCGACCGATGCAGGGGTGGACCAGCGTAAGACGCATGAACCGGGTTTGGAGTTAGGAATGTGGAATGCGGAATGTGGATTAGGAGATGCTAGGGCGTTCGGGAGTCGTCACTGACACTGGGGCAGGTCGTTGAGGAGGTCGGCAAATTTGCGGAGGGGCTCGTCG
>CAYXAD010000194.1:0-6919 GCA_964462965.1 uncultured Salinivenus sp.
CGCACCCCAGGAGTACTCGGTCGCATCCGCTCCCAGCGCTCCGGTCGGAATGACTCTCCCCTTAATGTTCTTTTGCTGGTCTACTTAGATGCGATTACGAGAAAGCCGCCCGCCCGAGTTGCTCGGTGCGGGCTTTTTTTATTGTTTAGTCCTTTTTCGGGAGGGACACTTCTCTGGACTTCCTTTCAGGCCCCTTTGACGAAAATGGACGTGCTTTTTTTCGTCGGAGATCTTCTTTTCTCGAACGCCCCAGCGGGCGCAAGCGTTGAGACACTGTCATCGTTTGTAGCGCCCGATCCCATTTGCTTGCGTGTCGATTCTGCCGTCGCCCCTTCACCATGAGTTGAAAGCCACACTTCGGTTGGCCGGCCCGGTGGTCGCGGCGCAGCTGGCACACATCTCCATGAGCTTTGTGGACACGGTGATGGTGGGGCGGCTGGGCCCGGAGGCGCTGGCCGGTGTAGCGTTGGGCCACACGGTGTTCTTCTTTTTTGCCGTCATGGGCATGGGAATGGTGCGGGCCGTCGGGCCGATGGTGTCGCAGGCGGTGGGGGCGGAAAATCCAACCGCGGTGGCACAGAGCGTGCGACAGGGCCTGTGGCTCGCTTTGGGGCTGGGGGTGCCCCTTCTTCTGGTTCTTAGCAGTCTCGAACCGGTGCTGCGGTGGACGGGGCAGGAGGAGGTCGCTATTGAGGGGGCCGTGGCGTACCTGCAGGCGCTTCGATGGGGAATCTTTCCCTTCCTCGGCTTTGTGGCCCTCCGCAGCTTTGTGGAGGGCCTTTCCCGGCCCTTGCCGGTCACGGTCGTGGCGCTGATCGGCGTAGGGATCAACGTGGGGGCCAACGAGGTGCTGATGTTTGGCCGCCTGGGCGCTCCGGCCCTCGGCCTGGCCGGAACGGGCTGGGCCAGCACAATCGTGTTTTCATTTCTCTTTGGCCTGTTGGCCCTGTACGTGCATCGGACCCGGCCCTTCGCCGAATATCGGGTCTTTACGGACCTTCGGCTGCCGGACGCGACCTATCTGCGCGAGCTCGTGTGGGTCGGGGCGCCGATGGGGGCCTCGCGCGGGATCGAGACGAGCCTCTTCATGGGCACGACGGTCATGATGGGGATGCTCGGGACGACGGCCCTGGCGGCCCATCAGGTGGCCCTGCAGTGTGCCGCCTTTACGTTCATGGTCCCTCTCGGCATCGGGATGGCCGGGACGGTCCGCGTGGGGCAGGCCGCAGGGCGCCGGGACGAGCGGGGCGCCCGACGGGCCGGCGGGGTCGCCGTAGGGCTGGCGACGCTCTTCATGAGTGCTGCGGCCGTTCTATTTTGGACCCTGCCTCGGCCCATCGTGGGGCTGTACCTGGACCTTTCGGACCCGGGCAATGCCGAGGCGGTGGCCCTGGCGGTGCAGTTGCTCGGCGTCGCGGCAATCTTCCAGGTGTTCGACGGGATGCAGGTGGCGGCGCACGGGGCGCTGCAGGGCCTCAAGGACACGCGGGTGCCGATGGGCATCGCCCTTCTCACCTACTGGGGCATCGGGCTGACCACGGGCTACCTGTGGGGGGTGCAGGGCGGAGGGGGACCCGAGGCGCTGTGGTGGGGCTTGGTCGTGGGCCTCGTCGCGGCGGCCGGACTCCTTCTCGTTCGCTTCCACCGCCAGGTCGAGCGGGCCGTCCGGGGGCGAGAGGCGTCTTCTGAGGCGCTGGTGGGGGAGCGGATCGTTGGGACGACCCCCGTCGAAGACGAGGGGAGCCCTTTCGGGGAGTGATGCAAGTCCGAACGCACTCTGCCTGATGATGCCTATTTGCGTCGAGGAATCCTGGAGCCTCGGCCGTAAACGGTACGACGGCCCCATTGGCCAACTCCTTCGGGGAGGCGCTCTCGTATGATGTCGTCATGACGGAGTCACTGTCCGTGGCTTGCTCGACGAGAAGCGACGAATGGGTGCGAGCAAGGAAGGTGAGGGGCGACAACGGATCCTTCCTTCGTTCCGTACTTTCCACTCCGCAGTGGCCCCTCCTTGCTGGCACGGGGCGCTTCCCTTCAATCCAACATACATCTCTAGATATGGCATGGTCGGTGTTCGCGTCCTCGCTTTCGTGTTCGAATGGGTTTGGAGAAACCGGTTCGGACGTCTTGGCCTCGGAATGGGGAGCCCCTGCATTGGAGGAGTCGTTGGGGGTTTTCTTTTGCTCGGGGGACCGGGGCTGATCGGGTCTGCTTCGGCCCAGTCGCCGACTCCTGCCCCTACGGAGGTCTACGTTTCGCCAAACGCCGAGGAAGGGGGAAACTTTGGGGCCTCCGTGGCGGGAATCGGTGACGTGAATGCAGATGGGGTGGAGGATGTGCTCGTGGGGGCCCCGAATGAGAGCGTGGGAAGCGTAGACAAGGCCGGTCGAGCCTACGTCTTCAGCGGGGCCGATGGGCAGCTCCTGCAGACCCTTACGGCGGAAGCGCCCTCCGCCGAGGACCGGTTCGGGAATCCGGTCGCGGATGTAGGGGACACGAACGGAGACGGCATCCCCGACCTCCTGGTCGGGGCAGGGGGACCGGTCCGTCAAGGGCGGGTCGTTCTGATCAGTGGGGCGAGTGGGGAGGTGCTTCAGTCCCTCCGCTCGCCGAATGCTGCGAAAGAGGGACTGTTTGGGCGATCGATTGCTGGGGTCGGGGATGTTACTGGCGACGAGGCGGCTGATGTTTTCGTCGGGGCGATTGGAGAAGGGGAGGACCGCGCGTACCTGTTTGATGGAGCCCGTGGGGAGGTCCGTTACACCCTCTCTTCCCCAACGGACGGGCACGATCACTTTGGCAGGGGAACGGTTGTGGGAGACCTCGACGGGGACGAGAACAAGGATCTGCTCCTCGGGGCCTCAACAACCCGTGTCAATGGAAAGGACGAAAAGGGGCGAGCCTATCTCTTTGAGGGGGCCGGGGGCACTCGATTAGGGACCCTGGAGTCGCCGAATGTCGATCAGGACGGACACTTTGGCTATCTCGTGGCCGGGGCGGGGGACGTCAACGCCGATGGGACCCCGGATGTCGTCGTCGGATCCGTCCGCGGTCCAGAGGAAGGGGGACGGCTCTATCTCTTCAGTGGAACCGATGGAGACGTGCTTCACGAAATCGTGCCTCCCTCCCCCGAGGAGGACGGCCATTTCGGATATTCGAGTGCGAACGTGGGCGACGCCAATGGAGATGGCACTCCGGAGCTGCTTCTCGGAACGCGCGTTCCAGCGACAGACGAAGCCCAACAGGGGCGGGCATATCTCTATGGGACAGAAAAAGGACGGCTCGTCGACACATTGACGTCGCCGGCCTCCCAGGTGGACGGGCGGTTCGGGGCAACGGTGGCTGGAGGGACGGCAGCCCCCTCTCCGGATGCAGGCGCTTTCTTCGTGGGTGCTCCCGGAGAGCAGGTCGAGGGCTGCCCCAGTGCTGGCCGGGTGTACCGATTTTCGACGCCGTAACCTCTTCTGCTCTCCGACACAGAGTTCCCCCTCGGGTCCGGACGCTCGTCACACGGGTCTCCCCATCGGCCTCCAGTCTCTCGGAGGAGGGAGTCCTGAGCCTGGTTGTGGGCGGGGCTGACTGCACCGAGGACGCGATCGCGTCGTCCGGTCCGGCTACGGTCGTCGGGCGGCGCGGGGAATCAAACGGGCGGCCACGGAGTAGACACGTCCCCTCAATTCGCTCGTCGAGCCCGGTCGTGGAGGCTCGGCGTTACGAATCGGGGAGGTGCAGCGGCTCTGTTCAGGGCCGTACGACTGCTTCTATGGGACTCGTAGACGCATCGCATCGCCGAGTTCTTCAGGAGCGTTCATCTCTCGAAGCTTCCCTCCCTTCCCATGTATATTCTCCGTCTCTTTCTTCGTGCACTTTGCTTTGTCTTTCTGGGAGTCCTGCTATGGCACCCGGCTGGTGGACAGACGGCCTCCGCCCAGGCGTACGACCGTCCCTCCATCACCGGGGTGGGACGTCTGAATTTCGTCGTGGGCCTGCCCTCCGGGGCCTTTCGGGATCAGATTCAGCGTTCGGGGTTCGGCGGCAATCTGTTTGCCGGGGCGCACTTCGGGCGCACCCCGCTCGTGTTGGGGGTGGATCTCGGATTTCTCGTGTACGGCCGGTCCGTAGACACCGTCCCCTTTAGCGGCACGGTGGGCCCGCGAGTGACGGTCGAGGTCGTCACGACGAACAGCATTCTGGAGCCGCACCTCGTCCTCCGGCTTCAGCCCCAGATCGGGCGCGTGCAGCCGTACGTGGACGGCCTGCTCGGCTTCAAGTATCTCTTCACGCAAACCCGAGTCCGGGACGAAGACCGCAGCGACAATGAGGACATCGCCAGCTCCACGAACTTTCAGGACCTCACCTGGAGTGGGGGCGCGGCGGCGGGGATCGACGTGCAGGTGTACCGTGCGGCCCCGGACGAGGACGTGCGCAGGGTCGGTCTTCACCTGGGGGCTCAGTATCTCGTCGGCGGACGGGCCGAGTATCTCGCCGGGGGCTCCCTGGAGGATACCAACGACAATGGGCAGCTCGACGACGCCGAGCTCGACATCCGTCGGTCCACCACGACCCTCATCCAGCCGCAGGTGGGCGTGACGGTGGAGTTCTGAGGGCCTCGGCGGCCCTCCACAGTACAGTGCCCGTCCCGAGGCGGGGACTCTGTTTGTGTGAAATCACCGAGGCGGGGGTGCCCCTGTTTTCGAGAAGCTGTGGAGTCCTTCGGGAGAGACCTCCGACCTCGGGAGGCGGTCAGAGGACGACCCGGCTTGCGGTGTGAATGACACGGTCGAGGAGCGCCTCTCGGAACTGGTCGATCCGGGCGGCGGCCAGCCCGGCTCGTTTGAGGGCTTCCATCTCGGCCAGATCCTTCTGCCCCCGCACGAGCAGCTCGAATTCTTCCTGGGAGAGCTTTTCCTGTTCCAGCAGGCGCGTCCAGCGTTTCAGGTTCTCCTCGGACCGGTGGAGAAATTCCTCCCCGTCCTGGATGGCCGCGTCCGTTGCCTCCTGCAGGTGAGATTCGGCGAGGTCCACCACCTCGTTTTTCAGCGTGTCAATAAGGGCGTCGAAGTCGGGCATGGGTTCGAGAAGTCAAGTGGACGTGAGCGAGTGATGTCGGACAGGGACGCTACTGGCCCTCGATCTCCTCGGGCTTCTTCTTTCCGCTCTCCAGTTCGATGATCGTGTCGAAGGCCTGGGCGATCTGTGTTTTCTTCTCCTCGACGAAAGCCTTTGAGAACGAGGATTGCTTCTCCCACTCTCGAAAGAATCCCCCGAGCAGGTCCCGGTTCGAATCGATCAGTATCTCCCACTGACGCGCCGAAATCTCATTGTTCGGGCGTCCCTGCGCGAACTCGTGGGCTTTCCGCAGCTCCGTCTGGAGCTGTTGGACGGCCGAGGCGTGATCGGCGTAGGGCTCGGTGCCCTTGTCCATGAGGGCGAGGGCCTCGACCTTGAGCTCGGTGGCTTGCTCGTAGGCCCTGGCGTTGAACTCCGAGATGGTGGGGCTGCACGCCCCCAGCAGGGCCGTGACCAGCACAAGGCCTGCAGCGAGACGCACCGGCTGGATCGGCGAGCGAACGAGGAGAAGGCGCTGTGTGAGTTCGGACATGGCATTGAAGAGCAAACGAGAAGAGACGAGTTAGGACGGTGCCTCCGATTCGTCCTCGACCTCCGACGTGTCGTGGGCCGCGCGTTCCTCCCGGGCTCTCCGATCGCGCTCTTCCGGGCTGCGGATGCCGAGGTGGGAGAAGATGCGAAAGACGCCCCCGCTCCCGCCGGCGATGAGGAGCGCGGTGAAAAACTGGCCCGCTGTGGTCTCGGAGCCTCCCGTCTCCCCGAGGGCCGCGAGGAGATCGTGGACGATGTCGAGGTTGTACTCCATACACACCAGGAAGGCAATGGTCACGAGGAGCGGGGTTTTGACGCCCCGTCCCTCGAAGTACCGAATGTACAGCCGCCAGTCGAAGATGGCCGACATGGCCGACTCGAACACCAGGGAGAGGACGAGGAAGAGAAAGAGCACCTCGGCGATGGCCGTTCGGTCTCGTTCCGGAGAGCGCTCGGCAGTATTCGCAGGCGCCTGGGTCCCCGACGGGTCATTGAGTTCCTGGTCGAGGGTGGCGACCGCGTCGTGAAGGGCCCGGATGGACTCGCCGGAGAGCGTGATCGAATCCGCAGAGGCCGGCTGTCCGACGACTGGAGAGGCCGAGAGGAGAAGAAGAAGTATGAGGGGGAGAACCCGCTGAACACTCATGGGCGAGACGAAAGGGGATCGGACTTCGGATTTCAGATCTGTAGGCCAGACACGTGAACGGCGGAAATCTAACGTTCCTGTCGTGCCTGAGCGAACCGCGTGGGTCTCCCGGGGCGATCATTCCTGTTTGCGAGGCGTCCGCCATGCATGAAGAGGTGCTCTTGGGCCCCCTCTGGGCCTGGACGTGCCGTGAACCGAGGACGTTAGACCGGCGGGGGCGGATGTGTCTGCTCGGGTAGATGGGTGCTTTGACTCCCCGTACGGCAAAGGATCGGGCGTCGAGACCGCCGAATCACGTCTCTTCCCGGCGCGGATGTGCGACTCCGTGCGGCCTAGCCCGTCTGACGAAGTGTCTTCACCTCCTCTCTTCCAATTCTCCGTCCATCTCATGTCCTACGACATCGGATTTCGCCCCACGCTCGACGGCGTCATTACGGCCATGAGCGAGAAGGGGTATCGGATTTTCAACACGCCGAGCCGCCCGTTCAACCTCAACATCGTGGGGATTCGGGCGCGGACCCAGGTGCCCAACCGGTTCGACGACTGGCTGACTGTCTTCTATCGGTCGAACGACCAGTGGATTTTTAACACCTTTCCGGCGACGACGGACCCCGGCCTGTATTTTCTGGGGGACGAGATGGGCAGCGACCTGGGCACGGCCATCCTGAAAGA
>CAYXAD010000195.1:0-6867 GCA_964462965.1 uncultured Salinivenus sp.
TTGGTGCAGTTTCGAGAAATCTATATCAGGGAGCTATAAGCTTGATTTCCCTCTATCTGATTGTTGCACTTGCTGTTTTCGCAGGCCTACCCGAAAGCTTCTGAGAGTCAGCAGAGGAATAGGGTAGAGGCACTTATCTCGCTAACAGATCTGAGCACGACTGAAGGGAAGAGTGATCTAGGGGATGGATCCCACCGGAACTCCTTTTGACTACGTAGACTCCCTGTGGCCTCGAAACGGTTTTTTGAAAGCTCCCGAGTCTTCTGTCTGTCCCCACCGAGGAGGACTTTCTCCTATGAAGGAGACTCTGTCAATATGAGAAGTGAGGTGAAATGGTCCTTTCCGCCTAATTCCTGGCCCCCAGTAACATCGGTATGTCGATGGAGGATAGATTTAGGAATAAAATGACCATCAACGACGCTCTTTTTGGATGTGTGCAAACAGTAGCATACGGTCGTAATTTAGGCAGGATGTTTGCGTTCTTTCTTACTAATACGAATGGTAATTACCGGTATTCCCAATATCTGATGGAGGAGAAAGAGCCCGAGGGCGAAAATCGATATCGGATCTGGTGGGAGTGTTCTGTGTGTGGAAGCGAATTTACGGTAGAGGTTAATTTACACCCGGAGTTTACACCGGAAATCCCACTCTGTCCCGAGTGTGGAAGAAATAGCGTTTGGTTTAAGACCATTAAACCGATACACGGAGAGGACTGAGAGGATCGGTTTTGGCTTCTCTAGGAAGTGAGTAGGCAGTGACTCGATGTTGAGTGGAGAAGTGGGGGCGGATTCGTTATCAATCACGAGGGTGTCGTACTACGGATGTTCTGTTCCGCAATTTGGACAGTCAGGCCCTTCGGGGGAACGCTCCTTCTTCGTCCACTTGTGACGCATGAACTCGTGACTCGTACCTGAGGGCTCCTCTCTGCATGGCGGATCCTGCAGTTTTGCCCCAGGCCTCTTCGACCGTTTCCTTGGGGAGCAATTCGCTCGGGGCGTCTCCCAATATCCAGTTTCCGGAAGGCGACTCCATGAAGATGGGCCCAGAGTGGCGGGCTACGGGAACTGTTGGAGACTCGACGTGTGCATAAGGACACAATAATACAGCGTCATCGTCGCCTCGAGAAGGACATGTTTCTCGATCCATTGTGTCATCACGCGAGGGTGAGGCACACACAACACAACAACGATTACATGCAACGCGGACAGCTTAAGTTTTTCGATAGCGAGAAAGGATTCGGCTTCATTGCTCCTGAGGATGGGGGAGAGGACGTATTTCTTCACCGAAGCAACATTACAGGTGCGACTCGAGGGGAAGACCTCCGAGAGGGCCAGGAAATGGCATTTGAAACCGAGAAGACTGATAAGGGGCTCAGTGCCCTCAACGCCTCACCCGTCGGATAAGGAGTGAAGGCTTCAAACGTACTACGGTAGGAAGCCCGTCCCTCTGGGGCGGGCTTTTCTATTTTACAGACGTCGTTCTACCGGAGTTACACGGGGAAGGCTCTTTCAATTCAGTCCTTCCCTGGACTCATTGGAGAACGTCCTTTCGGGGCCCCTGCAAAAAAGGGGACGTCACCGTCCGCCCGCCTCAGCGGAGGGCATTCCCCAGGGGAAGACCCCCGGGGACACTGAGCCCTCCGAACCAAGAGCATGCACACGGGAAGAAGTCGGCCTCGGAGAGACCGTCGAATCGTCTGAAAAGTCGTTCTCCCTCGAGCGAACAACTACCTTCGATGGTGAAAGGAGAGGGTCGTCCGCTGCGAGAGCGGAGAAGGTCGGATTAGGCCTGGGCGACTTCAGCCCATTCGGAGGCCTTCTCCTCCTCTTCGTCGTCTGCGGTCTCGGAGGACGCCGTGCCGTTTGCGGTCGATGGGTCGTCCGACGTTCCATTGACCGAGAAGGATGTGCCCATCTTGCATTCGCCCGAGAATTGAGCGCCTTCTTCAACGACCAGTCGGTCGGTGTCAATGTTGCCGTCTACGCGAGCCGTGCTCTTGAGCACGAGGCGCTCTTCGACTTGGATTTCGCCGTCGACGCGACCGGCAATGACGGCCTCGGCGGCGATGATTTCGCCTTCGACGAGCCCACTTTCGGCAATCATGGCCTTTCCGTCCGCTTTGAGCGTGCCAATAATCTTGCCACTGGTACGGACGTCGTTGTCGGCGCGGACGGTCCCTTCGAAGGTGGTGCCTTCACCGACGAGGTTGACCTGGTCGTGGGGGTTCGATGTCTGATTTGCCATGGATGGAGTCTGAGTATCTGTTGGGGTTGATGGAGTATCCGTAGGCGTCGACTCTGTGGAGGTCGACTCGTTGGAGGTCGACGGAGAGTCCGTGGAGGACGTTTTGGTGCTGCTGCTAAAGAGGCCCATCGGGTCTTTGAGGGTTGGACGAACAAGGTCACGAAAAACAAGGGACCCGATCTCACAGAACGTGGGTCCCAGCCGGCACATAATGCTGCCGGACGCGGACCCGCCTCACTGAGAGAGCGATCGTCCCGGAATGGTGGGCCGAACACGTAGAGAGTGTTCGCACCCCGGTGCACGAAAAATCACCCGTACAGGGACATTCATTGGAAGAACAATATCTGCGCCAGTCTGCACATCCGCGCTCAATGAATGTTATCTTTCTGCTACATTCATCTTTTAGAACTGTGTTCCGTTTCGACTGTCGAGGCTCCGTGTGATGCTGGACGGCGTTTCCGTCCCCCAGGGAGGAGCACTGTTCGGGTTCGGACGAATCCGGTCGCCCCGGAAGAAATTTGCCGAGTGGAGCTCGCAACGGGTCAGGGGGGATCCTTTGAAGGGTGTCTGTGTCTGTTCCGACGAGTGCAGTTTCGTCCGCTTCGAATGTGGAAGTCACTGTTTTCCTGTCTTCTCCTGGTTGTTCTAAGCGCCGTAGAGCCGGCAGCGGCCCAGGAGCCGATGACACTTCCCAGAATCGAAGGGCCCATTACGTTGGAAGGGCGGAGCACGAAGAGTGCGTGGCAGGACGTCGATCCGCTCCCCATGAGGATGTATCAGCCCGAGTACGGGGGTGAGGTGCAGGAGCCCACGGAGGCTCGCGTGGCATTCGACGATGAGTACCTGTACGTGTCCGGGTGAATGACGCCACGCCGGAAGAGATTCGCGCCGATACGCTGTACCGCGACCGCGTGACGCTGGGACTCATCGCCTATCGGTTTCGGGCAAAAGGAAATGAAAGATACATTTTTCCGGACATTCCCCAAACTGGGAGTTGGTACGCCAAGCTCTCTCAGGCGCGAGAGGGGATGCTGCACGACGTAGAGTCTCAGCGTCCCGTGTACTTTACACCGTACACCCTCGGCGGCGTCGACCAGGAAGCGTATAGCTCTCGGCCGTCGAGGCGGCCTATCGGCAGCCCCGGAACCTCACTCGCGAGGTCGGCGGGGATCTCACGTGCACTCTGACGGACAATTTACCGGTCGATCTCACTGCCAACACGGACTTTGATAACGTCGAGGCTGAGCTGAACGAGACGTTCTACGCAGGCGGTATTTTTGGTCGGATGGGGAGGGACGGGAGCTACAACGGGGCCTACACGGTCTCAACGGAGTCTTTCGGCTCGTTGGGGACGAGTATCTCACGGTCAAGGAGACACAAACCCTTGAGCGACCTTCTTGAGGCTGTCCCTTTCAATCCGGAAGCGTCGACGCTCGGGCTTCTTCGCTGGGAACGACGTCGCATGGAGGGGGGCTTCATTACGACGGGACCGGGCGGTGCACCGGGGCGGACTATCGACCGAGGATGGGCTTCATCCCCCGACGTCCCTTTTTCTGTCCATACCAGTCGTTGCTTTGAGTCTCGTGTGGAGAAGGAAGGGCAGAAAAGCGAAGCGGAGGAGCGCTCTTGCAACGGATTCTTGCTTTTTCTCAGGGCTCGCGTTGTGACAAAATACAAGGAGTGTGCTGTTCCAGCACCCACTCCGCTGGCACTTCGGGGGGCGGTCGCGCGGGGACTGGTCATTCACGAGGGGACGGGTGTATCGAATTAGAGAACCGGAGGGTCTCTGTACAAGTGGTACCCATGCCCATGCCGCCTCGATACGTTCCTGCATTCGGACTGCTCGTGTGCGTCCTGATCCCGGCCTGTTCGCTGCTCGGAACGGAGGACGCTCCCCAAGACCGCTTGGAGACGTATCGAAACGAATGGAAGACACGGGGGCTCTCAAGCTACCAGTACGAGCTTCATCGGACGTGTTTTTGTGTCAACTGGCTCTATCCTGCGTTGATCGAGGTACGAGACGATACCGTTTCTGCGGTCCTCGATCCCAAAACGGGGAATCCACTACGGAGCCCTCACACCGGAGACTTAGCGATAGAGACGGCTCCCAACGCATATTTGACCGTCGACGGGCTATTCGACATCGTCGAACGGGCCATCGAGGAGGAGTATCATCGGTTGAATGTCGAGTACAACGATTATCTCGGCTTTCCGCACGACATCGACCTAGAGGTCGGGAAAGACGTGACCGACGATCGGGAGACGTACGTCGTTGAGGAGTTTGAGGGGGGGTAGAGACGGACGCCTCGCGGTTCTCCTTGCAGGGGCACAGTACGGAGGGACGATTACGTCAACGTCTCGGCGTCCTGGATCCATCGCTCCAGTTCGGGCAGTCCCCCGAGGCGGGGGCCAATGCGGTCGGAAAATCCTTCTTCGAATCGCACCAGGTCCGATAGCACGTCCTGAAAGGTTCGGGCGGCGGAGACGGCTTCCTCCAGGAGCTGGGCATGCGCCGCTCGGGCGTCGTGCTCGGCGCGGCGGTGAGCAGCGTCCAACGCGTCGGTGAAGTGGTCGGACGTCGTGTGTAGTGCTTGCTGAAGGGACTCGACGTGTTCTTCGGCTTTGGTCAATTCCTTTTCGACCGTGCGGATGGTCGAGCGGCTCGGCGCCTCTTTCGGGACGTCGTCCTCGGCGTCGCTCCAGTCTTCGCGGAGCGTTTCGAGGAGCTCCCGCGTGGCCTGTACCTCTTCCAGGGCATCCCTCAGGCGGTGGACGAGGTCTTTATACTGGTCATGGAGGTCCTGAAGCCCGTCGTGGTCGGCAACCAGTTTGATCGATAGGTCGTGCCGATCGAGGATGGATGCGAGCTGCTCCCGACGCACGTCGGCGGCAAAAGTGACGTCCGTCTCTTCGATGGGAAGCGCCTTTCGCGAGCGAACGAGGCACTCCGCAGTGCCCTGCGGCAAGTCTGCGACTTCGCCGCGCTCGAACGTTTCGCAGGTGCCGTCTCGATTTGCGTGTAGGGCCTCCAGGATTCGTACTTTCATAGCAATGGGCAATTTCAGGGTGTGCGGGGGGCTACCGGCACGCCGTACGAGACAGGATGGATGGAGGGGAGCACACGGGATCGTTCGCCAATGGATGGAACAGCCTCTCGGGCGAACCTACTTCTGGGGGATTGCCCTCAGGACATTGAGAACCTGCTGTGCGTTCGCCTCAGTCGGAAGGTCTTCGTAGGAGGCCGGTGTGCTCGTCCATTCGAGTTCCTGGATAGAGGGCGGGACGAGCTCTGCCACCATGTGCTCCTCGTGTCTAGATTCCTCTACGGGATGACCGTCCTCTGTGTAGCGAGACCGAATTTTGTACGCACAGGGGCATTCGTCGAGGCGGGGAGGATCGGCTTCTTCGTAGAGCACCCACAGCTCGAGAATCTGCTGAGCCCCGTACTGCTGCTTGGAGACCGCGTAGGAGCACTCGGGCAGGCGGGCGAGGGCGTTCTCGAAGGTCATAGGCACTGGCTAATTGACTCCGCCGGTAGCTCCTCGTCGGTGTCGAGGGTCCCTCCCAGTCATCGATGGTCGACGACACAGAATGCTTTTGTCTTCGCTCTCCCTTTTTCCACGCATCAACCGCCACTGTGATTGAGGAGCGTGACCCCGATAGGCCGACTGGGGAGGGAAGTGTATGGGGAGAGGGGGATTTGCCTTACAATTTAAACCGGAATCGGAGGAGGAAATCCGAACACGGTTATGCTTTCGAAATGGTCTCCCGCAGTTGACCGATGGACATCTCGTCGCTCACCGGCACCAGTCGCCACACACCGTGGAGTCGCTTATAGACGTTCCAGCGGCGGGACGACTTGCCGACCATGCAGAGCGCCGCCATGCGGGAGTCCTCAAACTGGTAGAGGTCGCCCCAGGAGGAACAGACGACGAAGGAATCAGACGTGTCGGAGGAGGAAGGAATCATGCTGAAGGAAAAAGTCTGTCGTCAGTGGACGGGAGCCTCGGCCTCATCCATAGTTCTGTTTTCGCTGCTCCATGGCCTGCTGTGCCTTTCGCTGGAGCCACTGGCCCAGCTGCATGGCGTGTTCGGGGGTCATCACGAGGGAGGCCTGGACCTCGCGAGTGATCTCTCCACGGGTGACCTGCTCATTCGTCTGACTCAGGTCAACCTGTCCCCGTTCGTCGATCTGGTGCGTCGTGTGATGGGGGATGCTGGAGCGTTCGACGTACAGGTTGGCCACGACGGAAGCACCGTCTGGCGAGGGCCCCCCGAGTGCACCTGTCGCGGAGATCGTCTGGACCTGTTCTGCGTCCTCGTATACGAATGTAACTTCGTTGGAAGAATCGTCAGGCATTGGACGTCGTGGATTGTGAGGGAAAAATGGGATGCCTGAAAAACGTAGGAACAGGCCGAGAGAAGTTCAGTCGGGATGGAATTTTCTCCACACATCCGGCGTCGCGCCGGTCGACCGCAGGCGTCAGGTCATTCTAGAGAAAAGCATAGACCGTGCCGACGTCTCCATGCTCCGTCAGGCGTGGGGGAAGTGCCGTGGACCGTTCCGCTTTTTCCGGTGGCATGAACAACGGAAAAGGGAAAGACGGACTGATTCCCCCATTA
>CAYXAD010000196.1:0-2732 GCA_964462965.1 uncultured Salinivenus sp.
TCCGCTACGCTGCGCTCGGAATGACTCTCCTGTAGAGGTACTTTTGTTGATCTACTTAGGAGAAGCCTTCAGTAGAGGGATTCTTGTAGGGGATGCTTTCGGGCACTCCCTGTCCAGAGTCGCCAGAGCTGGTTCGCCATAGGGGAGAGCCCGACGGGTGGTTGAAGAACCGCTTTGGAGGTATTGGCCCCTGCAGGCCGTTTGCGTGGCCTTTTTCGTGTCGTGGGGACAACGGGGAGGCATGCCCACTCCTACACCTTCCCAGAAGGAGGGCGAGCGGGGGCACCTGTGTTACAGTGGCTGCTGGGAAGTTGCTGGGCCGGCCTCGCCGACACGTACCGCCGTCTGGTCCCGCGACACAATAGGCGGCCGCTTCACGACGGCGCCCCGCTTCCGTCGCAGAGCTCCATTCTGAGAGAGCTCTCCCGATTGTACGGGGCCACTCCTCTGAGGGTGGGCTTCGAGACCAGGATGTCCGGTGGAGGGACCTAGGGCGGGGCGTCCAACAGGGAGGTTTGCTCACTCTACAAATTCGGCGGCGGCGAACTGATACCCCTTGCCGTAGATGGTCTGGAGGTAGGTGGGGGTCATGGAGTCCGGTTCGAGCTTGCGTCGGATCTTGGCCACGTGGCGATCGATGGTTCGTAGGGCGACGTCCTCGGGGTCGGTCCAGACCTCCTTTCGCAGCTCTTCGCGAGGAACCACCCGTCCCCGATTTTGGACGAGATACTTCAAGATCTCGAACTCCAGCGACGTCAGGGAGATGCGTTGGTCGTTTACGTAGCAGGTGTTCGCCGCAAAATTGATGGTGAGGCCGTTGAGGTTGAAGACGTGAGCGGATTCGGAGGCCGGGACCTCACGGCGACGATGCACGGCTTTGATTCGAGCCTCGAGCTCTTCGAGGGCAAAGGGCTTGATGAGGTAGTCGTCTGCGCCGAGGCGGAAGGCCCGGAGCCGGTCTTCCAACCCATCTCGCGCTGAGACGACCAACAGGGCTGTTTCCGTTTGTCGCCAGTCTACCTCCTCGAGGAGTGCAAAGCCATCTTTTCCTCGCAGGGTGAGATCGAGGAGGACGACATCGTACCCCGGAGGCTGAGATAAGTACTGAGAGGCAGTTTCTACGTCGCTGACCGTCGTGACTGTGTATTCCTTACTTCGAAAATAGTCGATAACGAGGGTGCAAATCAGGTTGTCGTCTTCGACAACAAGAAGACGAATAGGGTTTTTTGCGTTCATTACAGGTCCCGAAGTTGTGTGAAGAGGTCAGTTTGGCAGTTGGACGGATGCGAAGTCTCTGAAAGGGAGGCTTCCTCTCGTCTCTTCCTCCCGAACGAGGTCTTTGGCGCTCATCCGGGTCGTCCTGTACATCGGAAGAAAAGGGGGTATCAATTGGCGCTGTATGGCTCGGAGATTCGTGTAGAGTAGAGGAACCGGGTATTTTGTCCCAAAGGCAGCTTTCCCGGCCCCCTCTGCAGGGGAACAATGCCCTCTATCGGCGAGGTGCCTGGGTGGGCCAGTTCCATTCTTCGGGCGACCAGGCACAATGGCCCGACTCGTCTCCCTTCAAGGGTAGACAGCCGTGAGAAGGAGAAGGAAGACGAAGAAGGGATCATTCCGGTCGTGATGCAGCGAATCCCTTCGTGGTGGAATAACCCACCGTGCTGTAATCCATGCTATGGAGGTGTGAAGCAGAAGAACCCTCTGTCCAGGTGAAGAAGAGCCGTTTTACTGCTGGTCGGGAGGAGGTGAGTTGGCATTTCCGGGAGGCCTCTCAATCCAAGAAGGGCCTGGACGCTTTGTAAGCAGGCAGAGCCGTATCCCCGAGTGACGTATGAAAGAGGGCGAGCTCCGGCGTCGGATTCTGGACACCTGAAGGGAGGGACTTCGGGGGAGCGAGAAAAGGGGCTCTGCTAGATGTGCGACGGCCTTCAACACATTGGTTACATCTGTGTGGTCCCGTTCACACCCGTAAAAGACGGGGAAGGGAGGGCCGAATGGAGAAGAAATTGTGCTGGCGACCCGTTTGCTCGTGTCCGTCTACAGGGAAGAGTTCCAGTCCCCGTATCTTCGTATTTTGTCACTATTTACTACTAGAACCCATGGATCGACCGCAAGAACAGGAAGCCTCTGGAACCTGGAAGAAGTTTAAGGGACGACTTCAAGAGGCCTGGGGCGACCTTACAGGCGATGACCTAGACCGATATCAGGGCCAGCGAGATCAGCTCGAGGGCCATTTGGAGAAGAAGACCGGTGAGAGCCGAGAGGAAATCCGTCAGAAGATCGACGAGATCGCGAAAAAGACGAAATATAGCTTTTAGAGAATCCTCTTTACGCGCTCTGTAAAAAATGACTTGCCAGGTATGCTACGTCTCGCCATCGGGTTTCTCATTATTGCCATCATCGCTGCAATCTTCGGATGGGGCGGCATTGCAGGAGCATCGGCTGGAATAGCGAAAATTCTGTTTGTCGTCTTCCTGGTTCTGTTCGCCATTTCATTTCTGTTTGGCCGAGGGGCTACTACGTAGGTCCTGTGCTTCAGCGTATGAATCGTCGTTTCCTACATTGTTGGATATATGCACTGGGGGGCAGTCTTTTGTTGTGGGGTCTCCTCGGCTGCGCAAATCAGGAGGAGCCTCAAGGGGGGGAGGAGCAAGAGTCGCAAGCTGAGGAGCAGGTGGAAGAAGACACTATAGCACAAGGAGACACTGCATCACAAGAGGAAGGGGTCGAGA
>CAYXAD010000196.1:2742-6859 GCA_964462965.1 uncultured Salinivenus sp.
AAGGAGGATCTGCAATCCTCTTTAGAGGAGGTCGAGGATTCCCTCGACCAATTTGAGAAGCGGATCGAGAAGACGGAAGAAGTCCGTTCCGAGGTGGAGGAGAAACTCAGCGATCTTCGAGAACAGAGCACCCAAATTCGGGAGGACATCGAGCTACTCGCAGACACGGTCAATATCAACGTCCAAAACGTCCGGAACGACCTACAATCCCGCTTAGCAGACCTTCACTACGAACTCTCAGTCCTCCGCCTCGAGTCTATCAATACGAAGGAGCAATTCGAGCGGGCGATGGACGAGCAGATCGAAGTAATAAATGCCTTGTTTGAAGACATCCAAAAGCAGCTTCAAGAGGCGGCGACCGACGTCAATCTCGAATATGAGGAGCAGATCACGAGTTTAAAGGAGGATCGACAGGAGCTCCAATTGACGCTTGAGGAGTTTCGACAGGGGGGAGAGGAAGCATTTAGCAATCAGCAGTCTGAGCTGGCAGAAATGGCTGCTTCGGTCCGGGCGGATCTCGAACGAATCTCTTACGAGATCCAAAACAGCACAAGTGAGGTCACGACCGAGGAGGATTCGGTGTAGACGATTGAGCCTCCGGCGCTGTAACTTGGGGCACTGGGGAATGCGTCCAGCCCGATCAAGCAGCAGGGGATCGGAGCTCGCGAGAGAGCCCGAATGGCAGAGGGGCGTTCGTCGATCCCGCGCCTGGTTCTCTGTCCAGGCCACGTGTCTCTGGGGGGCTGAGCAGGGATAGAGTTGGGTCTTTGAGGTGGATTGACTACGTTAGGAACCCTGTGAGCTGCGAGTGAAGTGGCAGCAGGTCCTTTCGTAGTTGTCTCCTCTTGCTTTTCCTCCCATGAGTGATCATCCGCTTTCTCGACGTGATTTCTTGACCCGGGCCGCCCTCGGGGCGTCGGCCGTAACCCTCGTTCCTCGTGAGGTCGTCGGTGGACCGGAGCACATCCCTCCGAGCGAAACCATACGCGTGGCGTCGATTGGCATTGGAGGCATGGGCGCCCGAGACGTTCAGGCCGTGGCGGAGATCGAGGGGACCGAGATTGTCGCACTTTGCGACGTCGACCGGGAGCGCGGGGAAGAGGTCTTTCACGCTTTTCCCGAGGCGGCGCAGTACGAAGACTATCGGGAGATGCTGGTGCAGGAGGGGGATCGCATCGATGCCGTGACCGTCAGTACGCCGGACCATACGCATGCCCCGGCGGTGTTGCAGGCCCTCGATCAGGGCAAGCACGTGTTTTGCCAGAAACCCCTCACGCATACCGTTCAGGAGGCTCGTCGCGTCGGTGCGGCGGCACGGGAAGCCGACGTCGCCACACGGATGGGCATCCAGCACCATGCAGCCGACGGCCTTCGACAGCTGCGGGAGCTGATCGAGGCCGACGTAATCGGCTCCGTTCACACTGTTCAGGTATGGACGGATCGTCCCATCTGGCCGCAGGCCAAGGAGCGGCCTCTCGAGATGTACCACGTGCCCGACCACCTAAACTGGGACCTGTGGCTCGGTCCGGCGCAGGAACGGCCCTATCACCCCGACTACGCCCCCTTCAACTGGCGCGGATGGTACGACTTCGGCACGGGGGCCCTCGGCGACATTGGTTGCCACGCCCTCGACGGGGCCTTCTGGGCGCTTCAACTCGGGCAACCGACCCGGGTGGAGGCCGAGACCACGCCGACGTATCCCGAGACGTTTCCGGCGGTGTCCCGCATTACGTATGAGTTTCCCGGACAGGGAGGACTCGGCCAGTCGGGCGTCGAGATCGTATGGATGGACGGCAACTTGCATCCTTCGAAGCCGGCCGCCTGGAACGAGGACGAGCCCTGGCCGCCCTCCGGGTACCATCAAGTCTTTCAGGGAGACGACGGGGTCATTCTTTTTGGACGAGGCCAGGAGCCCCGGATTCTTCCGGATGAGAAGCACGAAGAGGTGATGGCCGATCCACCCGAAGAAACCTATCCCCGCTCCGAAGGCCACTATAAGGCCTGGATCGAGGCCTGCCGTACCGGCGAGGCCCCGGAGGCAAACTTTGCAGACTACTCGGCCCCGCTGACGGAGATGGTACTTCTGGGGAACGTAGCCGTGCAGGCCCAGCGGCCCATCGAGTGGGATTCGGAGAACGGCCGCATCACGAACGATGAGGCCCTAAATGACCTGCTGAGCAAAGACTATCGAGAAGGGTGGGCGGTGTAGTCGGGAGGGAGCACGTCTACGTCGAGACGGAGAGCGGTGGGGAGCGGAAGGAACCTGCTCCTCGAGTCATCGGAGGGGCGGATCGGTGAACGGACCAGCGGGCTTTGGGCGAGGAGGCGCGGCCCACAGCGAGGAGCGACGGATGGACGTACGAGCGGTCCTCCAAAATCCCCCCGGTGATTCGGTCGAAAGAGTCACAGCGCCGCCGAGAAAGCACCTACGTTCTGGAGGAGAGAGCATCTTCGTGGCGGCCTTCAGAAGGGGCATTTCGTCTTTCGCAGTGGCCGCCTGACCGCCAAGATTCCTCCTCCCTCCATGTCTGATCAGCCGCCTCGCTGCTCCGTCCCGATGTGCGGCTTCCTCTCGCTCGGGCTCGTGCTGATGCTTTTCATGATGGGGGGGAGTAGAGGGGCGGGGGGACAGGTCATGGCTCAAACCGCTCCGGATTCCTGTGAGGAGCCCCTCGAGGAAGCAGAGGACGCGTACGTCAATCATCAATTCGAGCGGGCAATCGCACTTACGTCCAGGTGCGTGGAGCAGGAGCAGGTTGCCGAGGAGGCGGCGATCGACGCCTATCGCCTCATGAGTCTGTCCTATTTCCGGCAAAATGCACTGGTGGATGCCCGCTCGACGATCAACGAGCTCCTTGAGCTCGATCCCTCCTACGAGGCTGATCCCATCAACGATCCCCCCTCGTATGCACTGTTCGTCTCGATGGTGCGAGAGGGAACAACCACCGAGAACGCGGAGGATTCGACGTGGGAGAGGCGGACTCGTCGCGTGGCGGACGTTCAGCCGGCAGAGGTTTCTATTCGGAGCCCGACGCTGGTCATTGGATCGAGGCCGTTCGGAAAGAATGCGCTGAATCCGGAAGTCGCGTCACCGGAATCAGAAGAACGCGAGACGGTGAGCGTGTACGGCCTTCGGCTCACGTATCGAAATCAAGGAATTGAGCGGGTTCACGGTCTCAATGTGACGATGTGGCGTCCCCAGACCGCGCCGAACTTTCGGGGTGGGGTCAATGGAATTGCCCTCGGCATTCCGATTGCAGGCGCCAGACATCTAAATGGAATTGGTGTGGGGATTTTCGGGGTGGAAGGAAGTGAATCCCTTTCCGGCATTGGGATCGGAGGCGTTGGCCTCAGCGCCGGACGGGCCCACGGCCTCGCCCTGGGTGGGTTGGGAGTGACCGTTCGTGAGCGGTTTTTCGGACTTGGACTGAGTGGATTTGTCGTGGGAGGGAGCGGGTCGGTACAGGGAGTGACCGTTGGCGGGCTCGGACATGCGGTGGGCGGATCGGCGTCGGGCATTCAGGTGGGAGGAATAGGCATTGGGGCCGGGGAAAACATTCAAGGGGGAAGTGTGACAGGGGGAGGCATCCTGAGTCGAGAGGGAAGCGTGTACGGGCTACAAATAGGGGGGCTGGGCGTGGGCGCCGGAACGAACATCGGGGGGGTCACGCTGGGCGGGCTCGGTGTGGTGAGTGCGGAAGATCTCTTCGGACTGTCGGTGGCAGGGGGCTTCCTTCGGGCCGGGGACGACCTCCAGGGGGTGCACGCGACCAGCCTCGTCATCATGGCCTCTCAGCTTCAGGGGATTTCCGTCGCCAGTGTCATCGTGGGCGAGGGAGGGACCGGGCTCGTTGCGGCACCCGGATATTTTCATGCCGGCGCAGAGGGCAGATTTACAGGCCTTTCCGTGAGTGCTTTCAACCACATTCGAGGCCAGCAGCGCGGACTGGCGATTGGGCTGTTTAACTACGCCAGCTCGTTGCGAGGGGTACAACTGGGTCTGTTGAACTACGCCGGCAATAACCCACTGCTGCTTCGCTTACTCCCCGGAATCAACCTGCACTTCTAAGTAGACCAGCAAAAGAACATTAAAGGATAGTCATTCCGACCGGAGCGA
>CAYXAD010000197.1:0-6713 GCA_964462965.1 uncultured Salinivenus sp.
GGGCCGAAGAGGCCAAGATTTCCATCCGCAACATCCGTCGCGACGCCAAGAACGAGATCCAGAGCGTCGTCGACGCCGAAAACCTCTCCGAGGACGTCCGGTACGGTGCCGAAGAAGAGCTCCAGGAGCTGACCGACGACTACACGGAGGAGGTCGACAGTTTGCTGGAACGGAAGAGGGATCAAATTATGGAAGTCTGATCCAATTTCGAATTGCGAGTTGCGAATTTCGAATTCTTCGTCTCGAATGATGCAAACGCGAATGGGACGGATCATTCTTCCCCATTCGCCATTCGAAATTCGGAATTGATCCGTGCTGGAGGGGTGCCCGAGTGGTCGAAGGGGCTCGCCTGGAAAGCGAGTGTGCCGCCTCGCGGTACCGGGGGTTCGAATCCCTCCCCCTCCGCTTTGCTGTCCACCGAGGCCCGCTTTCCTCCGGGTCTCTGCGTACCGTGAGCCGAGCCGCTTCGTAGGGCTCGGCTTTTCTGGTTTGAATCCCTTCTCCGAGCTCTCGCCAGTCCTCTCGTCTTCTCCCCTCCCTCCATGATTCGTAGCATGACGGGCTTCGGGCGCGGCCACGCAAGTGCTGAAGGGGCCTCCGCGTCGGTTGAAATCCAATCGACGAACAAGCGCCACCTCAACGTCTTCGTCCACGTCCCCGACCCCCTGCCCGAAGTCGAAACGAAAGTCCGATCTCGCATCCAAGACGCCTTCGAGCGGGGCCAGTTCGACGTCAACATCTCGGTAGAGCTGACAGACGGGGAGGAGCTGCCGGTGGCCATCAATGCGGACGTGGCCATGCAGTGCAAGCAACGCCTGGAACGGCTCTGCAAGGCGGCCCAGATCAATGAACAGATTCGCCTGGAGCACCTCCTGCAGTTCGAAGAAATCTTTGCGGCCGAGGAGGAACGAGAAGCCGCCAAGATTCAGCGGGCCTGGCCGGTGGTCACCGAAGCCCTCGACGGGGCCATCGAGGCCCTTCAGGACATGCGTCGGGAGGAAGGAGAAGCCCTGCGGAAGGACCTGGAGCAGCGAACGAGAGCGATCGACGAGCACCTCGACGCCATCGAAGAGCGGGCCCCCACGCGGGTCGGCGAACGACAGGAGCAGCTGCGGGAGCGCCTCCAGGAACTCCTCGACGACGAACATATCGATCCGGATCGTCTCGAAACCGAAATCGCCCTCCTCGCCGACAAGCTCGACGTCACCGAGGAGTGTGTTCGTCTCCACTCCCACCTCAACATGTTTCGGGAGGCCCTCTCCGACGAGGAGCCGGGCGGGCGAAAGCTCAAGTTTATCACGCAGGAAATTCACCGCGAGGCCAACACGATCGGCGCCAAAGCCAACGACGAAACGATCTCGCGGCGGGCGGTGCAGATGAAGGAGGAGATCGAGAAGATCAAAGAGCAGATCAGCAACGTGGAGTAGCCCTCTTACCCATCCGATCCCGACGCCCAGCATGTCTCATCGCAACGTCGTCGTCCTCACCGCTCCCAGTGGGGCTGGGAAAACGACCATCGCCCACCGCCTCCTGGAGGCCATGCCGGAAATGCAGTTCTCGGTCTCCGCCACCACCCGCCCGGCTCGCCCGGACGAAACGGACGGCGTGGACTACCATTTTCTCTCGTCGGAGGAATTTCAACGACGAATTGATACCGGCGACTTGTTGGAGCACGAAGAGGTGTACCCGGGCTGCTACTACGGCACCCTCCGCTCTGAAGTCGAGGCCAAAACCGAAAACGGCCCGGTCCTTCTCGACATCGACGTCAACGGGGCCCTCAACGTAAAGCGCATTTTCGGCGACGACGCGCTCGTTCTCTTCATTGCCCCGCCCTCTATCGAAGAACTTCGCCGACGGCTGGTGGAGCGCGGCACGGAAAACGACGAATCCCTGCAGACGCGCCTGGATCGGGTCGAACGAGAAATGAGTCAGGCAGACGCATTTGATGGGGTCATTGTGAATGATGACCTGGAGCAGGCCGTTCAGGAAACCTTGGACCGCGTCCGCCAGTTTTTGGAAGAGTGAAATAGCATTGATCCGTGTAGACCCAACCTCCCATCATGGCCATCGAAACGCTCAACGTCGAGGAGCTTGCCGACCACACCGGCAATCTCTACGAAACGGTCGCCATCCTGTCAAAGCGCTCCCGTCAGGTGGCTTCCGACGTCCGCTCCGAGCTGGACGAAAAGCTGTCGTACTTCGAAGGCTTCGGTCCCGAAATGGAGGACGTACGCATGCAGGAGGAGCAGGAAAAGGTCTCCCTCGAGTACGAGAAAAAGCCGGAGCCGACGGAGGTCGCCATCGACGAGTTCCTCGAAGACAAGATTTACTACCGCAAGCCCGAGTAACACGTCTCAACAGCACCGCCGAGGCCCTTTCCTTCGGCCTCGACTCCGAATCCGGCTGGCGACGACCGTCCCGCTTCTGCACGGGCAGAACGGGTGCGCTCGCCGACCGGATTTTTTGTTTCTGTGTCCGGTTCCTTCTCCGTCTAGATGCAAGTGCCCCATTCCCACGCTCCCGATTCTACAGCAGAATCTGGGAAAGCAAGCCTGTTCCGAAGGACCTGAGCGTGATCGAATCGGCGACTTCGGTGCCAGCACAAGGGCTCTCAGTGTCAGGCAGAGGTCGGAGACAGAAATGATACTAACGGGAAGCACCTCCATCCCTCCAACCGTCCACACCTCCTTCCCTCAACGACGATGGCGTTGATATGAGCGCTTCCTCTCCCGATCTCTCCGGCCAACACGTGCTGCTGGGGGTCACCGGCAGCATCGCCGCCTACAAGGCTGCGCTGCTCGTGCGGCTTCTGAAGAAGGCCGGGGCCGAGGTGCAAGTGCTCATGACGGCCGACGCCGAGCGGTTTATCACCCCTCTCACGCTCGGAACGCTTTCGGAGGGAGAGGTTCTTCGGGACATCTTCCCGGAGAACGAAGACGAGCAGTGGACCAAGCACGTGACGCTGGGCCAGTGGGCCGACCTGTTCGTCGTGGCCCCGGCCACGGCGCAGACCATCGCCAAGCTCGCCCACGGCTTCTGCGACTCGATGCTGACGGCCACGGCCCTCTCGGCCCGGTGCCCCCTGCTCGTGTGTCCCGCCATGGATCGGGACATGTATCAGCACCCGGCCACCCAGGACAACCTGAACCGCCTGCAGGAGATCGGCTACGCGGTCATGCCCGCCGCCCACGGAGAGCTGGCCAGCGGCCTCGAAGGCCAGGGCCGCCTGCCCGAGCCCGAGGCGATCTTCGAGCGATCGACGGAGATGCTCGACGGAGACGTCGTCACGACCACCGAGACGGAGGCCGACGAAGCGCCTGCCGATGCTTCGCTGGCCGGTACGAACGTGCTGGTAACCGCAGGCCCGACGCAGGAGCCCCTCGACCCCGTCCGCGTGCTCACCAACCCCTCCACCGGCACGATGGGGTACGTCCTGGCCGAGGCCGCCGCTCGGCGCGGAGCCACCGTGACGCTCGTCACGGGTCCCACCTCGCTCTCGACGCCCCCCGAGGTCGAGGTCGTTCCGGTGCAAACCACCGAGGAGATGAACGAGGCCGTACAGGCCCGACGCGACGCCGCCGACCTCGTCTTTATGGCGGCTGCGGTGGCAGACTACACGCCCACCGAGCGTTCTTCGTCAAAACGGAAAAAGTCAGACGGGGACCTCGTCTTGCACCTTCGCCGGACGCCCGATATCCTAAAGACACTCGGGGAGCATAAGTCTCCGGAGCAGACGCTCGTAGGCTTTGCGCTCGAAACCGACGACGAGCTCGAAAACGCTCGGCGCAAGCTGGAAGAAAAGAACCTTGACTGGATTGTTGTTAACAATCCGCGGGAGGAAGGGGCCGGGTTCGGTCCATCCACGAACCGAGTGACCCTCCTCCGTCGAGACGGCCCCACCGAGGAGCTTCCGCTCATGCCCAAGCGCGCCGTGGCGGAGACGGTGCTCGATCGGGTGTTGGCGGCTCGATCGACGGAGTCGACGGCGTCATAGCGCCGCACACCCGGAAATGGTGAGCAGCGTGGTATTTCCTTCACCCGGTCCTGAGCGTTCCATGCGTGACCTGTTGCGTGAGCTGCGATCCATCGTCGAGCACGAACGTGCCCTGTACGGAACGTTCCTTCCGCTCGACCCTCCGGAAGAGGCGACGCCCCCGTCCCCCGAGCCCGAGGCCTCGGGGGCTCCTTCACAACCTTCTGACGACTCGGCTTCCGACGACTCTATGCCCAACTACGATCTCTTTGGCAATCAGGTCGACCCAACAGAAGACCCGTCGCTGCCGCCCTGGGAGCGCATCGATGCCTTGGTTCCCGAAGAGGCGCCCTACAAAGACGCGACCACCCTGGAAGAGGTGGAGAGCTTCCTCGCCGAGAACGTCCTGGTGCCGATCGACGAGGACCGAGAGAATCCCGTCTTCGGCGTGGGCGACCCCGAGGCGGACCTCGTCATCATCGGCGAAGCGCCGGGGCGCGATGAGGACAAGGAGGGCGAACCGTTCGTGGGACGCGCCGGCCAGCTCCTCGACAAAATTCTGGACGCCATCAACTTTGACCGGGAGGAGGTCTACATCACCAACATTCTCAAGAGCCGCCCCCCGCGAAACCGGAATCCCAATCAATCAGAGATCGAGGCGCACCTGCCCATTCTCTACAAGCAGATTGCCTTGATTCAGCCCAAAATTCTGCTGGCGGTGGGGAAGGTGGCCGGCAACACGCTGCTGGATCGGAGCTCGTCTCTCTCGTCCCTCCGAGACAAGGAGCACGACTTCTACGGGCTCCCGTTGATCGTGACGTACCACCCGGCGGCTCTCCTTCGCAATTCTCAGTGGAAACGCCCGACGTGGGAGGACGTGAAGCTGCTCCGTACCCGGTACGACCAGCTCCAAGAGGAAAGCTGACGGGCGCCTCCCTCCCGTTCCAGAGGTCCTCTTCGCACTTCCCTTTCTCCTTGCCGGGCCGTGAACACGTCCCGGCTCAAGCCGATGTCTCGCATTCATGGCCGATAGTGACGACGCACAACGACTTAATATCGACGACGCTTCCTCCCCCTCGTATCCCCTCGACAAGATGCGGGGCCAGCAGAGCGAACGGCGGCGGGAGCAGGCCCAAGCCGTGCACGAGAAGTCCGGCCGCGTGCCGCCCCAGGCCGTCGACGTCGAGAAGTCGGTGCTCGGCGCCATGCTCATCGAGCGGGAGGCCATTCCGCAGGCCATCGAGGTGCTTCCGTCGGAGGCGTTCTACAGCGAAAAGCACCAGAAAATCTACGAGGCCATCCTGAGCCTCTTCGAGCGGGGCAATCCGGTTGACCTGGTGACCCTCACCGAAGAGCTGAAACGCCGCGACCAGCTCGAGGACATTGGAGGCGCGTACTACCTGACGGAGCTCACCACGGAGGTCGCCTCGGCCGCCAACGTGGAGTACCACGCGCGCATCATCGCCGAGAAGTCGCTCCTCCGGAAGATGATCGAGACGATGACGACCATCGTCGGCAAGGCGTACGACTCGGGCACCGATGCCTTCGAGCTCCTCGACGAAGCCGAGAGCAAGATCTTCCAGATCTCGGACAATCAGCTCCGCAAAGCGGCCTCCCCCATGAACGAGGTCGTCAAGGACACCCTGGAACGCCTCGAGACGATCCACGGCCAGGACGGCGGCATCACGGGCGTGCCCAGCGGCTTTCACAAGCTGGACGACCTGACGAGCGGCTGGCAGCCCTCCGACCTCATCATTGTCGCGGCGCGGCCTTCGATGGGAAAGACGGCCTTTAGCCTGGCCTGCGCCCAGAACGCCGCCACCCATCCGGAGCGCTCGACGGGCGTGGCCGTGTTCTCTCTCGAGATGGGCGCGCAGCAGCTCGCCCAGCGCATGCTCACCTCTCAGGCCCGCGTCGACGCGCACAAGGCCCGCACGGGACAAATGAAGGACGAGGACTGGCAGCGCCTCGCCCGGGCCGCCGGTACGCTCAGCGAGGCAGACATCTACATTGACGACACGCCGGGGCTCAGCGTGCTGGAGCTCCGCGCCAAGTGCCGCCGGCTCAAGGCGGAGCACGACATCGGCCTCGTCGTCGTCGACTACCTGCAGCTCATGCAGGCGTCCGGGTCCAACCTGCGCAGCGGCGCCAACCGCGAGCAGGAGATTGCCCACATCTCGCGGTCGCTGAAGGGACTGGCCAAGGAGCTGAACATCCCCGTCATCGCACTCTCCCAGCTCAACCGGGCCGTCGAGAATCGAGGGGGCGACAAGCGTCCGCAGCTGTCAGACTTGCGAGAATCCGGCTCGATCGAGCAGGACGCCGACGTGGTGGCCTTCATCTACCGGGCCGAGCGGTACGGCATCACGGTCGACGAGCAGGGCAACTCCACCGAGGGCATCGCCGAAATCATCATCGGCAAGCAGCGCAACGGCCCCATCGGCACCGTCGAGCTTGCCTTCGTCAACCAGTACGCCCGCTTCGAGAACCTCACCACCCAGTACGACGAGCCGGGTGGAGACTCCGCACCGGGGCCGGCACCTGGAGGAGGGCCGGGGAGCGGGGGGTCCTTCGAGGACGATGCGCCGTTCTAATCGAAGAATTGAGTCGAATCGGCTCAACCGGTTGCCCCTCTAGCCGTCGGCCTCGATCTCCGGGGCCCCGTCGACGTCTTCCCGGAGCAGGCCGTAGTAGAACACATCTACCAGGGTCCCGTCCTTCTCGCGGTGCTTGCGGAGGC
>CAYXAD010000198.1:0-5217 GCA_964462965.1 uncultured Salinivenus sp.
CACGTTTTCAGCCGAACCTACGGCCTGCCGGGAGTACGGGCATCGTGGGCACCGGGACTGGTGGAGGGATGGGCCGTCGCTCTCGAGCCGCCCAGTTCCGGGCCAATGCCGGACGACCTCGTGCTCACTGCTGCGGCGTCGGATACGGTTGAAGGTCTGTCGTCGACCGCTGCCGCCCTGATCGGCCGCCTCTCGCCCTGGGGGTTCTGGACGGGACGTGGGGCCGTGTCGTACGCCACGATGGGGTCGTTCGTGCGCTTCCTGCTGGACGAGTATGGGGCCGAGCGGTTGAAGCAGGTCTATGCCTGGGGAAACTTCCGCGATGTCTACGGAGAACCCCTGCGCTCTCTTGCGAACAAATGGGCGGCCCATCTCGCCCGCCGCCCCGTCGTTGCTGCGTCAGCACACGACGTGGTCGCCCGGACGTTCACCCGGCCATCGCTGTTCGAGGTGGAGTGCCCCCACTACGTTCCGCCTCATCGGCAGCACTATCAGGTTGCGGAGCGGGCGGCGCGCCGGCGTGACACCACCCAGATGCAGACGCACTTGCAGAAATCCCTCCTGCACGAACCTCGATACGCGGCGGCGCACCAAGCCCTGGCGCGGCTTCGACTGTCACGAGGAGAGGCCGAGGCCGTCCGGCAGCAGCTCGACACTCTGTCGGAAGAAACACGAACCGTTGGAATTCAAGTGGCGTTGGCAGATGCCCGAGCCCTGCAGGGCAAGGTCGATTCAGCTCGGGCTCTGTATGCCGGTGCTCTTTCGGAGACGCCGAGCTATGCCCACGAGACGCGCGCTCGACTCTTTTTGCGGGATGCCGTTGCCGATCGCTCGACGGTCGTTCGTGTCTTAGTAAGTGGGGACTCGGCGCAGGTGCAGGCTCGACGTCTTGCCGCTCTGGAGGATACAGGCGCAGCCGTAAAGGCCGTGCGCGGGCTTCGGTGGATGGACGCTCGGGCGTACTCCAACGCCCTATCCGTGTGGCGAGACGAGCTGATGCCTGTTCGCCCCGAGCGGCCCAGGGGATGGCGCCGAGAGTGGAGAGTGCAGCAGTGGGCATGGGGGGCACAGGCCGCTGAGCGAGCCGGGGCGAGGGCGATGGCACAGCGCTTGGCCGAACGGGCAGCCCATCGGGCACGAGAGCTCGGCGCCTATAGTCGAGCCGCACTCTTCGACTGGTGGGCTAACCGGACGTCGTCTCCTGATCCTCCTGAAAAAAGCATCCAACCGGAAGCGAAGAAGAGAGCCGTTGATGACGGAGAGAAAAATGTTGAACCGCGATCCCCGTCTCCTGGTTGAACGTGTTTGGACCGGGTTCTGAGATCAGGAACAGCGGTCGTTCAAGTATTCTTCCTTCAATCGAGTTTGTAGTTCGTGTCTGACCGAGGACTGTGCGCGTTGTATTCTCGATGGCTGGTTGTCCTGTGTGTGGGACTTTTCGTCGGCTTGGTCGGATGTAAGTCGTCGGAGGAAGCCGACGGCGACTCCGAGTCGGCGCGGTCTGAGGTTCGCTCAGAAGTGGGCCCCGACCTGGCTCCTCCGAGTGACGACGTGCGGACCATTCAACTGTATGGAGGGAGCAACGAACGGAGCCTTCCCGTCACGACATTGCGGGGAGATCAGCCGATCACGCTCGAGTTTGACCTCATGGAGAGGCAGGGGCGCCCACTCTCGATCTATTTTCAGCACGCAGATCGGACGTGGCGGCGGGACCTTTCGGCCAGCCGGGTGTTGGAGTCGTTTCAGGACGACAATCTCACCGACTATCGGTCTTCTCGGAGCACCGACGTTCCGTATGTGCACTACACGTACCGCTTCCCCAACGACGACATTCGCTTCCGAGTGAGCGGCAATTACATCGTGCGAGTCACGGAGCGGGGCCGACGCGATTCCGTGCTCTTCGAACGGGCCTTCTTCGTGACGGAGCAGGAGGGAGGACTGGGGCTCGGAGCCGAGTCCATTGTAATTCCGAGCCAGCGACAGCCATCGGTGCGACCGCGGGCTCGCTATGACCCGCCGTCGGAGCTGGAGGGGGATCCATTTGGATACTCCGTGTGCTTTCTGAGAAATGGGCGGATGTCCGAGGCTCGTTGCGATGAACAGCCTCGTCTGACAAACCAGCCGGACCTCGAGTTTGAAGTCGATCGGCAGCAGGCCTTTGCACCCACGACGGCCGACTACGGGCTCGATCTTGGCTCACTGGATGGCACCTCGGAGGTCGAACGCACGGATCGGTCGGTGTCTCCCATACAGGTGTTGCTTGCCCCGGACTACGCCCGATTTGGAGATGATGCTCCGAGGTTGGGACTGAACGGCCAGATTGTGGTGCGGGAGGCCGTGCGCAATCGATCCGATCCGGCGCTCACTGCCGAATACGTGGAGACAACCTTTGCATTTGTCCCTCCGGAGGAACAGCCGTTCGCCGACGAAATCACGGTGGCCGGTAGCTTCAGTGGGATGGACCCCGACCAAGGAACCCAAATGGAGTGGGTGGCTATGCGGGATCGGTACGAAGGGACGGTCCTGCTAAAACAGGGACAGTACCAGTACTTTTACTGGACCTCCGACCCCTCACTCCAACAAGAAGTGCGACGCCATCAAGCACAGTCCCCCAGCACCTACATGGCCTTTTTCTACTAAAGTGACCCGAGCCAGTTTACAGATCGTCTCCTCCGGGTGAACACCTTTTCGCCGTAGAAGACAAAGAGATACAGGGGCGCCAAAAAATAAAGCGCCTCATCCCTCTCGGCATGAGGCGCTCTGGGTGAAGATGGCTTCGAGAACTATCCAATCACGACGACGTCTTGGGCATTCGGTCCCTTGTCGGTGTGGCCGACAGTGAACTCTACCCGGTCGTTCTCCTCGAGGCTCTTGAAGCCGTCGGTGTCAATTTCGCTGTAATGGACGAAGAGATCCTCGCCGCCTTCTTCGGGGACGATGAATCCGTAGCCCTTTTCGTTGCTGAACCACTTAACGGTTCCGGTTTGTCGCTCTGCCATTGTGCTGCAAGAAGTTTCCAGATAAAAATACGTACTGTGTGGCAGAGCATCCGTCCTCTGTTGCTCACGCCCGAAGGAGTGGCTCTAGAATTTGATGAACTGCCACATTTTTCCTTAGCATACAGGTTTCAGAATTAATTGTCAACCCTTTCCTGGGAGAGAAATGTATTCTAGTCATACCTGCGAAGGCAATTTCTCTTGTCCCATGTTGAACCTGATTGAGAGTGCCTGCTTCACCCAGCATTGTTGAAAGATCTGGAAGAGAGGAGAGAACAGTTCATTAGTGCCTGAGATTGGCACCGTTCGCCGCACATCGTTGGGAGGTTCTCTATACATGATACATGTAGACCATGCCTTTTGCTCTAACCAGTCTCGTCTCTAAGTCACCGTCCTTTCGAACCCACATCGGCGTTCGCGATGCCATCGAAGCCGCCTGTCTTCGGCATCCTGACGTGGCAACGTTTCGAGAGCTGGGCCCCAGTGAAGAGGGGACGATGCTTTACGGTGTTGTGCTGGGGACTGGCTCACAAACGATAAGTCTGATCGCTGGAAATCATGCCGACGAGCCGGTGGGGCCCGAGACGCTCCGCACGTTCGTGCTCGAGGGATTGGCCAATCGCAAAAAGATGGAACCGTGGCTGCGTCGATACAAGTTTGTCGTGGTGCCACATACCAATCCCGATGGGGAAGCCCGAAACCGTCCGTGGATCAAGCAATGGCCGGATGTAAAGGCCTATCTCCGCCACGCAGTTCGAGAGAAGCCAGGTCGGGACCTGGAATTTGGATTTCCGGCCATGCGGCCTGAAAACGAGCACGTGTCAGACTTTCTCCGAGAGCATGGACCTTTTTCCTTTCACGCGAGCCTGCACGGAATGTCTGCGGGCGAGGGGGCGCTGTTGCTCATCAATCGGCCCTGGACGTTCCGCACGCAGCGTCTCCGGGAGCAGTTTGTCCAGGCGGCAGCGGCGAATGGCCTCCGGATGCACGACCACAACCGGAAGGGGGAAAAGGGGTTCTTTTGGATCGAGCCCGGCTTTCAGACCACGCCGCGGGGCGATGCCATGCGGACCTTTTTTCAGGCCCAGGACGATCCGGCGATGGCTCAGCGGTTTCACCAGAGTTCGATGGAGTTCGTGATGGGACTGGGCGGAGACCCACTCGCGATTGTAACCGAACTTCCTCTTTTCCTCGTCGAGAATGAAACCCCGACACCGGGCCGGCCCGATAAATATCTGGAGCTGCGGGAGCGCCTTCCCGAAATTCGGGCGCGTCTCGAGCGGGGAGGGAACGTGGACGATCTTTTGGCTCCCTTCGACCTCCAGTCGGTTCCGCTGAATACGGCCATGCGGCTTCAGTTTCGAGCCATCGAGCTGGGAATGCAGACAATTGCTCCACAGGATTGGGGGTAAACTCGGTGCTTATGGGGTCGCAAAGAACCCAGGTAGAGAGGGTTGGATAACTGACGATGCAGTGTTTGCAGTCACTCATTTCCGTTCCGGACGTGCGATTTGTGCCGAAGGAGAAATTGCTCAAAAGACATCCGTCTCATGGCTTATCTCATCTACGGGGCCTACGGCTACACGGGGTCACTCATTGCTCGGCGAGCGGTAGAGCAGGGACATCGGCCCGTTCTCGCGGGCCGTAGTCCACAGAAGCTCGAGGAACTGGCGTCGGCTCTCGATCTCCCATTCCGTCAGGTGGATCTTTCAGCCTCCAATCGTCTCCGATCAGTGTTGGAAGACGTGTCGGCCGTCATTCACTGTGCAGGGCCCTTTGCCCACACTGCCCGGCCCATGGTGGACGCCTGCCTCGATACGGGGACGCATTATCTCGACATTACGGGAGAGATTGACGTGTTCGAAGCCGTGAAGGAGCGGGGAGAAGAGGCCAGGGAGGCCGGAGTCATGCTTCTGCCGGGCGTGGGGTTCGATGTGGTCCCGACCGACTGCCTCGCCCGGTTTCTTTCCGAGCAACTGCCGTCGGCGACGGCGCTTGATATTGCATTTTTAGGAATCGGCGGTGTCTCGAAGGGCACCCTAAAAACCGCGGTCGAACAGATGGGAAAGGGAGGACGCGTACGGCGAAAGGGAGACGTTATAGGAGTCCCTCCGGGCTGGACGACCCGAACAGTCGATTTTGGAGATCATCCCCGGACTGTGATCTCCATTCCGTGGGGAGATGTCGTCACGGCAGGATACAGCACCGGGATTCCAAACGT
>CAYXAD010000198.1:5317-6650 GCA_964462965.1 uncultured Salinivenus sp.
TCGCCGGGATATCAAACGCCTTCCACTGCATTCGGGGCCGATTTTGTTCTCGAGGTGGGAGGGGTCGAGCGGGAGAGGGTTCAAGAAGGATGAGTCTTGATGGGGGAGTCATCCGGAGAGCGTTGCCTTCGACGGAGGGGGCGGGTCACGAGTTGTGATTTTTGGGAGACACGTGAACTGTGTTCGGGACAGACGAACAAATGGTTTGTTGTTGCATGCGTCATCGGCGCGCAAAGAATGTACGAGGAAGCTCTACGAGAATGTAACCCGAAAACAAAAGGCTTTTCCCTGTCGTTTGTCTCCCCGATTGGAGTTACGACATCCGCAAACACCTCACAATTCCCAACCGACACTATGGCCTTCGAGCTTCCCGAGTTGCCTTACGACTATGATGCCCTGGAGCCCCACATCGACGAGCGCACCATGCGCATCCACCACGACAAGCATCACGCGGGCTATACCCGCAAGCTCAACAATGCGCTCGAGGGGCACGACGATCTCCAACAGCGTTCCATCGAGGAGCTGTTAGCCGGACTCAGCTCGCTTCCGGCAGATGTTCAGACGCCGGTTCGGCAGAACGGAGGGGGCTTCTACAACCACCGCCTTTTCTGGAATATCATGTCTCCGGACGGTGGTGGTCAGCCGACGGGGGACCTCGCCGAGGCGATTGACGATCAGTTTGGCTCTTTTGACGACTTCCAGAGCGAGTTCAAAGATGCGGCCACCGGTCGATTCGGCAGTGGGTGGGCGTGGCTCGTGGCTCAGCCCAGCGGTCAGTTGTCCATCACAGATACGCCCAATCAGGACAACCCGCTGATGGATGGCGAGACGCCCATTCTTGGCATCGACGTCTGGGAGCACTCCTACTATCTGAATTATCAGAACGAGCGAGGGACGTACGTGGACGAATGGTGGAGCGTCGTAGACTGGGACGCGGTGAATGACAACTACAACGACATCGTCGGATAGTCTCCCTTCCGTCGCTCCTCTACTCTTTGCGAGGGGGTGGCCACAGTTGGCCACCCCCTTTTTGTGGTTTGGAGAGGTCTTTCGGCTCTTTTGAGGGTAGAAGGAATGGCGTTTTCACGCTCGATTATAGAGCCACGATGGACTCTCTCTCCCCCCGTCATTACAATATCTCTGTGGAAAGGGAGGGTGTATGCTGTTATCGTTCAGTCCAGTGTGTTTGACTCATGGACGTTGTTGACGGTCCTTTGCTCTGGGCCACATACGTAACGCTGGCCGTCCTCAGTCTGTCAATTCTGGCGGCTCTCTTTCGCGTCCTGCGGGGGCCGAGCCTGGCCGACCGAGTCGTGGCGCTCGATCTCGTGGC
>CAYXAD010000199.1:0-6625 GCA_964462965.1 uncultured Salinivenus sp.
AATTTCCAGAAATTACCCATTTCAAATTCCGTGCCAGGCGTGATGCCCTTTGCGGTCCTGACGGAGATGCGTCTGGGGTCATCTGAAGTGAGTTCGCGTTATTTTTTCGAGGAAGAGGGAGAGCTCTTTTCTATCCACAAAGAAAGAGGGGAGGGAATCAGTGACTATTCACGGACAACAGAGAAGCATGCGTTCTGGAGCTCGGCCACAAATGACCAGAAATAGTCAGCTCACATTCGTTATCGACGGATGGTAGGACTTTACGGGTACTGCGAGGAATGTTGGACCTCTTGCCCGACCTCTACTGTTCTCTACTCCAGAGCGGCCCTGTAAATTTGTTCGCATGGGGGGTGGCTGTACAACAATACATCTGAAGTATTATGAACGTCGATTCCCACCGAGAGAACTCTTCAGGCGACTCCGCGATCTATACCCTCGTCTTTGAAACCGGGGAGTCCGTGATGGAGGAACTCCAGTCGTTTGCAGAGGCACGAGATCTGACGGCCAGCCATTTTACCGGCCTTGGGGCCTTTTCCGAGGCCACCCTGGCGTTCTATGACCTCGACGAAAAAGAATATCGGCCCATTGCGGTTGACGAACAGGCAGAGGTGGCCTCCTTTACGGGCAATATTGCTCGCTATGACGGCGAGCCACGGTTGCACGTGCATGCCGTGCTCGGCCGTCCCGACGGCTCGACCGTTGGCGGCCACCTTCTGGATGCGACGGTACGGCCCACCCTTGAAGTGACGCTGACAGAGACGCCGGGGAGGCTGCAGCGACAGTATGACGAGGCGAGCGGGCTGCCGCTGCTCGATCTAGAGGCAACCAGCACGTAGGGCGGGACGAGGGGGGTCTGTTCGGGGAGAAGCGGGTACTGAGAGGAAACGAATCACCCCTTGATGACCCCAAGCGGGCGAAGCTGGGCCACTTTCTTGGAAAGGCCTGCTCCTTCCACGGCCTCCACGACGTCGGCCACGTCTTTGTACGCCTCGGAGATTTCTTCTCGAACGGTTCGGCTGCTTTCGCCGCGGACGATGATGCCTTCATTGGCCAGCTCGGCCGTGATATTCCGATTGCCGGCCGTCTGCCGGGCCTGGCGACGGCTCATCTGCCGCCCGGCCCCGTGACAGGTGCTGCCAAAGGTCTCGTCCATGGCCTTGTTTGTCCCCACGAGGACGTACGAGTACCGACCCATGTCGCCGGGAATGAGCACCGGCTGTCCCACCTTTTGATAGCGCCCCGGCACGAGGGGGTGGCCTGCCGGCAAGGCACGCGTGGCTCCCTTGCGGTGCACGCAGACCTCCTGCTCGTGACCGTTTACCTGATGGGTCTCGAACTTGGCAATGTTGTGCGCCACCTCGTAAACCGTATGCAGGCCATGCTCGCGGGGCGTGACGTCGAGGGCCTCCTCGAAGGCAATGCGAGTGTTGTGGGCCATCACCTGGCGATTGGCAAACGCGTAATTGATCGCGCAGCGCATGCCGCGGATGTACTTCCGGCCCTCCGGGGAGTCGATGGGGGTGCAGGCGAGCTGGCGATCGGGCAGTTCGATGTCGTACTTCTTCATTGCCTTGTCCATGTCCGACAGCGCATCGTCGCACACCTGGTAGCCGAAGCCGCGCGAGCCGGAGTGGATGATCGCCGTAATGGATCCTTCGTCGAGACCCATAAGGCGGGCGGCCCGGTCGTCGTAGACCTCCGACACGTATCCGACTTCCAGGAAGTGATTGCCGGAGCCGAGGGTGCCGATCTGGTCGAGGCCTCGCTCCATCGCTCGGTCCGACACGGCCTCGGGATCAGCGCCCTCGACCTGTCCGCCCTCTTCGATCACGTCGAGGTCGGCGTCGGAGCCATACCCGTCGTTGACCGCCCACGTCGCGCCGCGCTGCAAAACGCGCCGGAGCGTGGAGTGGTCGACGCGGAGTGCTCCCGACGAACCCACGCCGGTGGGCACACGGTGGAACAGGGCGTCGACGAGCCGTTCGGTGTCTGTTCGGTCCAGATCTTCGGTCGTTAACTTGGAGGACATCAGGCGGACGCCACAGTTGATGTCGTACCCGACCCCTCCCGGCGAGATCACGCCGTCGTCCACGTCGAACGCCGCGACCCCTCCGATGGGAAAGCCGTATCCCCAGTGGATGTCGGGCATGGCCATCGACGCCGTTACGATGCCCGGCATATATGCCACGTTGGCCGCCTGCTGCGGGGCGTTGTCCGAGACGATGTCTTCCAGCATGCGCTCTGTGGCGTAGAGCCGAGCGGGCACGCGCATGCCGTCGGTTTTGGGAATCTGCCAGCGGTAGTCGTCAAGCTTTTCGATGTCGTAGTCGGGCATGGCGACGATGGGACTTGTGGTGGGACGACGGATATCACTTCTATTCAACGCCCAGCCCCCGTTTGCGTGTTGCGAGCAGACGCGAGGACGTGGGGGACAGGGAGCACGGGTCAGGGAAGAAGTCGTGGTAAATCGGCAGGCTCCATGCGATCCACCACACTTCCATCCTTCCACACATCCACACCTAAATGCTACATGTCGAAGATCACCTGTACGGTCCAGCCCTCGTCCGTCTCTCGAACGTCGAGCCCGTGAAAAGTGATGGCTTTGATCTCGGTGTATACGGTGTGGCGATCCGGATCGATGGGTTCGCCGCGGCAGGTGGCCCGGAGAGCAACCCCCTCCTCGCTCGTCTCCAGCGTCTGGACGTCAAAACGAGTGTAGAGCTGATGGTTGACGGTGTGGTGATAGTTGAGCTCCGAGAGCCATCGAACCATCAGGGCCTCGTGGTCTCGTCCTTCGGCCGTAATCGTCGTTGTCTCCGTCGGACGAATGTCGTCAAGATCGGTGAGGACGCTGAACATGCCCTGGGCCGCTCGGTCGAAGAGCTGGGGCAACGTGTCGGCCGTCACCTGTATGCCGATGTCCCCAGTGTGGTCAATTTCGCGGAACCAGGGAGGCGCCTCGGGCAACATCGCAGAACGGGCTGTGGAACAGAACGTGTGTTGAACTTCAACTGAGGCGAGAAGGCGCCGTTCTGGCAGCGAAGAGACATCGTCTGGACGAAAAGAAATGCAAGGGGCAATAACGAGAGCAACAAGTCCTTAGTCAGAGGCTCTTTGACCCCTTCTCTATTCCCTACATCTGTAGAAACCGCGTATCCTTCGACGGTCTGGGACGTACCACTGTTAAGGGAGCTGAAACTCCTTCAGAGGGCGAGGGAGGTGTGCCGCGCCTGTTATTTGATCACTACTCGTAAGGCTTTTGGTCCCATGGCTGAGGCGGATACTTCCTCCCGATTTCCTCGTGTCGGGCGCTGGGTGCTTTACATTGCGGGAGGACTTCTTGCGTTCGTGCTTCTGATTGCGGCACTGCTGCCCTGGCTCTATCCCCCAGAGCGCCTCAAAGCTTTTGTCGTGCCCCGGATGGAGGAGGCCATCGGCCGAGAGGTGGAGATTGACCGCATTCGCATGCGAGTGCTTCCCTATCCGACCGTGCGCGTCTCGGACTTCAACGTCGCCAATGCGGAAGGATTTGGGCCCGAACCGGCGATCGAGGGCCGGGCGCTCAACGTGGACGTGGCGCTCTGGCCCCTCTTTACGGGCACGATCCATCCGACGGCCGTTGAACTCGTGGATCCCATCATTCGATACCAGGTGGCCGAGGATGGAGCCACGAACCTCGACGATTTGATCGAGACGGAGGATACGACAGAAGCGGAAGAACCCCTCCAAATCGGGGTCGACGAATTTCGGGCAAGCGGGGCCCGGGTGGTCTACGACGATCGGGAGGCCGGGCAGACGATGATTCTCACGTTTGGAACGCGGCTGAATGTGACGCCGGATCCAGAGCAGGGAGCCGTCGAGAGTACGGGGACCGTGGACGTCGATACGGTGCAGGTCGTTCAGGCGGAGACTCCCTCCGACACACTGGCCCTCGAGGACATCTGGGTCTCCTACGATGTTCGGATGGAACAGGCAGAGGGGCGCGCCGAGATTCGGCAGCTTTCCGTCGAAACGCTTCCTCTCTCCTTGACTGCTACCGGACGCCTAACAGGGTTGGATACCACTCCCGCCGTTGACCTCGAATTCGAGACCGGAGGGTCCGATCTTTCTGAACTTGCAGCGGTCGTGCCGGACACGACGATGGAGGCCATCGAGCCGAGGGGGACGGTCCAGCTTGAAGGACGGATCCAGGGGCCGCTCTCCGACACCACCGGCGAGGCCTCACTGTCCATCGAGGGACAGGGCGAACTTACCGACGTCGGGGTCGACTACCGGGGAACGACGATGCTCGACGGGGTCGACGCCGAGCTCGTTCTCGCCCGTGACTCGATGGCTGTTCAATCGATTGAGGGGCAGCTCTTGGGAAATCCGTTGTCGGGGCAGATTGCCATTCACGATCTCACGGAAGAGCCTACGTATGGAGGGCACCTTGAGGGAGCCGCTGACCTAGGTCGCTTGTCGTCCCTCACGGCGGAGGACGGGGGGGAGCCCCAAGAGATTGGGGGGACCGCTGCGTTTGACGTTGACTTCCAGGGGCCGGTGGCCGCTCCCTCGGACGTGCGCCTGGAGGGCCCGATACGGCTGTCGGACGTGCGCTATGGCACCCCGTCGCTCCGTGCTCCCCTCCAAATTGGCGAAACGACGATTCAGCTCACGGGGACGGGGCTTTCTGCCGACGAAGTGCCCATGCAGTCAGGGGAAAACCAGATGGCCCTGGCGTTTGAGGTCGAGGACCTGTTCCCACTTTCCGAAGGCTTGGCCGAGACCGATCCCGCGGCGAGGGTCTCATTTACCTTCACGTCGGATCAGATTGACCTCGTGCAGCTGTATCCGGAAGAGACCGAGGAGGTGACCTATTCGCAGCTGATGTCGGCTCACCTTTCCGGGACGACGATTGATGGACAGTCGCCGGAGGCTGTGGCGGAGGAGCGCTACGGCGGGACTGAACTCCCACAGATCACCGCCAATGGGCGCGTCGAAATCGCCACGTTGCTCAATCCCCCGCAGCGGTTCGACGATGTGGCCTTTGACGTGCAGCTCCAAGACCGCCGGCTCGAGCTGCAAAATCTGACGGCTCAGGCCTACGAAGGGCAGGTGGAGGGGCGAATTGCAATCGATCAGAGTCAGGCGAATGAGTCTGCCTCCCTGCAGACCGAGAGGGAGGGCTCCCTGCTTATGGCTTCGGCGAGCCCGGCCGTGGCCCCGCAGGAAGCTTCGAGCACTCCTCCCACGACCCTTACCTATGACCTCCAGGTGCAGAATGCCGAGGCCAGCGCGTTCCTGCAGGACTGGACGCAGCTGGGATCGGCCGTCACGGGCACCCTTGAGTTCTCAGCTTCGGGGCGCTCGTCACTCACCGATGGCCTCCTTCCTGTAACCGAGGCGCTCGAGGCCGAGGGGCGATCCGTCGTGACCGATGGGGGCTTCGACCAGACATTTGGATTGCCCGAGGCGGTGATTCAACGTCTCGGCATCACGCCGCCCTCCCTGCGGGACTTCGAGCAGTTCGGTGGGCCCTTCACGATCGAGAGTGGGCAGTTCGTCGTGGACGAATGGTCGCTCGCCACCAATCAGCTTCAAACGACCGTGTCCGGCAGACTCGGGTTGGGTGGGGCCGTAGATCTCGCTCTTCAGATGGATCTCCCGCTTTCACTCGTCGAGGACTCGAATCTTCCGGGGCTGGCTGGTGGAGAAATGGACGCGTTGTTTGAGCGCCTCGGGGGGGAGGACCAGACCCTGCAGTTGGAGGTGGGGCTCGTCGGAACGGTGCAGAATCCCGAGGTGCAGCTCGACGACGAAGCGGTACAGGAGCAGTTTCGCCAGCTTGCTCGTGAGGCCGGACGTGGGCTCGTGCAGAGCCTTTTCGATTCGGGCGGGGGGAATTGAGGACGGGGGAGTGGAAAAGCAGAAATTACGATTCTATTGGGAGGTGAAGTAGTTCTCAATTCCCGCTGTGTAGGACCTGAGTGGTACATTTCCTACATGTCACCGCTGGAAGGGGATGAAAACGGAGAGGGCCAATGCGCAGCTGGAGTCACGGATTGACGAGGAACGAGTAGGGCGCTCCCAACCAAGCCTTGAAGCATCCTGCATCATCTCAGAAATGACCATTAGGCAGACCCCACCAGATGCCTTCTCAATTCGAAGGGCTCGATTTTAGACTTCGTCAAGCCACATAATCTCAATCACATCTTCGATCCTATTGAACTCTGGATCCCCAGTCAAGACGGCACCGTCAAAGTGTGCGGCAAGGCCTGCTGCAAAGCAGTCGGCATATGACAGTCCGCCCCGTGCTTTGATGTGGGCGGCGGCTCGTGCATGCTCCCGGTTCACATTACGTACCTCGATTGGCAGGTCGTCGATAACGGTGAGCACCTGGTTGGCTTTGTCCTCTCCATACACACGACGGGTAATATAGTCGATCTCTCCCCAATTGACGACGCTTAACAGGAGGCGAGCCTCATCGGTCGCAGAGGCGGTGAGGTGGTCGGTGACGTGCTGCCACCCCGGTTCCTTTTCGAAGTAGGCCAGGAGGGCATAACTGTCTAAGACGACGGTGTGCATGCAAGTCTCTAGGCTCTGTCTGAGAATTCCGAAAGCAGGTGAACGTTCGGACTCGGTGGGC
>CAYXAD010000200.1:0-6607 GCA_964462965.1 uncultured Salinivenus sp.
GAAGTGTCTATACGATCTGATCCGATCGCTAAGCGGATGTCTTCGAACCCCGGTTTTATCCCTTAGCACCAAGATTCTCCGGGTTCCGGATCGAAAAACATGGAGAGTCGACACACCCAAACAGACACCGAGAACGTCCAAACCGAAACGGAAGAATGTCCACCCCGCCCTTCCGATTCCTGTACTCAGCGGTACCCGGATAGTAGTTCCTACACGAGGTGGGAAGGGCCTTCCTATGAAGCAGTGATTCCCTTGGCTTCGACCGGTTCCCACCACCCTTCGGCCACGAGATGAGCTACCATGCGCTTGGGCCAGGCTTTATACCGCAACTCGGGGCGATAATCGACGACCTGTCCCTCCTCCGTGAGCCACTCGAAGCAGACACAGGTGGACGTCTCAAAGAGGACCCCAAGCGTACACCCCTTGCCCTGCAGGCAGTATTTATAGCAGCACTGGCCGGGACGATCCCCGACCTCAAAGTCAACGGGAGCGACCTTCTTGATTTCATCCAGTTGCATGAAACGAGGGCCTGAAAATGGATGCCAGATTAGACCGAGTCTAAATAAACACTCTTCCTCCTTTTCTGCAATGGCGCTTCGTGAAATTTCGGGCGAGATCGCCGTTCAGTGTCCGCAGGTCGTCGCTTTCGTCTCCGAGACCACCCGTATTGGGCGAATTTAGACTGGCTCTAAATTTATTATTGGGTGGATCCCATCGAAAAACCGACTGTTCATTCCTATGACCTTCACAAAACCCTCCAAACAAACAGGGAGCGGCACCCATGGCTCACGAAATCGAATCGATGTGCAAGGCCTGCAAACACCTCGACCGCAACCGAGACAATGAGGCCGTTTGCAGTGCCTTTCCCGAAGGCATTCCCGCCGAAATATGGACGAACCAGCACGATCACCACGAACCGTATCCCGGGGATCAGGGCATTCGCTTTGAAGCAATGCAGGTCCCCGAAGAAAAGGCGGAAGTGGTCTCCTAATCCTCCGTCCACATTCCAAGCGATTGAGGCCGATCCACTGAGAGTGGATCGGCTTTCTTATTGGAGCCCATTCATCTAGGAAGGGTTGGGTGTAATTCTGTTCGCCCCCTCTATGCAGGGCCTTTTTCCAGATGCGCGACCTCCACTTTTGAAGAAGCACAGAGAGAACAACTCTCGATTCCGTTCACCCTTCTGTGCTTCGGCTTATCGACACCAGACACCACCCATCGAATTCCCTCGAACGGCAGGGGGGTCTCCGAATATGCGAGGACGACAGTGAGGATGATTCTCCTTCATCTGCTCTTCTCGCATTATGTTCGACACGTCGGTACGGATTGAAGCCCTCCCCTTCGCTCTCCTTCTCCTCTCCCTTCCTCTGTCTTCCCCTGCACAGCCCGCACCGGCAGTCGTAGACGGCCAGGTGCAAACGCCGGAGGGCGACGGCGTCTCCTACGCCAACGTCCAACTTGTAGACACCCCTCGAGGCACCGCGACCGACGGAGACGGATATTTTCGCTTCTCGATTCGGGATCGCGGATCCTTCGTTCTGCGTGCCTCTTCGGTCGGATATGAAACGACCGAGCAGACGATTCAGCTGGTCCCCGGCGACACCACGACTGTGGAGATCACCCTGCATTCCTCGAGCGTCCAGCTCGACGAGGCGATCGTCACGGGCGAGACCTACTCGACGGGCCCCGACGAACAGACCACCCTCGACCCCTTAGAGGCCATCACGACCCCCGGCGCGTCCGGAGACCTCTTCCGAGCGTTCCAATCTTTTCCTGGGGTGTCGTCGCCCGGCGACGGCGCCGGACTGTTCGTGCGCGGCGGCGACGTGACAGAAACCAAACTACTCCTCGATCAGGCGACCGTTCATTATCCGTACCGGTATGAATCGCCTGCGGGAGGCACGTTTGGTGCCGTGCCTCCGTTCCTCGTCGACGGCACGGAGTTCTCGATGGGCGGCTTCTCCGCCCAATACGGGAATGCCCTCTCCGGGGTCCTGGCCATGGAGTCGAAGGACCGCCCCACCCAGGCCCGACAGTACCTCAACCTCGGTCTTGCCGCCGCCTCCCTCGAGTTCGATCAGCCTCTCGTCGAGGACGAGCTGGGCGTCCGCGTCTCCGGCAACCGGTCCTTTACCGGCGTCCTCTTCCGGGTGAACGGCGAGCGAAGCGACTATACCACCGTCCCCCAGGGGGTGGACGGCAATGCAAATCTCACCTGGGACTACAGCGATACCGGTCAGCTCAAACTCTTTGCGTTCGCCCGCCACAACCGCATTGGGGTAAAGACCACGGAAGGAGCCTATTCCGGAGTCTTCCGAAGTGAGGAGACCAGTCAGCTCTACAACCTACACTGGACGACCCAAACCGGAGCGTGGACCGTCGAGTCGAGTGCTTCCGGGAGCGCCCACACCACAGAGAAAGGATTCGGGGCGCTCGACCTCTCCCCGACGCATGCGGGCGCCAAGCTTCGTACGGATGCAACTCGCAAAGGAGACCAGTGGACGCTTCGCACCGGGGGCACGGTCGAACGTCGTCGGTACCGGTTCGAAGGCACGTTTCCCACCCAGCCGGATGTCGTGGCACCAGGGGGGGCCACCCGATCGGTCGAGGAAATCGTGCTGGCCACCCGTAGCGGCGGATACGCCGAGCTCGTGTCGAGTGTGCTTCCCTACATCACTACCCGCGTGGGCGTTCGGGCCGACTATCAGAGCCGTGCCGGGGACCCGACCGTGGATCCGCGCGTGGTTCTGTCCTCGCAGTTCTCGTCGCATACTCGCCTTCGCGCGGCGTGGGGCGTTTACCACCAGTTCCCCGAGCTTGCGACCTATAGCGAGCACCTCGGCAGGAACAGCCTGGAGGCCCAACGGGCCCAGCACGTCGTCCTCGGCCTCCGCCACGAACGGGACAGCCTGCTGCTCCGGGTCGAGGCCTACCACAAACCCTATCGGAATCTCGTCGTCCGCACCGGCAACTCGCGTTTTGCCAACGAAGGCACCGGATTCGCACAGGGCATCGATCTGTTCGGCAAATATGGCTCCTACCTCGGAACCCGATTCAACGGATGGGCCTCCTACAGCGTCCTCCGTTCCCACCGCACGCAGCCCCGCGACCTCGGCCGCGAGGTACAGCTCGAACAGGGCCCCGCCCCGTACGACCTGACGCACCAGGTCACGGTCGTCGGCAAAGTACGGGCGATCGACGAGATTCGCGTGGGCGGCACCTACCGGTACACGACGGGACAGCCGTTCACCCCGGTCGTCGACAGCGAGCCCCTCGACTCCGGCGCATTCCTTCCCATTGAGGGACCGGTGGGAAGCAAACGCCTCCCGGACTACCACCGCCTGGACCTCCAGATCAGCTACTTCTGGCCCTTCAACCGACAGCAGAACGTCGTCTTCTACGCCGCTCTCAACAACGCATTCAACCGCGCCAACGTCGTCGACCTGACCTACTCGGCGGATTACTCCGAACGACACGAGCGCACGACCACCTTCCGGCGATCCGTCTACTTCGGACTAACCCTCACGCTCTAATCCTCCCTTCCAGCACCCGCGATTCCGCTCATCACCCTTTCGTGTTCCCATGCGTATGCGCTCTGCACTCCCGCTCGTTTCTCTTCTCCTGCTCGGCGGTCTCCTCTGGAGCACACAGCCGGTCCCTCTTCGAGCGCAATCAAGTGACGCGACCTCAAAGTCAATCCGCTCCTTGCTCCTGGAGGCCAAGACGACTCTCAATCACGGTGCCAACACAGGCTCGCTCGACTCGCTCCGAAAAGCCCGCGCTGTGTTCAAACAAGTCACGGAAGGGAGCCAGTATCAGGCCCTCGCTCACTACTACGCCGCCCTCGCTGACCGCCGAATGCTGAACCAGCTTCCTCAAGACGCCAAGGACAAGCGCGAGCCGGTGGTGAATGACGCCATTGAGCATCTTGAGGAGGCCACCCAGCTTGATTCAACAATGGCTGACGCCTGGGCCCTGCTGACCAGCTGCTACGGCCAGATGATGGGCCTTTATCCAATGAAGGGACGAACCCTCGGGCCGAAATCCGAGAAGGCCCTGAAGATGGCCAAGGAATTGGCTCCCGAAAATCCACGGGTATGGCTCATCAGCGGACAACAGGACTACTTCACACCCGAACAGTACGGCGGGGACAAGGAGCGAGCCCTCAATAAATTTCAGAAGGCCGCCCGCTTGGCCGAGCAGGAAACGGTCGACGATCCGCTGCACCCCAGCTGGGGCCACGTCGAAGCCTACTTCTGGCTTGGATACGCCCACTTGCAAGCGGAGCGGTACGAGCAAGCCCGCACGGCCCTGGAGAAGGCGCTCGACGTCAATCCAAACTATGGACCTGTGAAGTCAGGTCTCATGCCTGAACTTGAGAAAAAGACGGAGTAGTACTTCTATAAGATTTCCCCTTTTTCATCATCACTTTCAAATGACTCATTTAGTAATGTCCTCTCTACAGTTTTTCCCGGTCCGAGGTGCCTCTCTTTTCATCTGGATTGCCCTCCTGCTCCTGCCGGGCCAGACTCTCGCCCAGTCGGCCGCCGACTCGACGAACCGTCTGCTCCTCACGAACGCTCGCCTGATCGATCCGGCTGCCCAGACGGTGCAGCACGGCGCCCTCCGCATCGAGGGCGACCGCATCGACGCGGTGCTTGAGGAAGTCCCCTCCGACTTCGACGGCCGGACCCTCGATCTCGACGGGAAGTGGGTGCTCCCTGGCCTCGTGGACACCCACGCCCACTCCTTTGGCAACAGCGCCCCCGGGGAACAGATGCAGATGCTGTATACCGAAGGGGTAGCAAAGGTCATGCTCTACACGGGCGTCACTGCGTTCCTCGACCTATTTTCGCCGGAGGACTACATCTTTGAGCTTCGCAATCAGCAGCGAACCGAGGGGTTCCTTGGAGCCGACATCTACGCCGCCGGGCCCATTCTTACTTGCCCTGACGGGCACGGAACCGAGTATGGAGTCCCCACCCGAACGGTCACTTCACCGGAAGACGCTCGGCAGACGGTTGACTCCCTCGCGGCCCGTCAGCCCGACGTGGTGAAGCTGGTGTATCACCCGTACCACACCAACCGCTTCCCGTCCATGGACCGACCCACGATGGAGGCCCTCGTCGAGACGGCTCAGGCCCACGACCTTCCGACGGTCGCTCACATCCAAGGATGGAGGGGCGCCCACGAGGCTGTGACGGCCGGCGTCAACGCCATCACGCATACCCCATCGAGTCTCCCGCCCGACTCCACGGTGGCGACCATGACGGAACAAGGAACCGCATGGATTCCGACGCTCACCGTTCATACCGAGGGAGCGTACCTGATCCAGCACCCAGAACGACTTCAAAACGACCTCCTCAAGGCCGTGGCGGACTCGGCCATCATAGCCGCGTATCGTGACACCTCTGAGGTCCCCAGACGAATTCAGGCGTGGATTGAGAGACAGTCCCAACACCGAACGACCCGTCTCCAGGCCGTTGGGAAAGGGGCCGAGGCCGGCATTCCTATTCTCGCCGGGACGGACGCCGGCAACGTTGGCACCTTTCAGGGCTACTCGCTCCACCGTGAGCTACTTCTACTTACGGAAGCGGGTCTATCAAACTGGGAGGCCCTTGCTGCCACCACGACGGCACCCGCACAGTTTCTCAACGCTCCTTTTGGGCTGCAGTCCGGGAATCGGGCCAATCTGCTCATCCTCAATGCCTCACCGCTGGAGGACATCCGCCACACCCAAGACATTCATCGCGTGATCTACCACGGTCGAGTCGTGAACCGGCCGGAGCTTCTCGACGAAGCTGCCTCCAGCCAGCCTTCGGTCCCCTCGGACTGATCCCTGACTCCATCTCCGCCGCTCTGACTTTCGTTCTTCTGCCTCACAACTCACATTCCATGCTCAGGACCTGCCCCCTCACGTCTCGCCTCCGGCCCATCATTGTACTTGCAGCCATGGGCCTCCTCTGGAGCACGCTGTCGTTCTCTCTTCAGGCCCAATCAAGCGACACGACGTCCAACTCCACCCGTTCCTTGCTGCTGAAAGCCAAAACAATCCTTCAAGACGGGATCAACACGGGCTCGCTCGATTCGCTCAGAAAGGCACGTGCCCTGTTTAAACGAACCATCGGCATGGATGAGCACCAGGCCCTCGGGCACTACTATGCTGCCCTCGCCGACCATCGGATCCAAAGTCAGATGCCCCAAGATGCTGAAGATAAGCGAGAACCGATCCTAAACGACGCCATCGATCATCTCAAGCAAGCCACGACCCTCGACTCAACGATGGCTGATGCCTGGGCGCTCTTGTCGAGTTGCTACGGCCAGCGCCTGGGCCTAGACCCCTTGAGAGCGATGACTCTGGGCCCGAAGGCAGACGAGACCCTATCAAAGGCAAAGGAATTGGCCCCCGAAAATCCACGGGTGTGGATCGTGAGCGGCACCTCCGACTTCTTCACCCCCGGCATGTTCGGCGGGGACAAAGAGCGAGCCCTCGAAAAATTTAAGAAGGCCGCTCGGCTGGCCGAGCAGGAAACGGTCGACGACCCGCTGCGGCCCAGCTGGGGCCACGCCGAGGCCTACGCCTGGATTGGATACGCGCACAAGGAGG
>CAYXAD010000201.1:0-4582 GCA_964462965.1 uncultured Salinivenus sp.
CCGCGCTGATAGACCCTCTGCCGATGACTGCTGGGATTCCTGACGTCCGGTGACCCCGCACGAGCGGGGATAGACCTCTCCGCCTCGACCTCGTGCCTGTCGCGTGAGAGGTGACCCCGCACGAGCGGGGATAGACCCATCTGCGTCTCCCCACTCGCGCGGAGGACGCCGGTGACCCCGCACGAGCGGGGATAGACCCTTCTTGATTTTGGATTTGCGAATGGGGGAGGTGTGTTCTGTTGCCGACGTTAATTCTGTGGATTTGACGGTCGATGTCTCCCCGAGGCCCCTGAGGGGTCTTCCACTCGGAATTCGCCCTTTGCCATTCAGCGTTGCTCCCGCCTCGCACGCGGGGATAGAAGCTCGATGCTTTCTCCAAAAGGCCTCAGCTCTTCAACCGGCCGCCCAGAGACGGCTTTCAATGGTCTCAGTGTGCAATTGTAGAAGGATGGACCCGTCCGCGGCGGGGACGGATTCGGGGCACGAAGCGTCGTCCCACAGACACACAGAGCCCTCTTCCTTCGGTTATTGAGATGCGCTCCGCGTTAAGTCCCCTCTTGCCGAAAAGCGTTCTCCTCTTTGACAGTCTTCAGAAATCGGTCTAGGAGGGGCGACTCGTCGTCGTGGCGGTGAGCGAGGCCGAGGGTAATCGACACCTCCGGCTCCACGATCTTCGCGTACTGCACGCCCGGCCGCTCGATGTGCGCATTGGAGGCATGGGCAATGGAGAGGCCCAGTCCGGCCTCCACGAGCCCCAGGAAGCTCTCGCCCCGCTGGATCTCCTGAATAATCCGGGGGGCGAATCCGGCCTCGTGGCAGGCACGCACGTAGGTGTCCCGGATGCGGGGGGCCCCGCTGCGCGCCCAAATCACGTGCGGCTCGCCCTCGAGCTCGCGGAGCGGAACTCGGTCCAGATTCGCAAGGCGATGGTCCTCCGGCAGGACCACCACCATCGGGGCGGTAAAGAGCGCATCCACCTTCAGTCCGCGTTCATTGATCGGGAGAAAGAGAAACCCGACGTCCGCCTCCTCTTCGCGGAGGGCCGTGACCTGTTCGCCGGTTGTTTGTTCAACCAGATCGAGCTCTCCGTGGGGCCGACGCTGGCGGAAGGCCTTGATGAGGGCCGGGAGCCCGCTCCGCATCGCGGTGGCGATGTAGGTGATTCGCACGAGTCCGGCCAGTCCGTCGCGGGCGGCCCGGGCCACCGATTCTGCACGCCGGGCCTCCTGGAGCACACGCTTCGCGTACGGGAGGAAGGTCCGTCCCGCCTCCGTGAGGTCAACCCCCCTGGACGACCGCTCGAACAGCTTCACGTCGAGCTCTTCCTCGAAGGCGTGGATCTGCTGGCTAAGTGTAGACTGGGCGACGAAGACGGCCTCTGCCGCGCGGCCGAAGTGAAGCTCCTCCGCGAGGGCCGTGAAGTACCGAAGGTGCCGGAGTTCCATGGGAGGTAGAACAGATTAAACGCAGGGAAAAGAAGGACGGAGGGGGCCTTTAACGGAAGATCGACGGGGTCGATCGATGTAACCGATCGATCCAAGCGAAAAACTCCATGAAACGGCCCCGAGGGATAGCTCTTACCACCTACAGCGGGCAGAAAAGGAAGTCAGACGTGCCGTATTGTGGGAAAATTGGCTTTTCTGCCCTCGACGTAGCGTACATCAGACGATCGATTTTTTCGAACAGAATGACGATTTTCTCCGCCGCTCTCCTGCTTTTTCTCGTCATGGACCCATTTGGGAACGTCCCTGTGTTCCTCTCAGTCCTTCGGCCGGTCGAGGAGCACCGGCGACGCTGGGTCATTGCCCGAGAGCTAACGATCGCATTAGGCTTCCTGATTGTCTTTCTCTTTGCGGGACAACATGTACTCGAGGCCATCGGTCTTTCGGAGTCTTCCGTCACCGTCGCGGGAGGAATCATTCTCTTTCTGATTGCGCTGCGGATGGTGTTTCCGTCGGCGGGGGATTTGTTCGGCGAAGACGTCGAGCAGACCAGCGGGACGCCGCTTCTCGTCCCCCTGGCCGTGCCCCTCGTCGCGGGGCCCTCGGCCCTGGCGTCGGTCCTCTTCATCATGAACACGTACCCGGCCCGGTGGCTGGAGTGGCTCGCGGCCCTCATGCTGGCGTGGGCGGCCACCGGCACCGTACTTCTTCTGGCCCCGAATCTGTCACGGCTTCTCGGCCGACGGGGGCTTGTGGCCACCGAGCGGCTCATGGGCATGATCCTCACTGCAATCGCATCGAAGATGGTGCTCGGCGGCGTCGCTGAGTTTTACGGGCTCTAACCCTCCGGATGCGGCACGAGGCCGTGTCGTATCGATCGCCTGCATCGTCCGTCTGTTTCTTCTCTCTACGCACCACCCTCCAATCGTGAACCTCTGGTCCCGGCAAGGCGCCGTCCTCGCAGCATGTACCCTGGCCTTTTTCGCCACGATGGCCGGTCGACTTGTGATTAGTCCGGTCGTGCCGCTCATCACCGACGCATTTTCGGTCCCGAACGGGGCCATCGGCTTGGCCCTGACGGGAATGTGGCTGGGATACGCGTTTGCGCAGTTTCCCAGCGGGCTGTTGGCCGATCGGTACGGAGAGCGGAGCATTATCCTCATTGCGGTGGGGGGAACCGCAGTGACGAGCCTTCTGCTTGCGGGGTCGCCCTCCTATCTCGTCTTTCTCATCGGGACGGCCGCTCTGGGGACCGTGGCGGGCCTTCACTACAGCGTGGCGACCTCACTTCTGACCCGGACCACCAAACAGATTGGGACGGCGATTGGCGTACATACGGCCGGAGCCCCTATTGCGGGCGTGCTCGTTCCGATCGCTGCGGGGGCCCTCGGGGGATGGGTCGGATGGCGCTGGGCCGTTGCCCTCGGTGCTGTCGTGGCCGTGCCGGCCGCTGTGCTGGTTGCTCGCGTCGTGCGTCCGCGCAGGCCGGTTCGACCGGAGCAGTCGATCTGGAGTCGCCTCCGCATCGGCCCTCTGATGGAGCTCCTCTCCCGTCCTCCCATCGCTCGCACTGTCGTGCTCTCGGCCGTTGGGATGTTCGTGTGGCAAGCGACCGCTTCGTTCCTTCCCACGTTTCTGGTGGAATATCACGGCCAGTCTGAAGCAGTAGCGGGGGTGCTCTTTTCCGGATACTTCCTCGTCCAGGGGCTCACGCAGCCCGCTCTCGGAGCGCTTTCCGACCGCATTGGTCGGGACCCGGCCGCCGGCCTTGCCATCGGACTGGGGGTGATCGGATATGGGATTCTCACCTTTGGACAAGGGCTGGGACTGGTTGTAGGGTCCATCGCCTGTGCCGGACTGTCGATGGGATGGGGGGCGGCCCTCATGCCGAAGTTTATGGACCACCTCGGGTCGCAGGAGCGCAGCGCGGGGTTCGGGCTCATCCGGACCGTGTACATGGTGCTCGGGGCCGGTGGGAGCGTAGTGACGGGCCTGGTGGCCGATGCCTTTGGTTGGGGGGCGGCCTTCTTGGGGCTTGCCCTCCTCCTCGTCGCCATGCTGGCCGTTCTCCTTCGCCTTTCCTGGACGTCCCAACCGTCTCGGCGGGCCCCTGCTCCGGCCTAACTCCCCTACGGACGGCCTCTTAGGAGAGGGAGGTTGATGGGGGATAGGAACCTCAAACCGGGAGGCACGCTTCCGAAGTCGCTCCTCAGACGGAGGGATTGGGTTACTCCTCCACGCGGACCACCACGGCATTTGCCACAGGGCGCTCCCCCTCATGATCGTAGGTGCCACTGCCAGAGGGATAGTTGACGACGCCCTCCTCCCGAAGCCACATCGTCGTCGATCCGCCTCCATCCAGATTGATCGCCATGGTGGCCCCCAGTCCCTGCATGACCCAGGCTAATTCCCGAATCGTCATTCCGGCTGCCTGGTTCGTGCGTCCGTCCACCGTCACCAAAAGGAGGTGATTATCCTCGGTCGTGCCCAGCGCCGTTCGAGGGTGGTGGGTAAAGTTGAACCCTACATCTTCTGAAGGGACAGTGTCCCCCTGCCAAACCAGAAGGGGGCCGCTCGCAAGGACGTCCTCGAATCGGGGAAGGCGAGTCCATCGTGGTTCTGCTTTTCGAAGAACGGCCGCATCCCCCTCAGGCTCGACGGCGACGGCCCCCTCGAATCGTTCCCCTGTCCCCGAGGTGGCCTGTAACACCTGCCCGTCACTCTGAAAGAAGGCCACCGACTCGCCATTGGACATGTCGAAAAAGGATCCATTAACGGCGGCAATGGCACCCGTTCGTCCAGCCAGCACACTGGTTCTTACGCGTCCCGTATCTGAGAACGCGACATCGACAGAAACCTTTTCGGCATCGAGATCCACCTTCAACACATTCAGGCTCTGTGGAAGTCCATACAGATCCGTGAGATGTGCCTGTCTCCAGACCACCCCCTCCGCTACACGGTCAGTGTTCCAGTCCGCAGAGCGTACCGCTTCATTGATCGGGCTGTCTTGTGCGTGCCCCGATAGGGGCAGGGGAAGCGGGATGGCGCAGGCAGCGATCAATAGGAAACGGAAAAGCGCCATCGTAGAACGTCGTCCGGAACGGTCCATCGTCGGAGGGAGAATGTGCTTCATAGAGACG
>CAYXAD010000201.1:4682-6597 GCA_964462965.1 uncultured Salinivenus sp.
AGAACGTCGTCCGGAACGGTCCATCGTCGGAGGGAGAATGTGCTTCATAGAGACGCGAGAGACGTCGGGTCAAGAAGGAATCCAAGGCCGGCTTCCGAGGACAGGAGCTCTCTTGGGCGACGGTGCAGGGCGACGAGTTCGCAACGAACGAATGTTCTGCGAACCCGTCACCATACGTACTCAAGATCCAGTACAGCTCCTCCGTTTCAGTCGCTCGTCTCCGGAGCGCGATGCCAGGGGCCGGTGATGGCCAGCGTGAGGCCGGCGTGCTGAATGTTCAAGAACAGCGTTGAGCCGTCGGGAGAGAAGGTGGCGCCGGCCAACTCGGAGTTGTTCTCCATGGCATTCAGGCCGAGCTTGTAGATCGATCCCTCCGGCGTAATGCCGACGAGAAACTGTTTGCCCGAACCGTCCTCACAGACGATGACGTCGCCCCAGGGCGCAACCGTCAGGTTGTCCGCATTCTCGATCAGGCCGGGGTCGTTCGGCTCGACAAAGAGCTCGATCCGTCCGGGCTCATCCCCCTCCCGGGCGGTCCCCTCATGCGGGCTCGGCGTATACTTCCAGATCTGCCCCTTCTCGATGCGTCCCCCGTTTGTGCAGGCGAAGTAGACCGAGTCGTTTCCGTACCACATTCCTTCTCCACGGGCAAAACGAGCAGCACCGTCGTCGAAGCCCCGGTAGCGAAGGGCGTCCTCGGGAGCCTGGATGTGTTCGAGGTCAATCCACCGGGCCGGGAGCGACGTCCCTGGCGTGACGGTCTTCGTCTCCCAATTGCGCGTGTCGACACTGGGATTGCCCTTCACGGCGAGGGCTTGAAGGCGACCGCCTTTCGCGAGCTGACCCGGCTCGTCGGGGAGAAAGCGATAGAGCAGTCCGTCGTCACGGTCTTCGGTCTGGTAGACAATACCCGAGTCGGGGTCGACCGCAACGGCCTCGTGATTGAAGCGGCCCATCGCCTTCAGGGGCACCGGCTCCGCGAGCTGCGGCTCGGCCGTCGCCGGTACCTCGAACGGGTAGCCGTGGTCGGCCTCACAGTCCTGGCCCGCCCGGCGCACCGTCTCCTCGCAGGTGATCCACGTATTCCAGGGCGTCGGCCCCCCGGCACAGTTGCGTTCGGTGCCGGTGAGGCTCAGGAACTCGCGTTCGACGCGCTGCCGCTCGGTATCGTAGACGATCGTCGTCGTGCCGCCTGGGCAGGGGCGCCCGTCGGCCACCCGGTCGTAGGTCTGATGATCCTCGATCCGAGCCAGGAGCTCGGGGGTGTCCCGATAGGCGCTCTCCTCCGTCCCGCTCCCGACGCTGACCTCGTGGTTCCGCACCAGAATGGTGGTCGTGTCGTCGGGGCCGGGAAACGTCGCCATGCCGTCCGCGCGGTGCGGCACGTGGAAGCCGTCAGCCATTCGATCTCCCTGTTCTGAGAGGATCTGATAGGAAAAGCCTTCAGGGAGGTCGAAGATGCCGTCTGGATCCGTCTGCAGCGGACCGAAGGGGTCGGTGAGTTGGGGGTGGTCGCGCAGTCCGGGCATGCCGGCTCCGACGAAGGTGTGGAGCCCCGTAAATCCGAGGGCGATGGCGCTGGCTTGTTTTAGAAAGTAGCGGCGGGAGGAGGACATAAGGGGACGGAGATGTCGTGAACTAGCGGTGCGTTCGTAGAGGCAGCCGTGTTTGTAGAGGGTCCTTCGCGAGTGAAAAGGAGAGTGCTTGCCGAGACCGTGACGTCACAACTCACTGTGGATGTCGCCAGTCTGTCATTGCCCAAGGTCGACGTCAACGTCTTGAGAATCAAAGCGCCTGGAGTCGCCACCCCCTTGAACGGCATGTGCATGTTGTCTCTCTACCAATTCGAGTAAACCTCGACTAAGAGTCTGTTTTGATTTATGCCTCGGGGTACGAGCGGTCTCGATGGGCTGCA
>CAYXAD010000202.1:0-6590 GCA_964462965.1 uncultured Salinivenus sp.
CGAAGACTGGCGGAAACGCCCCACAAGGGCGTTTCCGATGGATTCAAGAAGATTCCCAGAGGATGACCCTTCGGGCCCCTTCGACTCCCTCCTCTCTGCGTTCGTCGGTCGCTCAGAACCTGCACACGACGGCAGTCGGTGCATGTCCTCGACCACTGTCGGGATGACTTCGGCTTACGTTTTTATGTTGATCTACTTAGAAGGGAATCGGCCCCAGTGGTCGTTGGCGCGTCCCCGTCCCTCACGAAGCGTCGGACGCATCCTCGATCGGCTGTTCCTCAACGACGGACGCATTCCGTCGCTCCCGATTCTCGGGGAGGCCTTCTGAAAACGTTGACCGGGGTCCTTCCCGGGAGGCCGTCGGGGCGGTCGATGGCTCCGGCTCTGGATCCTCTGCCCGAAGCAGGCGAGAGGAGTTCACGAGGATGCCCAAATCCGGAACCGCGTGGAGCGCCGCCGCCCAGATGGGAGGCAACCATCCGGTCGCTGCGAGGCTGAGGGCCGCAAGGTTGTAGACCCCCGTAAACACAAAATTCCCCTTTACCACCCGGAGGGTCCGTCGAGCAGTCCGGAAGAGCGTGGGAATCAGCCCCCAATCTTCTCGCATGAGTACAACGGGAGCGGCGTCGATGGCGATATCAGTCCCCACGCCCCCCATTGCAATCCCCACGTCGGCTTGAGCGAGGGCCGGGGCATCGTTGACCCCATCGCCCACCATTACCACGGTGTGTCCTTGCGCTTGATACGACTTTACAATCTCAATCTTGTCATCCGGTAGGAGCTCGGCGCGGGCGTTTAGCCCCAGTCGTTTCGCCAGACGGGACGCCGACGCCTCTCGGTCCCCCGTGAGCACCTCAATGTGCTCGATTCCGACCTCCTGGATGGCCTCGAGCGCTTCTGCGACTCCGGCACGGGGCTCATCGGCCGCCACGAGACAGCCGACGGGCTCTCCGTCAACGGTTACGTGAAGAATGGTGCAGCCCGGTCGCTCCAAAGAAGAAAGCGCCTCGGGCCTCTCCTCCACCATCCGACGATTGCCGACCGTAACGATGCGTTCTTCCACCCGGGCTCGAATCCCTTCGCCGGGCACCGTCTCGAAGTCGCTGGGAACAGCAGGAGAGAGCTCTTGCTCTGAGGCAGCGTCCCGAACGGCATCTGCGAGGGGATGATCGGCATAGTGCTCCGCGGCCGCCGCCACCCGGAGCACCTCTTCCTCCCTCCACCCCTCCCGACACACGACCTCCACAATCTGAGGGGTGCCCAGGGTGAGAGTCCCCGTTTTGTCTACCAGCAAAACGTCGGCCCGAGTGAGCGTCTCCAGGTAGCGTCCGCCCTTGACGAGCAATCCTCGCCGGGCCGACGTTCCAATCGAGGCGAGCATGGCCACGGGCGTGGCAAGTGCAAATGCACAGGAACAGGCGACGACCAGCACCGCCACCGTTGCCATGGCATCCCCACTTATGAGGTAGGTCCCCCCCGCTACAGCCCCCACAACCGGCAAGTAATAGGCGGAAAACTGATCGGCCCACTTCTGCACCTGTCCCTGATGGCCCTCTGCCTCTTCGACCATCCGAACGACCCGCCCAAAGGTCGTATCGGCACCGACCTCTTCGGTGCGGACCCGCAGCCCACCCCCCTGCGCGATCGTCGCAGCATAGACCTCGTCCCCCGAGCCCACCTCCACCGGCATCGGCTCGCCCGTGATCGCCGACAGATCGACGGTAGCCGCTCCCCCTACGACCCTGCCGTCCACTGGAATCTTTTCACCGGGCCGCACCACGACCACGTCCCCGGCCTCCACCTCATCGACAGAGACCTCGACCTCCGTCTCGTTTCGCTCCACACGGGCCGTCTGTGGGGCTTCGTGAATCAGTTGTCGGAGGGCCGAACGGGCCTGATCCGTCGTCAGGTGCTCGACGTGATCGCCCACCCGCATGAAGATGACGATCACGAACGCCGTCATCCACTCGCCCACGATGAGCGCTGCGATGACCCCGACGGTCATGAGCGTGTGTGCCGTGACGCGCCCACGCAGGGTTGCCTGCCCGACGTCACGGAAGACGGGTACGCCCAGCCCCACGACGGCCAGCAGACCCAGGTACCAGGGCACATGCGTCTGAACCCAGTCGAACACACCAAGCCCGTGACCGAGGCCCGTGACCGCAAGCACGAGAGCAGCCACCGCCGCGAGCAGCCCCAGCGTGGAACGCGTATGTGCGTCACCATCTTCTCCAGTACCATTCGGCGAGGGGTCGTCCGCACTCACCTCGTACCCCGCCTCCTCAACGGCCTGCTCTAGCGCCTGTACAGTCGGGGGGGCAGAGGAGTCGAGGGCCACCTCGGCCTTTTCACTCACGAGCCGCACGTCGGCCTCCTCGACCCCAGGCACCTCTTCCAGGGCCGACTGTACGTGCCGGGCACAGCCCGCGCAATCCATTCCGTCGATTCGAAGGTCGCGCCGCATAATTCGATCCGTCAGTTGAACATCTGTTCATGTGTTGAATGGGTGTGCCCATCCTAGGTTCACTCTCCTCCCCATTTATTTCTGCCTTCCAAGAAATGCTACGAAGAAAACTGTAGCCTGTACCAGAATGATCATGGCGCCACTCGGGACATCGAGAACATAGCTGGCGACCAAGCCGGCCACCGCCGTCAGTCCCCCGACGGCCATTGAAGCGAGGGTCATGGAGGGGAACGTACTCGTGAACCGGCGAGCGGCCGCCGCAGGAATGACCAAAAAGGCAGCCGCCAGCACGATGCCCACGAGTTTGACGGCCGCAACAATCGTCACGGCCAGCAACACGGCCAGGGCGTAGTCGTCCCGACGAACCGGCACGCCGTCGGCTCGGGCCAGGTCCCGATCAAAGGTCGCGTACGCCCAACGTCCCCAGAGAGGAAACGTGAGCAGAGCGAGAATGGCAATGCCTCCCATCACCCAAAGGTCGGCCGGTCGAACGGCAAGAATGGATCCAAACAAATAGCTGAAGGCATCCGCCGTATAGGACTGCTTGAAGGACAGCAGCACGATCCCGATGGCGAGAGAGAGCGCAAAGAAAATTCCGATGGCCGTATCTCCGCTGACTGTGCCCTGCTGGGTGACCCACGTAATACAGAGAGCAACGACGACCGTGAAGGGAAGGGCGGTCCAGAGGGGATTGATTCCGACCAGCAGGCCAAGCGCGACGCCTCCGAAGGCCGCGTGGGAGAGCCCGACCCCAAGAAAGCTGAGTCGGCGCTGCACCACAAATACTCCGTAGTAGCTCGCCAGGAGTCCTACGAGCACCCCGGCTCCGAGCGCCCGCTGCATGAATGGAAGCTGGAGCACTTCAGGAAGCATGACGACCCTCTCCCATGAGCATAGCGTGCGCGTGCCCGATGTGCCCAAACGCCTGGCGGAGAGATTCTTCCGTTAAGGCCTCCGACGGCGGCCCATAGCCCACCTGCGTACCATCGATGAGCAGAACGTGACTCGCATGATGATAGGCCGCATTCCAGTCGTGCGTCACCATCAGGACGGTCGTACCCCGTGCCGCCTGGTCGGCCTCGAGGACCTCATAGAGATCAGAAGTGCCGGTGACGTCGACGCCCGTCGCCGGTTCGTCCAGCAAGATGAGTTTCGGTCTACGGATGAGACTTCGAGCCAGATACACACGCTGGAGTTCCCCTCCTGACAACTCTCCGAGCGACCGGTCGGCAAGCTCTCGACCACCGACCTGGTCGAGGACCTCCACGGCCCGCTCGTATTCATTACTGGAAACCGTAAAAGGCCAGCGCTGGCGGAGGGCTGTAAGCACGAGATCGACCGCCCGAGCCGGGAAGGTTCGATCGAGGGTCTTCACCTGCGGAACGTACCCAATGAGCCCTGAATCGGCCGCTGGCGGGGTACGCCCCCCAATTCTCACCCGACCGTCGGCGGGCTCGACGAGCCCCAACAGCACTCGGAGAAGGGTGGTTTTGCCCGCCCCATTGGGGCCCACAATGGCCACAAAATCGCCCGTGCCCGCCTCAAAGGTAATGTCCTCAAGCACCACGTGCGAGCCAAACCGAACGGTCAGCCCCGATGTAGCAACTACAGGTACGGGCACGATTGTAGTGAAATGAGGAGACAAACGTGGTAAAAACGAAAAGAGTTAGGGGGACCAACGAGAGGTCCCTATGGGCTGATCCACACCCACTCCTGTTGTCTTCTGGGATCCAACTCTAATGTAAAACTGAATTTCTATACGTTCAGGAGACCTCTTCCCTCAACACATATTCAGTTCTGAATCAATGACGACCCGAGTTCATCGCTTGGAGCTGCCTGCGTCGGGCTCCTGCGAAAAGGAAAGCGTTTCGCCCTCACTCTCCAGCAGGGCATCGAGAAGAATCTGAGCGTTGTCCATCACCAGGGTCTCGTAGGTGGCTTGACCTTCCGCCCGTCCGAGGGGGTCGAGCTCGATCAGCGGAAGGTCTGCTGCCTCCGCCACGGCCTCGGCGGCCCGAGAAGAGAGGTGACGCTGTGTGAGGATGGCACGTGCGTCGCGATCGCGGGCCCGGCGAACGAGTGCCTGGACCTGTCGGGGACTGGGCTCCGTGGCGGGCTGCGGCTCGATCACCCCTACGAGGTTCGGCCCATAGCGGGCCAAAAAGTACCGAAAGAAGGGTCGAGCGAGAAGAACGGGCACCTCTCGCACCGGCTCCATCATGGTGTCCAGCCGGGCATCGAGTGCGGAAAGCGTGGTGGCCAGGGAATCAGCATTGGCCCGATAGGTGGAGCAGCCGCCGGCATCGATTGCACACAGCGTATCGGCCAGGACGGGAAGCAGAGAGGTAACCGTCCGCGGATCGGTCCAGAAGTGAGGATCGACGGTCGACTCAGCGTGGGCATGCCCGCCCTCCTCGAAAGAACGACGCATCTCCTTCGGAAGCAGATCGACGAGGGCCAACGGTCGGGTCCCCGGAAGCTCCGTCGCCCAGCCGTCCAGATGCTCCGCCCCATACACGAGAACCGCCCCGTTCGATCCCTGCCGCAAGTCTGAAGGGGACAACTCGTAGGTGTGTGGAGAATCTCCTGGGTCAAGCAAGGACTCGACGGAGCTTCGCCCCTCCACCACCGGCTCCAGGATCATCGCCAGAGGAGGAAGCGTGGTGACGACCTTCGGTCCTTCGTGCAGGGAGTCGCTCGTGTCTTCGCTCCCTCCGCAGGAAGAAAGAAGAATCCCGAGCAGAACGATGGCAACCGTCCCGCCAATGCCGAGTCGGTTCTGCTTGTCCATTAGACCTCCCGCGCTAATAAAGCTACTCAAGGTGCACCCGATGACCTGTGTTCGTTGAGACGGCGGCCGGTCGACCACGGCCCCCACTGCGCCGTCTTGCTAGATGTGCACTGCTCCACGCGAAGGAGAGTCAACAGCGAAGACGTTCAGCGAGCCGGGACCCTTTCGTCGTCTCGCGTGACGAGCGGATAGTCGGCTGGAATTTCTCCCTCCGTAATGGCCCGCAGGGTCCGACGCAGGAGTCGCTTCCGGAAGCTGCTGAGATAATCCGTAAACAACACCCCATTGAGGTGGTCGTGTTCGTGCTGCAGAACGCGAGCGAGAACACTGCCGGTCTCGATCTCCTGGGATTCAAAATTGCGGTCCAGGTAACGCATTCGTACGCGGTCCGGACGCGTCACGACCTCCTGCACCTCGGGAATCGAGAGACAGCCTTCCTCCAAGTCCACCGTCGATTCACTTTCCCCCACGATCTCCGGATTGATAAACACCATCGGTTGCGGAGGGATCGGCTCCTCATCGTTCGCCATGTCGTCGGCCATCGGCGTCACGTCGACGACAAACAGGCGCTCCGTACGGCCGACCTGGGGAGCCGCCAAGCCAATGCCTGAGGCATTGTGCATGGTCTCGATCATGTCATCGATCAGCGACTGGAGCGCCTCGCTGTCTTCTTCGACCGGCTCAGTGTCCTGTCGCAAGGCCTCGTGGCCGTAGACGTAAATGGGTAGAACCATGGGCAGGTCACACTAGGAAGAATGGAACGACTTGCTATAAACGGACCGGAGTCGCAAAGGTGCCCATTTCAACGCCTCTTCTCCCGATCCTATTCCCGGCCGTAGTCGTCCTCGAGACGAATAATGTCGTCTTCGAGGCAAAGCCCAATTTGCGTTTCGATCAGGACGAGGGGCTCGTCCCCATCGTTTTCGATGCGGTGGACATCGTCAACATCGATGAAGCAGGTATCTCCCTCGGAGACGTCAATCTCGTCATCGTTACGGGTAAAGACCCCCGATCCCTGCACGATGACCCAGTGCTCCTTCCGGTGTTCGTGCTTTTGGAGCGAGAGGCGTTGTCCCGGATGTACGACGATGCGTTTGACGCGGTACCCCGGTTCGTTCAGGTATTCCTCCCAACGGCCCCATGGACGGTTGTCGGCCTCAAGATACATAAGCGATAGGGTTGAATGGAAAGGACGGAAGTAAATAACTCAAGTTGCGACCTATTTGCTGTTTTCTGAAAAGACAGCGGACGACGAACGGCAGACCGCCGAACGGAGCGCTCGAGGCGGTCGGGGCATGCCCCAAACCCCTTCGGGGGCCACAGTCGGCTGTCATC
>CAYXAD010000203.1:0-6568 GCA_964462965.1 uncultured Salinivenus sp.
TGGCTCGAGACCCTCGACGGCGTGGAGCCCCTGCCTCCGGACGAGGAGGCCACGCACGTCGTGGAGGTTGGAGAGTAAAGTCCTGGTCGTGAAGGATCGCCCTCAACCCCGGAGAAGAGAGAGTCGGCGACGTGGAGGCGGCCCATCTGCCCCTTCCTAAAACGGGCGATGCGCCCCAGTCTACTGGGAAAGATCCGTGAGTCCGCGCTTCTATAACCTTCCATCTACCAGTTCGATGCAATCTTTTTTTAATTCGTTGCTTCTGGGGCTCCTCTTTCTTGTTCTTCTCCTCATTTCTACTCCGGCGCATGGTCAGACCGATGCGAAGGAAACCTCTTCGTCGGAAGCCAATCGTCCCAACATCCTGTGGCTCATCGCCGAGGACATGGGGCCGGAGCTCGGGGCCTACGGGCAGGACCACGTCCGCACGCCGCACCTCGACAGCCTCGCGGCGCAGGGCATGCTCTTTACCCACGCGTTCACGACGAGCCCGGTCTGCTCGCCCAGCCGCTCGGCATTGAACACGGGCATGTACCAGTTCACGATCGGGGCCCACGAGCATCGATCGCACCGCCCCGACGATCCTTCGCCCTACCCGCACCCGCTGCCTGAAGGCGTCGAGACCGTTTCCGACTGGCTGCGCCACGCCGGCTACTTCACGGGGAACATCGTGAGCTTACCCGAGGAGATATCGTTCGAGGGCTCCGGCAAGACCGACTGGAACTTCAGCTATGATGGGAGTCCCTTCGACACCGACGGCTGGAGCGAACTCATGAGTCACCGCCCATTCTACGGGCAAGTCAACTTTTCCCTCACCCATCGAGGTGGGGAATGGGACCGGGCCCACACGCTCGTTGACGAGCCCGCCGATCCGGAGACTGTTACCGTGCCGCCGTACTACCCCGACCATCCGGTCGTGCGCGAAAACTGGGCGCAGTACCTCAACGCCGTGATGGCTCTGGACGGCCGGGTGGAAGAGGTGCTCAGTCAACTTCGGGCCTCCGGAGTGGCCGACAGTACGATCGTCGTTTTTCTCGCCGATCATGGACGGGCGATGCCGCGGGGCAAGCAGTGGCCCTACGACAGCGGTCTGCAGGTGCCCCTGATCGTCTACGTCCCGCCCGGCCTGGAAGCGCCGGCCGGCTATGAGGCTGGGTCCCGAAGCGACCGCCTGATCAGTGGCATTGACATCCCAGCCACGACCCTCGCCCTGGCCGGCGTGCCCGATCCACCGAAGATGCAGGGTGAGGTGTTTCTGGGTCCGGGCCGGGACGATCCGCGCCGGTTCGTGTATGGAGGGCGGGATCGGGGCGATGAGACCGTTGACCGTGCAAGGACGGTCCGCTCTCGGCGCTACCGATACATCCGCAACTACAACCCCGGCCGCCCCTTCTTTCAGACAAACCGCTACAAGCTGGCCAACTACCCTACGATTTGGGTAATGCACGATCTGCACCGGCGCGGTGAGCTTACGCCCGCGCAACGGTTCTACATGCAGCCGGAACGTCCAGAAGAGGAGCTCTACGACCTGCAGACCGATCCCTATGAAATCGTCAATCTGGCCGATTCGGCTACCCACCGGCCCGTGCTCCATCAAATGCGGGAACGTCTCGACCACTGGGTCCGACAGATCGACGATCAAGGTCGTTTTCCGGAGGACCCGGAGGTGCAGTCCTACTACGATCGGCAGATGCAGGCCAACTACTCGGAGCAGATTGCCGAGTTGTGCGACAAATGGGAAATGGAGGGGGAGGACTTGGAGGTCTGCCGAGACTAGGGGAGACACCTCATTGAGTCCAGTATTTTAAGCGCCTGACTACGAGATTCAACGTCAGGCCACCTCAAAAGGAGCTCTACCGATGGAAACCTCAGCAATCAACGAACAAATCGGTGACCGCATCAGCGAGGCGAGAGACGAAATAGGACTTTCCCTGACCGAACTTTCGAATGAAATAGACTCCAGCCCTAGCACCATCGGAAGGTGGGAAGCTGGAGAAGTTACCATTTCGGTTCTCAATCTACTGAGATTATCCTGTACTCTGGATAAGCCGGTGTGCTTTTTCCTTCAGGACGTTGCAGAGGATCAGTGGCGGGCACAGTGGCTCTCCAAATGGGTCGAAGCCGAAGAGAATGGAGACCGGGCGGAAATGGGCGTCTGTCTTAAGGACTTGGTAGAAGTATCTCCTCGCTGCGAAATTTACATACAAGTTGGAGCGTCCTGAACCTTATAACTAACATTTAATCCAGAACTACTCCTACTGGTTTTTGGAATTGCGCTGTTAGCGGCTGGCTTCGAGAATGGGCGGCCCGACTTGAGGTGAATCTACCTCTCCGTCGAATCATCGGTCTCTGGAGAGGGGATTCTCTCAAAATGTCTTGACGTGCCGAGTGACATCACCTGTACCGAAAACGGGATTGAGAGACGATGTCCCCGGACGACGCGATTCACCAGTAATCACTCTTCACGCGTCCTTTTCGACCACTCCGTTGACAGAGGTCTCAAACCGCGACACTCGACTTATGAAACTGCGAATGTTTCTCTCGTGCCCGCCTCACTGCACGTATCGGATTCAATGGCCCGCCTACCTATCGCCCTTACACTTCTTTTTGCTGTTCTGCTTATCCTGTCTGGATGTAACGCGGAGAAAGGAGAAACAGAGGGAGCAGAGGATAGTCCCCGTCCGAACATTATTTTGATCGTGGCCGACGATCTCGGGTACGGAGATCTCGGCAACTACGAGCAGCAGGACATCCGGACGCCTCACCTCGACCGCATGGCCGAGGAGGGCCTCCGCTTCACGCAGTTCTACGCCGGATCGACGGTCTGCGCCCCGTCCCGAAGCGTCCTGATGACGGGCCAGCACACCGGACGTACCCCCATCCGGGGAAATTCGCCGGTGAGGCCGATTGGACAGAAGCCGCTTCCCGACTCCACGATCACTGTGGCCGAGGTCCTTCAGAAGGCCGGATACACAACCGGGGCCTTCGGCAAGTGGGGCCTCGGGGCCCCGGGGAGCGAAGGCGTTCCGCACCGGCAGGGCTTCGACCAGTTTTTCGGATACATCGGGCAGCGCCGGGCGCACTTCTACTGGCCGGAATTTCTGTTCGAAAGCAGCGGCGACTCGCTTCGGCGCGTTCAGCTCGAGGGCAATCGGGTCAACGACACATCAACCCCGGACTTTCCCCATCCGGGATCGGGGCCGCCTCGGGAGCGGGGCACCTACAGCCACGACGCCATTATGGACCGGGCGCTCTCGTTTATCGGCGAGCAGGCGCAGGCCGATTCGCCCTTCTTTGCGTACCTGCCGGTTACGATTCCGCACGCCTCGCTCTCGGCCCCGGATTCGGCGTTCCGGCCCTATCTGGACGACGAGGGCAACAGCATCTTTGACGAGGAGCCCTTTCCGGGCGATCATTACACCGAACAGCCGATGCCCAAGGCCGCCTACGCGGCGATGGTCACTCACCTGGATCGAGGTGTCGGCCGCATTCTCGACCGCCTCGAAGCGATGGGAGTCGACGAGAATACACTGGTGCTCTTTACGTCCGACAACGGGCCGCACGCGGAGGGAGGCTACGAGCCCTCCTACTTTACCTCGAAGGGGCCGCTCCGTGGAGAGAAACGGGACCTGTACGAGGGCGGCATTCGGGTGCCGCAGCTCGCGTGGTGGCCGGGCCACGTCGAGGCAGGCACCACCACGGAGATCCCGAGCTACTTCGGCGACTACATGCGCACGTTTGCCGATCTGGCCGGGGGCTCGGCCCCGGAGGCCATCCAGAGCATTTCGTTGGTGCCGACGCTGCTGGGCGACTCGGCTCGACAGACGACGCACGATTACCTCTACTGGGAATTCCGGGAGCAACAGGCCGTGCGGCAGGGACGGTGGAAGGCCGTGCGCGACTCGATCGGCGGGGGGCAGCTGGAGCTCTACGACCTAGCGTCGGATGAGGCCGAGTCCACCGACGTGTCCGAGGAGCACCCCGACGTCGTGGAGCGGATGGAAGCCCTCATGGACGAGGCCCACACATTCCCGGACGGGAACTGACGAGAGGCGTAGGTTGGACCGATTGTGGAAAGGGAACGTGGTCGATGTGTAATCTCCCCGCGCTTTCTGTCAATCAGGCAGACATATTTCCATCCATTTTCCAATCATCATCTTTTCGAGAAAAGCTTCAGCCGACCAATGAGAAGACGCCGCCAGTCCCCGCGCGAAGCAAGACAAACCGATGGCGTTTTCGTGTAAAGCAACATTCGCAGATCCGGAGGCGCCCCTCCTTCGCATTCGGCCCATCTTGAATTGCACCACTTCTCGATAATGGCCCTATCTCGCCTCTCCCACTTTGTATTCGCCGGTGTCGTGGCTGTTGCCGGGCTTCTATCCATGGTGGGCAGCAAGCCCCTTACCGAGCTGCCAAATCCCCCCAACCTCATCGTCGTGATGACCGACGATCAGGGATATGGCGACTACGGCTTCACGGGCAATCCGGTTATCCAAACCCCAAACCTCGACTCCATGGCGGCCCGGAGCGCGCAGATGGCGGACTTCTACGTGAGTCCGGTCTGCTCCCCGACCCGAGCCTCCCTCATGACCGGGCGGTACAACTACCGAACCCGCGTGGTGGACACGTGGATCGGACGGTCAATGATGGAGCCTTCGGAGACCACCCTCGCCGAGATCCTTCGGAATGCCGGCTACGCCACCGGGTTGTTCGGCAAGTGGCACCTGGGGGACAACTATCCCCTTCGCCCACAGGACCAAGGCTTCGAGGAGGTGCTTATGCACAGGGGTGGAGGAATAGGACAGCCTTCGGACCCGCCCGAAGGAGAGGGCCAGTACACCGACCCTGTCCTCTTCCACAACGGAGAGAAGATCCAGATGGACGGGTACGTGACGGACATGTTCTTTGACCGCGCACTAGGCTGGATCGAGGCCCAAAGCCAAAAGGAGAAGCCGTTTTTCGCCTACATCCCGACCAATGCTCCCCACGCCCCCTTCCACGACGTTCCCGACAGCCTCCTGAAGACGTACAAGAAGATGGATCTGGGAAACGATCAGTTTCCTGACGAGGGGTATCCGCTTTCCGAGACGGCAAATCAAGACCGGCGTGCCCGCATCTATTCGATGATCACCAACATTGATCAGAACATCGGCCGCCTCTTCGATCGTCTTCGGAAGAACGGTCTAATGGAGAATACGCTGGTGGTTTTCTTAGGAGATAACGGGCCCAATGGGCGGCGCTACGTCGGCGGGTTTCGAGGAAGTAAGACGAGCGTCTACGAAGGAGGCGTACGGACCCCCTTTCTCATGCACTGGCCTGGGACGCTTTCCGGCGACCGGGTGTCGCAGAGACCCGCTGCCCACGTCGACCTGCTGCCAACGGTACTGGAGGCTCTCGACGTGTCCGCGCCCCAAGGGGTCCGGCTGGACGGGCGCAGTTTTTGGCCGCAGATTACAGGTGAGTCCGAAAAGTGGTCAACGCGACCGATTGTCATCCAGACTCACCGGGGTGACGTGCCTACTCGGTACCATCACTTCATGGTACGCCGGGGGAACTGGAAGCTGGTCCATCCGAGTGGATTTGGATCCACCGATTTCGAGGGGAACCCCGACTTCGAACTCTACGATTTGCACTCCGATCCCTACGAAAGAAAGGATCTCTCGGACCGCCATCCCCAGGTCGTCGAAGAGCTCAGGGCGACCTACAACCGTTGGTTTGATGACGTGAGTACGACGCGCCCCGGAAACTACGGCAAGCCTCGGATGATCGTGGGCACTCCGCACCAGACCCGGACTGTGCTGACGCGACAGGACTGGCACCCGACGAACGACGCCGGATGGGGAACCCTGGAGGCCAAGGGCTACTGGTCCCTTTCCGTCGCCGAGCCCGATACCTTCGACGTGCGAGTTCGCTATCCCGATGGGTTCGATGGGGGAGAAGTCGCGCTCCACGTCGACAACGTCTACTACCACAGCGGTGAGCACAACGAAACCACAACCTGCCCCCCTGATGTTGCCTGTGCTGACGCGGACTACACGGCAGCCGTCGACGGCAGTGCCGGCGGGCACACCTTCGAGGATGTACCTCTCCGGTCGGGACCGATTCGAATTCACGGGACGCTGCAGGAGGAGAGCCGAACAGGTGGGGCCTGGCAGATCGTCATCGATAGGCAGCACGAACACTAGGCAAGGCTGCGTGAACGGCGTGCTCTGTCTGGTTGACCGATCTGGCCGTTCTGCCATGCCCCTCACCAGCTTCGGGCTTCTCTTCGCCGACTGCGTTGCCGGATTCGTCGTTTTCGCAGGACGGGTTGTTCGATCGGTCAGCCATTCGCTTAGGTAGAGGGCATTATCATAATGTACGCAGTCGCGCTCCAGCACTTGGGAAGCGGCCGCTCAGCTACCCTCAGGATATGAATTCCGACTCGCCAACAACCGATAAGCCATGACGTATCGGATCTCGTTTTCCTTTCTGATCCTCTCGGTCTACCTGTTGCTGGGAGGCTGTTCGTCAGAGGAGGCCTCGCCCCCCGAGCGCCCAAACGTCGTCGTCATCCTCGCCGATGACA
>CAYXAD010000204.1:0-6565 GCA_964462965.1 uncultured Salinivenus sp.
CCCATATCCCTACTGAAGAGTGAGTGGAAAACGCGGTACCCCTGCCTGGACTCGACAGGTGTTGTGAGCGCCCGCCAAGTCCCGCTCTGTCGCCGTTGAAGCAGGGATTTGTAAGACGTGCCATCCGGCGGTGTGGTCCTGAAATTTCACTTCCCGCCACCGCACGCTTACAATTCCGCTTACACTCAGAGTTCGACGAAGTGCCACCGGAGTCCGGTACTCGCGACCACCTGCCGGCCAGCACGCACTTCCCCAAACGGCTCGATCGCGCCGGGCAGCCACTTCGGGTCCAGGTAGGCCTCCAGTCCGACGCCCGCCTGATAGGTCGGCCGGGGCTGAAAGCGACGCAGGCCGACGGCGTAGACGCTCAGCTGATACCGGTCCTCGGGGACGTCGTATGCCCGCTGTTCGAATCGCCGACTCGCCGGGTCCCAGTACGTATGCGTCACGCGGTGGGGCGTGATCTCAAGCGGCGTGCGGGTCGACAGGACCGGGTCAGAGGTGAAATCCCGGGGGACTGGCACGTACGCCGTGTCGAGAATCGTATCCGTTCGCGTGCGGTAGCGGATCTCGACGTCGGGATCGGGCTGGCCCGCCGTGTCCTCGGGGGCGAGGAAGCGGTCTCGCTCGAGGGCGAACGTGCCCTCCCAGTCCGGAAGCGTCGGCTCCGGCTCGGGCTGAAACCACCACCGGCCGGCGAAAAGCCCGATCGCCAGACCTAACGCCACGCCCAGCAGAGCCGTCGTCGCGCTTTCTGGCAGCTGGATCATGACGACGTGGGCGTAAAGGCGACGATGCGGAAGTAGCTACCCGGGCGGATGCAGCGCTGTCGTCTCCAGACGCCGTCTCCGTCCCGCTGTGGACCAGCATCGCCGGGCGAGGTGTTTCCCTCCACCGTCCGGCCGCACTGCTGCTGCCACCCACGCACGATCCCAATGTGTCCCTTCCAGGTGTCGCCACGTCGCCAAATGGCCAGGGCGCCGCGTGCTACTTCTTCTGCTCCACGAAGTACGCTGGTCGCGTCGATCGAGGCGCCAGTAACGTAATCGGTGGCGCCGGCACTCCGGACGTCAGGACGATTGGCCTCGGCCTGGTCGAGCATTTTGCGCGCAAAACCGGCGCACCATGGATACCCGTCGGAGAGGCCGACGGCCGCCATGTAATCGGCGATGCGAGGCCCTTCGTTACTGCCAGGTGGCGTCTCGGTGACGCCGACTTCCTGTAGAGCGACGTCCACGACGTCGGGCCGCTCAGCGTCCGGGCCGGCCCGCGGGCAGTGTTGCCCGGTGGCCACGGCCGGGGCGAGGAGCAGGGCTAGAGCGAGGAGCGTGACTGCGATGGCCACATTGCCGTCCTTCAGCTCCCCGATCGTGTCGACGCCCTCGAGAAGATAGCGGTCCAGGCCCTCGAAAAGCAGCAGGATGATGGCCACCTTCAGAACGGCGGCCGCAAAAGCGCTGTACGCGACGGCCTGAGTGAAGGTAAACGCGACGGCCGCGGTGGCCAGAGCGGCGACGACAGCGATAAAGAGGACGCGTTTACTGACGAGTCGGTTAATCATGGTTCTCGGCAATGGGTGAGGCGAGCGGAACGGAGTCGACCTGGAAGTCCTCCACGTCGATCGGGGCCATGTCGAGATTGTCCCGGAGACGATTGAGCTCCTGAACGAGGATCTCAATCCGGCGAGACAGCACCTCGTTGCGGATTTCAGCCCGGACGCGGGCCCGCTGCTCGTCCTGCAGGGCGCTCTCGAGCTGGTCGACCCGCTGTTGGAGGGCCCGGACTCGTGAGAGTAGGTCCTCCCGGAAATCGGCGCGGGCATTCTTGCGAAGACCGGCGTAGTCAATCGCCCACTCGATCACTTTCCAGGCGGCACCGCCACTGAGCGCCGCGAGGACGAGCTGAACAGGAAACGTCATACTGAGGTCGACTGGTGGAGGGATGCTTCACCCATTGCGGGGGGTTACCGTCCGAGTGGCCTCCCCGGAACCTTAGTTCGCCTCCACAGCTTCAGCGCTCCGCTCACGTTCCCGAAGCCGCTCAATCTCGCTTTCCGGCGTCGGCTCGAAGCCGTCCGGGATCTCCAAATCGGCCATGCGGCGGTAGTCATCGAAGAGATATAGAAAGTGCTCCTCCTGTGCTTGCACGCTCGGGTCGAGCACGATCGAGGCGAGCTCCCCGCAGAGAACGTGTACCTCGACATCAACGGTGCGCTTATTGATGTCCTCCAGGGCCTGCTCTTTGTCCTCGACGTCCTCCCACATGCGACGGATGGTCCGCTGCTTCATCTCGGCCCGGCTCATCTGCCGGCCGGCGACCTGTACCTGCTCGGTCTGGTCCTCCTCCGTGATGTACGGGTCTCCGGAGCCGGCATACTGGTAGTTGCCGTCGGCCGTCTCAACAACGCCCCGGCCATCGGCAGCCCGAAACAGCCGGCGCCCCACGTCGTCGCGCTTCTGGTACTCTTTCTCGACGTCCTCCTTCTCGGCCTGGGGTTCTTTGAGGGCCTGCTCGTGCAATCTGATGTTTTTCGAGAGGCCCATGCGGATGGCCCTGTGATCGTAAAGATTTCTATTTTTGGCGCGCTTCATGGCCTGGAGGGCCTTTTCGAGCTCTTCGACGTCGCGCTGGTCGGTAACGGTCATAAGAGTTTGCCTCGTTTGTAGAACGGTAGTAGAAAAGAGTGTTACTCGGAGAGTCAGGTGAGCGTGGTGACGGCACCGTCGGTGAAGGATTCCCACTTCAAGTTTCCACTCTCGGCGTAGAGCCGTCCCTCGCCGTCGACGACAAGCCCACCCCCTACCCGGACGTACTTATCTTTGATTTCGAAATACCCATCGTCGGCCATCGCAAACCGCAGGCCCCTCGCGTTCCACTCCTGAAATGAGTTCCAGTAGTAGAGGTAGACGCTTTCCATCGTCACATCGCTCGTGGGATCGGAGGCATTGGCCGCCTCTACGTCCACCTGGGAAAAGGAGTCTGCGTTGAAGGGGACCAGCACCGTCGTCGTCCCTCCGGCCGGGATGTCCATCTGCTGGTTCTCGATTGCACTGCCGCCGGGGTCCAGAACGCGGGCATTGAACCGCATCTCTGAGCTGTTCGGGTTCGAAATCGTCACCTCTGCCTCGTGGCTCTTGTACTGAGTGCCCGTGGACAGCGTCTTCGTCACACTCCCGGTATTGGTGGTCGTGGTCGTGTTCGAGTCGGCAGTATTCTGGGACGGAAGACTTGTGAACGACGTGCTCTGGTCGATGTCGATCGCATCGGCCCCGGCGGGTGTGTCCATCTCCAGCAGGCCTGACCCACCGATGCTCAGGGTTGCCTCGATGGTGGCATCTGTGGCATAGAGGTCCTGAACGTCGATCTCGTTGGCGGTGACGCTTCCATCCACGAGCAAATTCCCGTCGATGACCGCATCAGCCGCTTTGGGCCCAAACAGCATATCCCCGGTAAACCATCCGCTCGCGTATGCCCTCCGTTCGCGGTGCGCCCCTTGAGCAATCATAATGCCCGACGAGGGGCGGCCTGTCGGCTGACCGATGATTGCGGTCGCAATGCGATTGCCATTGTACCCGGCGTCCTCGGCAGCCTGCCATTCCTCTTCGATCTTTTTTCCCGACCCGCCGATGTGGTCCACACCTTCTAGGTATGCAGGGCGCTTCCGAGTGGCGTCGTAGCTGGCGACGACACAGAGGTCCGTTCGATTGATCGTAGATCCGTCATTTAGATTGTTATTCCCCTTCACGTCGTCCCTGAACCGCTGCGCCGCAGACGAGGACCCGTACACGTCATAGCTCTCCTCGTGGCGCTTATTCATCTTCTCGTCGTAGACGATCATTGTCACGCCACGATTTGATGCTGTAAGAACGGTACTCCCATCAACCTGAATCTCGGTATCTCCCCCGGCATTGTTTGCAAAGGAAGTTCCTCGGACTCGGACGCGAGCAAGCCGCCTATTTCCAACGTAGAATTGACCGTAGATGGAGGCATTGGAGCGAACATCAAGATAGTCCACGTACGCCGTCGAACCGTCCGTTTCAAGTACATAATTTCCGTCTGCACGGACGCTTATTCCCACCGTTTTCCCGCCCCTATACCAGTCGTTTCCGATGGATACGAAGTCCGAGCCGCCCTCCGAGACGTACATTCCGACGTTGTTATTGTCGCCGCGAGCCCCGAAAAAGCCCTGCGGTTGGTCGTACTGACTTGCCGTGTTCTCGAACCCGAAGCCGTATCGGTCGGAGTGGAATTTCATGGCCCCGACGTTGACCTGAAAATCCCCGACTTGGTTTTGGAGGGTTTCGGCATCGAAGCTCCATCCGGCAATTTGTTTATTCCGGCTACTCAACTCAAACGGCTTCGTCCCCGCCGCATCGTCGTGCATGAGGATGCCGTATTCCCCCGTCCAACTTCCGTCATACATTTCCCCCACGAAAATCCTCGTGTTCGTCACATTTGAACCTGATAGGTTGACCTCTAAGCTCGGGTTGTGGGCGTGAAGTTGCACTTTACCATCCCCACTTTGGGCATATATATCTCCCGGCTCAAGCGCCCACCCTCCAATAAGTCCCGATTCTGAAATGATCTGCCCATTGACCCTCACCTTGTTCGGCGTGGCAACGAAGTAATCTCCACTCGTGGTGGCGTCTCCGGCCCCGATCCCGTAGGTGTCTGTGACCCCGAAAACGTTATCGAGATATCCCATACGGACCTTCGGACTGCGACCATCCCACCCGTTGTTGCTTCCGAACCGCTTGATCCCGTCGAGAACGTCGATGAACGGCCCGTAAGGGTCGTAGTAGATCAGCGAATCACGGGTCGGCTTGCTATAATTCCCCACCACCATCACGTCGTCCCCCTCTTGCGGAGAGGAGTAGTTGTAGTTCGTCTTCGAAAGCTTCGAGAGATCATTGACGGCATAGACGACCACACGCTTCGAATTAACCACATGCGTCACCTTCCCCCGCACCTGTCGCGAAACGGCTACACCGCCTTTCGTCCCGTCGCTATTCTCCGCATTGGCCCCAGTCGAGGTCTCCTGTGTGAGAATCATGTCGTCGAATTTAAGCCCGTGCTCCTCCTCGAACACAAGCTCCCAACGATACTCTCCATTGCTGTCGTTGGAGGGCCCGACCGGAATGGACTCGACCTTCCCACCCCCAACCGTATCGGCACGCGGCCCCTTACTGAATCGGAGCTTGCGAAATTCGAGTTCTCGAGCAAGGAGTGTCCCGCGCACAGAAAGGTGGTCTACCTCTGCCCAACCGCTTCGCGGATAAAAGTTGTCACTTCCTGTCCACCCGCTCGTGTAGGCATTGGAACGAAGAGCGCCGTTTCGAAGAAGCGTATCTCCATTTGGGGTGTCGAGGTGAACGTGTCCCTGCGCCTTTAGAACGACATTATCACCAATGCCCCCCCCGGCATCGTCGTTCTCTGCCCCGATGACGAGCGCACCCGCTTCATTCCCGGTCCCCTGCGAATAAGTATCGTTGTCATCGTACCACCTGATGTACCCATAATCCGATCCCGCATTCACATTCGACCGGAAGCGAAGCCCGAACGACCCTCCGCTCGTGTACGGCTGCAATTCGAGCTGCCGAGCAGACGCATTGTAGCGAAAAACGGGGTGGGCAGCGTCGTTGTCGTAGAGGAGATCAAAGCTGCCACTCCGCGCCTTTACATCCCATCTCTGCTCTACATTCCCACTCCCATCTCCGACCTTGAACGTCATCCCCAAATCTCCAGCAGGGGAACTAATCGTTGCCTCCGATCCTGTGGGGGATGAGCCAGGATTTGAAAACACCCCCCCGCCTGTAACGCTCAAATTTGACCCATCCCATGTCAGACTTGCGCTCGTCGCAAAGATATTCGCATTAGTATCCCAGAACGGCACGCCACCGGACTGCGGGCTATCCTCCCGCGTCGCCACCGCCTGCGTGTCGTCGTGCTCGGTCTTCCCCGTGAGCGAGGCCGTCGCCCCGCTGGACTGCCCCTCGATCGTCTCTCCGCCGGCCGCGTCGAAGGCCCCGTGCCAGTTCTTGATCTGGAGCGTACCGCTGCTCTCGCTCCACACGTAGCCGCTCGCGCCACTGGACTGCCCAACCACCTCCTCGTGCAGGTCGAAGCCCGTGCCGCCGTCATGCGAAAGCGTGAGCCAGTGCTCGCCGATGCGGAAGAGGTCATCGGACTCGTGGAAGGCAAAGGCGTAGGGGTTCGTCGTCCCCCGGTCGATCGACCAGCCGCTCACGCCGCGGGCTGCGGTGACCCCGGCCCCAGTCTCTCCAAAGTTGAGGTTCGCGATCGAGTCGGACACCTGTACCGTCTCCGCCTGCGTCTCGAAGACATCGCCGGTTGTGGTGGTGTCGCCCATCACGGTGAGATCCCCGTGCAGAACGCCATCCCGCGCCTCCACGTCGGCGTAGGCCGTGCTGTCGGCCTGCTGGCGGACGGAAAGTTTTTCCTGCTCGCCGCGCAGCCGGGGCCCCGTTCCTGCACCATCGTCGAGGGAGAAGTCCCCGTGCATCACTTCGTCGCGGTCGGTGCGGGCGACGGTCTGGTCGACGGC
>CAYXAD010000205.1:0-6530 GCA_964462965.1 uncultured Salinivenus sp.
CTTGTGGCCGGCATCATCCGTTGGCGCACCCGGAGCTTGGAAAAACGCCAGGAGTTGCTCGAAGAAAAGGTGACTCAGCGCACCCAGGAACTTGAGAAGGCCCGAGAGAAGGCGTTGGCGGCGGCGAAGGCCAAAAGCGAATTCCTGGCCAACATGAGCCACGAGATTCGTACGCCCATGAACGGAGTCATCGGGTTTACCGACCTCCTCGCCGACACCGACCTGACCACGGAACAGCAGGAGTTTGTCGAGGCGATTCAAAACAGCGGTACCACCCTTCTTTCGATCATCAATGACATCCTCAACTTCTCGAAACTCGAGGCCGGCGAGGTCGAGCTCGAATATCGGCCCCTTCGCCTGCAACATTGCGTCGAGGAGGCCCTAGACGCCCTCGCCACCGAGGCCGCCGAGAAGGACCTGGAGATGACCTACCTGATCGATACAGATGTCCCCTCGGTGATCGAAACCGACGAGACGCGCCTCCGGCAGATCCTGCTGAACCTTCTCTCGAACGCCGTGAAATTTACGGAGGAGGGGGAGGTGACCCTGCGGGTGCAACTCGCCGCCGAACCGGAGGCCCCCGACGAGCCCTATACGCTTCACGTCAGCGTCCAGGACACCGGCATCGGAATTCCAGAGGCGGAGCAGGAGCACCTCTTTGAGTCCTTCCGGCAGGCCGACGCCTCGATTACGAGGGAGCACGGCGGCACGGGCCTGGGCCTTTCGATCTCGAGGCGGTTGGTCGAGGCGATGGGCGGGGAGATCTGGGTCGAGAGCGAGGTCGGTGAAGGCTCGATCTTTCACTTCACGATTGAAGCGAAGGAAACAGAGGCTGCCGACGAGGAGGGGGTTCGCCGCCCGGCCCCCCAGCAGTCTTTGTCGGAGGCGCGGGTCCTCGTGGTCGACGACAACGAGACCAACCGCAAGCTCCTCCTTCAGATGGCACGGGGATGGGGGGTGGAGATGACCGCACTGGCCTCGGGACCGGACGCACTGGCGCATCTCAGAGACACCGACCGAACCTACGACGCCGCCCTTTTGGACGTGCAAATGCCAAAGATGGACGGGCCGACCCTGGCGGCGAAGATTCACGAGGACCTCGGGAGACAGGAGCTTCCGATCATCATGCTCAGCTCCGTTTCTCAGCCGAAGCAGGTGGAGAAGTCAAACTATACGGCCTGGCTCCGAAAACCGATCAAACAGTCGAGCCTCTACCAGGTGATGACGGAAGCACTTGGCACCTCCAAGCCGTTCAAAGAGTCGCCCGACGGCGAGAAGGAATCTACCGACCACTCCACCCAGCGCGTATTACTCGCCGAAGACGACGCGGTCAACCAAAAAATGGCCACCCAGATCCTAGAAAAGCTTGGGCACACCGTTCACTCGGTCCCCAACGGCCACAAAGCGCTCGAGGCTTTGCGGAAGCAGCGCTACGATACCATTCTCATGGATGTGCACATGCCCGAAATGGACGGACTGGAGGCGACGCGCCGCATTCGTGAACAGTGGCCCCCAGACGAGCAACCCTACATCATCGCTCTCACTGCTGCGGTCATGGAAGAAGACCGGAAACGGTGCCAAGAAGCAGGGATGGATACCTTTCTCAGCAAACCCATTCAGTGGAAGGACCTCAGCGAGGCCCTCGCACAGGCCGATTCCTCTGAAGGCCTCCCCTCTTCCGGCTAACTCCTGCTCCTTACTGTATTGCAACCTGGAGGGAAGCAATGAAGTCGAAGGGGCCTCCATTCTCCAGCCCTCTTCTTGCCGAGAGCAGGGGCAAAGAGCCTCTGCTATTTAGGCGCCTCGCCAATTTGAAAGGAGGGCAGATGCAACTGCCACTGCAGAGCCCCTACGCGGAGGCAAAAGACGAGGGTGACGACGGCGACGGTGACGAATACGTCGGGCAGTCGAGTGAAGTGCAATAGCACGTAAGCCCCGCCGCCGATCAGGGAGGCCGTGGCGTAGATCTCGCGTCGAAGAATGAGAGGCGTTTCGTCGCAGAGCACGTCTCGAATCATGCCGCCGACAGTGGCAGTCATCGCCCCCATGAGTACGACAATGACGGACGGCACCTCCACCCCCATCGCCACCTTGGCCCCGACGACGGTGAAGATGGCAAGCCCAAAGGCGTCGGCCCCCAGGAGGGCATTGCGCGGGGGACGGAAGTAGGACGTGTACCCAAAGCTGACCAGTGCCGACGCGGCAATGACGCCCAGATAGGTGAGATCTGAAATCCAGAAGACAGGATGACGATCCAGCAAGAGGTCCCGCGCCGTCCCCCCACCTATTGCAGTCACCGTCGCGATGACGAGCACGCCGAATAGATCCATGTGGCGGCGTCCGGCGGCCAGGGCTCCGGAGATTGCAAAGACGGCCGTGCCAAAAAGATCGAGCGAGTACAGAATCGTTTCTGGAGAAGGAGACACACTCAGAGGAAAACGGTTCGTCGCTGGGGACTCTGAATAACGGCGCTATAGTTGGACCGAAGAATCAACCCGGGGCGTCGGTGTTCCCCCGTGCAATCTTGAACACGTCACTCAGGACGCCCGCCGCCGTCACCTCGGGACCAGCCCCCGGCCCTTGAATGGTGAGGGGGGAGGATGCGTACCGGTCCGTCGTGATCTCGAACAGGTTGTCTTGTCCCTCGAGTCGGCCGAAGGCGCCCTCTTGCGGCACGCACTGCACACCCACCTCAATGCCATCGGTCGATAGCTGCCCGATATACTGGAGGACCGCCCCGTCCCGTGCAGCGGTACGAGTGCGGTCGCACCAGTAGTCGTCGACCGAGTCGAGCCGATCGAGGAACGCCTCAGGCGACAGGGATTGCAACTCGTCCGGCACCAGTGATTCAACCTGCAACTCATCCCGTTCGACAGAATAGCCCGCCAGTCGGGCCAGAATGAGAAACTTACGCGCCACGTCCTCCCCGGATAGATCATCCCGCACATCGGGCTCTGTGTATCCCCGCTCGCGGGCCGCCCGCACAGCTGTACTGAAGGAGTGCCCTTGGCGCAACGCACTGAACAGAAACGTGAGCGTCCCCGAGACCGCCCCTCGGACGGAGCGGATTTGGTCGCCCGTCTCGATGAGGCCTTGAATCGTCTGAATGACGGGAAGCCCGGCCCCCACTGTCGCCTCATACCGATAGCGAACATTTTCCTTAGCGGCCGTCGCCTGGAGCCGATCAAAGGACGCCTGGGACTGTGTGTTGGCCAGCTTGCTGGGCGTAACCACATGAAGGCCGGCCCGGAGCAGACGATCGTACAACGACGCCACTTCCAAGCTCCCAGTTGCATCGACAAAGACGAGGGGCCGCGGGGCGTCTTGCTCGAGGCGTGTGGCAACTGTCTTCCAATCGAGAGATGGGGCCGCAGGAAGCCGGTCCGGCACCGCAGAGGGGACGAGGCCCTGCCGACCCCAGATGGCACGGCGGGACGTACAGGCTCCGATTAGACGCAGTGCAGGTCCCCGCCCCGAGTTCGTGTCCAATTGGTGGAGCAGAGCGGTCCCTACATCTCCCACTCCGGCGAGATAGACGTGCATCACACCCTCGGATCGAATCGACGCGTCCGGGAGGGAGGGAGAGGTGCTCGAGGACAAAATCGACATGAACGTGTTATTCGACTTGTGAAGGGTCCCGACAGAGAGAACGAGGAAGTCTGCTACGCAGTGATGGACGACGTGAGATTCTGTTGGGCCTGCCACTCGACCACGACATCATTCAGCTTCTCTTCCTCAATGAGGAATGCATCGTGGCCATAGGGAGAAGACAGAACCTCCAGCGTCGCATGGGGCATGTGCTCCGCAAGCTCGCGCTGCTCGGGGAGCGGATAGAGCACGTCCGAGTCGATGCCAATGACCAGGGCAGGCTGGGAAATGGACGAGAGCACCTCTTCGTACCCCCCACGAGCGCGCGACACGTCGTGGGTATCCATCTGCTCCGTGAGACAGACGTAGCAGTTCGCGTCAAAGCGATCGACGAGCTTATCGCCCTGATAGCGCAGATAGCTCTCGACGGCGAAGGGTTGATCCTTCTGTTCGACCATGACCTCACGGCCAAAGCGCTCCTGAAAGGCGGGATGGGAGCGATAGGACACCATGGCCATCATGCGTGCCGCCGCCAGGCCACGGGTGGGAGGCGCCTCGTCGGTGTATTGTCCCTCCTTCCAGTTGGGATCGGCGTAGATGGTCTGCCGCTGGGCCTCATTCCAGCCAATCTGCCACGCGGAGTGACGGCCGCCGGCGGCGATGGGCACCAGGGAGCGCACGAAGGGGGCGCCACTGTCCGTCTCTTCAAAGGCCCACTCGAGCACCTGCATGCCTCCCATCGACCCACCGATGGCATATGACACCCGTCGGACTCCGAGACGGTCGAGGAGTTGGCGGTGCATCTTGACCGTGTCGCGAATGGTAACGGGCGGGAAATCAGCCCCGTACGGCGCTCCCGTCGCCGGATCAGTCGTGAGGGGCGACACGGAGCCGTACGGCGAGCCGGCCACGTTGGCACAGATGATAAAGTCGCGGCTCGGATCAAGGGCCTGTCCGGCTCCGAAAAGCCCCTCCCACCAGTCCGTCACGTCGGGATCCCCGGTCAAGGCATGACAAACCAGAACGGCGTTGTCCCGGGTGGCATTGAGGCTCCCCCACGTCTCGTACGTAAGGGGCACATTGCGCAGCGTGGCACCGTGTTCGAGGGTATATTTAGGAAGGGTCAGGGTCTGAGGCATTGAAAAAGTAGATCGGAGATGTCTGAGCAGCAAGGAGACGCCCGAACCGGGCCACGGCTGAGGGGAAAGACCGCAACGGCCGTATTGCGTCTCCCTATTCTGCGAAGGGATTCTTCGGCAATACGGACTCGAAATACGTTCCCTTCTGCCCTCCTCAGGGACCCGGAACCAACGGACTCGCTACCGTCAGGCCGTCGGCGTCGGAAGTGAAGCAAAGGCCTGTTCGAAGTCGGCCTTGAGGTCGTCGATGTGTTCGATGCCGACGGATACACGGACCATGTCGGGCTCCACGCCAGAAGCCTTCTGCTCCTCCTCGGTGAGCTGCTGGTGGGTGGTGGACGCCGGATGAATGATGAGCGTCTTCGCATCGCCCACATTGGCGAGGTGGCTGGCGAGTTCTACGTTCTCGACCAACGCCTGGCCGACGTCCTTGCCGCCCTTCACACCGAAGGCCAGCACGGCCCCGTAGCCGTTTTCGAGGTACCGGTTGGCCCGTTCGTGATAGGGATGCGACTCAAGCCCCGGGTAGCTCACCCACTCCACAGCCTCCTGCTCTTGGAGCCACTGGGCAAGGGCAAGTGCATTCTCGCAGCTTCGCTCGACGCGAAGCGATAGCGTCTCTAGGCCCTGAAGCAGGAGAAACGATCCGAACGGATTCTGTGCCGGACCAAAGTCGCGCAGCCCCTCCACCCGGGCCCGCATGACGAATGCAACATTCGTGTCGAGCACGCCGTCGGGACCAAATGTCTCCCAAAAGTTGAGGCCGTGGTAGTTGGGATTTGGCTCCGTGAACTCAGGGAAGCGCCCGTTGTCCCAGGGAAACGACCCGGCATCTACGATGACGCCGCCAATGGTGGTGCCGTGGCCGCCGATCCACTTTGTGGCGCTAGAGGTGACAATGTCCGCTCCGTACTCGATGGGCCGGCACAGGTAGCCAGCGGCCCCAAAGGTGTTGTCCACGACGAGGGGGACGCCGTGATCGTGGGCAATGTCGGCGATGCGCTCGAAATCCGGGATGTTAAAGCGCGGATTGCCGATGGTCTCTAGGTAGACGGCCTTCGTCCGCTCGTCGATGAGCGAGGCGATGGATTCGGGATCATCGCCGTCAGCAAAATGCACGTCGAGCCCCCGCCGCGGGAAGGAGTTTTTGAATTGATTATAGGTCCCACCATAGAGGTAGCTGGTTGAGACCACGTTGTCACCATGCTCACAGAGCGTGTTGAGGGCGAGAAACTGCGCTGACTGTCCACTGGCCGTCGCCAAGCCTGCCACTCCCCCTTCGAGTGCCGCAACGCGATTCTCGAAGACGTCGTTGGTCGGGTTCATGATGCGGGTATAGATGTTGCCGAACTCTTTGAGGGCAAAGAGATCGGCCCCGTGCTCCGCATCGTCGAAGGTATACGACGTGGTGGCGTAGATGGGTACAGCCCGAGCGTTGGTGGCCGGGTCTGGCTCCTGGCCGGCGTGGAGCTGAAGGGTTTCGTAGTGGGGCGACTGGGGGTTCTCGTTCTGCGTTTGTCCGTTGGTGCTCATGAGCTCTCTGGGGAATGAAGGAGAAAGAGTCACCCAGAAGAGCCAAGCGAGCGTCCCAGCCACACGGCACAGCCAGTGAAATGCAACCCGGGAAATAAAAAATCCCCAGCCGCAGGGGAATGCAGATGGGGATCGACAACCAGAAGGTCGCGGTTCCCACTCATCTCCCCCGACTGCTGTCGGGGCAGGACGGGGCACCTTTCCATCGACTGAATCGATGGCGGTTGCCAGGGCTTCGCAGGGCCTGCTCCCTCCACCCTTCTGGATGAA
>CAYXAD010000206.1:0-6529 GCA_964462965.1 uncultured Salinivenus sp.
TCTTCCTTTTCGAGGACGATGATCGACGTGTCTGGGTACTGTTCGGTGAGGCGGTAGGCGGTGGCGAGACCGACAATGCCGCCTCCGATGATCGCAACGTCGTAGGTGGACATAGAACGGAACGCAATGAAAGAAGTCGACGAGTCCAGGTCTGGCCGACCCGGATACATGTCAGCAAGCAAAACCCAAAGATACAAGGGCGTCGAGGGGAAAACCGCCAACGCCGAGGGAAGATTAACTAAAAAATGCACAACCCGGCCGTGGGTCCTCAGGCAGGACCTTCTGAAAGCCAGAGCCGGTGCTTCATATCACCGTACCGGGAATAACTGTGCACGTGCATTGGGATTCGAGGATACACTGAGCAGGCGAACTCAATGGGGGCTTCCGGTGGAGAAGACGGAAACTGCTGCAATTCGGAGGCTGCGCCCAGCCGAAGACCCGCGTCGTGGCAACACCCACGGTGCTAAAAAGTACGTGCGGACCTCCCTTTGTGACGTGAGCTTCCTCTTCCATGTCCCGTTTCCTTCGATTCCTGTGGGCTGCCTGCATCGGCCTTGCGGCAACTCTGACAGTGGGGTGTGCCGAATCGGACCAGGTCTTCTTCGCGGACGCGGACACGACGGCTGTGGCCGACTCGGTGCCGGCCGACGAGCCCATCTTCGACATTCGGTCCGTGACGCTCGACGCCCGCAGCCGTCCCGACTCCAGCCTGCTCGTGCATCTCCGGGACCTCGGCGTCACCCATCTCACACTCGTCTCCTTTGGCTGGCAGTCGGCCCTCGACGAGCCCACGGTTCGAGTGGACACGACGGACGGGTGGTACAGCGAGAGTCACTCGGGCATCCGGAGGCTGGCGCAGCAGGCCGACACGCTGGGCATGGGCATTATTCTCAAGCCCCACCTCTGGGTCGGGGGATACGACGAAGAGCAAGAACGAAGCCAGATTGGTTTCGACACCGAATCGGAGTGGCGTCAGTGGGAGGCGCAATACCGGCGGTTCTTGATGCACTACGCTCGGCTGGCCGCCGAGGTCGAGGCCGACGTCCTCGTGTTAGGGACGGAACTCAGCCGATCGGCCACGACTCGTCCGGCGTTCTGGCGGGACCTGGCAGCGGAGGTCCGGACGGTCTACGACGGCCGGCTCACCTACGCGGCCAACTGGCACGAGGAGTACGAAGCCATTTCGTTTTGGGATGCACTCGACTACGTAGGGGTGCAAGCCTACTTCCCCCTGTCCAGTGAGGAAGCCCCCTCTCTGGCTACGCTCCAAGAGGGGTGGCGCTCCCATCGAGAGGCACTGGCGGAGGTGCATGAGCGGACCCAGCGGCCGGTGCTTTTCACCGAGGTCGGCTATCGAAGCGCATCGAGCGCAGCGTCGCGACCCTGGGAGTGGCCCGAGCGGGACACCTCGGCAAAACCTGTGGATCCCGAGTTGCAGGCCCGCTGTTACCGGGCGTTCTTTTCGACCGTGGGCCGGGCCGACTGGCTCGCTGGAGCCATCATTTGGAAGTGGCATCCAGTGTCCGAGGGGGATCGCCCGGCGGGCTTTACGCCCCAAAACAAACCGGCAGAGCGGGTGCTTCGCCGCTGGTTTACCGGGAACGCATGCGTACCCTCCTGATGCGAATCTTTGTAAGCAGGGGTTTCCAAGATTTCTACATCCTGGAAGGAGGAAACGGAGGAGCATCGGGTATACCATCCTCTGTCTTTGCTGGGCATCCCGACGCCGTCCTTCGTCTCAATCGCTTCTACGCTCCGAGGTCTTGCCCCGCATTTCGTCTTTGATCGGCGTTCTCCTCGTTCTCGTCGTCGTGGCCGGGTGTGGGGGGGACACCCAATCGGTCCCACAGGTTCTTCGAGAGGTGCAGGAGCAACGAGAGGGGCCGTACGCGTCCGCCGTTCAGCACTTCTACGAAAATCGTGACGCCCAGCCTGCCTGGGTCACGACGCGCGGTCCCACAACAGCCGGTCGTGATTTTTTAGAGCGTCTCTGCCGGGCCGATCGCGAAGGACTCCGGCCTCGTGGCTACGCGTTGGACTCCCTCGCCCAGGAGCTCCGTGCGGTGTATCAGTCGCCGGCCGGGGACGTCGAGGGCGTGCAGCAAGACGTGGCCCAACTGGACGTCGCACTTACGGCGACCTTTGCTCGGTACGTCGACGATCTTCTGCACGGATCGGTGGCGCCCGAGGAGGTGGGCGGACAGTGGCACATCGAAAGCGACGGCCCTGATGTACGTACCGTCCTGAACCGGGCGCTCTCCGACGGCGTCGAGGAGACCTTGGCGTCCCTGGCCGATCGACACTACCGGTATCCTCCGTTGCGGAAGGCCCTGGATCGTTATCAGGGCATCGCTGCCGAGGGCGGGTGGCCGGCGGTGGAGGCAGACGGTCCTCTCCGGCCGGGGGACACGGGCTCTCCGGTGGAGGACCTCCGTGAGCGGCTGGCTGCAACGGGAGATCTCTCGGACGCATCCGCAGAGGGCGACACGTACTCGGAGGCGGTGACGGAGGCCGTCTTGCGCTTCGAGGAGCGGCACGGGTTGGAGACGGACGGCGTCGTGGACGAAGGGGATCGCGAGGTGCTCAACGTGTCTGCGCAGGAGCGGGCCCGGCAGCTCGGGCTCAACCTGGAGCGGTACCGATGGATGCCCAGTGACCTCGGACACGAGCACGTGTTCGTCAACCTCATGGATTTTCGAGTTCAGGCCTATCGGGGGGGCGAAGAAGTTTTGTCCATGCCCATCGTCGTGGGCGAGCAGGGGTGGGAGACCGTAGCGTTTGCCGACACGCTACAGTACGCCATGTTCGGGCCGGAGTGGAATGTACCTCCGTCGATCGCAACGGAAGATCTGCTTCCCCAACTCAAGGAGAACCCAGACCTGATCGAGGAGCGGGGATATGAGATCCTGACGGCTCAGGGCGACACCGTCGGGGTGGACTCGCTCAGTGCGGAGGCGCTGGAAGAGGGACGTCTGCGCATTCGACAAAAGCCCGGGCCTCAAAATCCGCTCGGACGGGTGAAGTACATGTTTCCCAACGAACACGCCATTTATCTGCACGACACCCCCGCCGAGCAGGTGTTTGATCAGCGGGTGCGGACGAGCAGTCACGGATGTATTCGCCTCGCAGAGCCGGTTGAGTTCGGGGCCTACTTGTTTGAGCGGGACGAAATGTCGAGGGAGGAGATTCAGTCGCTCATGCAGTCGGCCGAGCAGAAACGCGTAGATGTTCGTGATCCCATTCCGGTGTACATCGTCTACCTCACCGCCTGGGCAACGCCCGAAGGGACCGTCCACTTTCGGAAAGACCGGTATGAATATGACGAGTCCCTCGAGCGAGCCCTCGAACCTCCCGGGTCGGCTGCCGAAGCCTGCTCGATCATTCGCGACGTCTTCGACGAGATGGTGGTCACCGAGGGCTGAGTGTGTGAAAAGAGAGCGTGGGAGAGAGGGAGCCCGGGAGCACAAAGGTGAACACATTGCAATGTTGCTGATCTTCTTCCAGCCCTCCACACCTCCATCCCTCCACCCTTCAGAAGCGGGCCGGAACCGTAGCAGGTCGATTCACTTTTTGGAGGGCGCGCTCTCATTCCTGCATTTCCAATCCGACGCCGTGATTTCTGAGCTCTTCGATTCCGATGCCTGGACGCCCGTCGAGGGCTTTGACTTTGAGGATGTGACCTATCACCGTGCCGTGGAGCATGGGACGGTGCGGATCGCCTTCGATCGGCCGGAGGTGCTCAATGCCTTTCGGCCGCCGACGGTCGACGAGCTGTATCAGGCGCTCGACCACGCCCGCCAAACCCCCGACGTCGGCTGCGTGCTGCTGACCGGCAATGGGCCGTCAGAAAAGCACGGCAAGTGGGCGTTTTCCTCGGGCGGCGATCAGCGGATCCGCGGCAAAGAGGGCTATCAGTACGAGACGGAGGAGGGGGAGGCCGATTCGGGAACGCTCGGGCGTCTTCACATCCTGGAGGTGCAGCGCCTCATCCGGTTTATGCCCAAGGCGGTGATTGCCGTGGTGCCGGGATGGGCCGTGGGTGGGGGCCACAGCCTGCACGTCGTTTGCGACCTTACCCTTGCGAGTCGCGAGCACGCCAAGTTCAAGCAGACGGATGCCGACGTGGCCAGCTTCGACGGGGGCTTCGGGTCGGCCCTGCTGGCTCGACAGGTGGGGCAGAAGCGGGCCCGCGAGATCTTCTTCCTGGGCCGGACCTACGACGCGGAGGAGGCCGAGGAGATGGGCATGGTCAATGCTGTGGTACCCCACGACGAGCTCGAGGGCACCGCGCTAGAATGGGGGGAGACGATTAACAACAAGAGTCCCACGGCCATCCGCATGCTCAAGTACGCCTTTAACATGGTGGACGATGGGATGGTGGGTCAGCAGGTCTTTGCCGGTGAGGCCACGCGGCTGGCGTACATGACCGACGAGGCACAGGAAGGCCGCGACGCCTTCCTCGAAGGGCGCGATCCCGACTGGTCCGACGTGCCCTGGCACTACTGAAGCGTACATGTTCTAGAGCCCCTCGCAAAGACGGATTCGGTCCGGCGAACGCCTCTCTGTCGTCTTGCCACAGTCACGAATTGGCGAGAGAGGCGTGTTGTGTAATGCATGAGCTCTCCGAGGCAAGGTCGAGACATCCATTGGTACATGCATGAGCAGCAGCGGCGCTGCTCGACGACACCTCTGTAGTACCTTCACCGAACACAATGGTGGCCTTGACGGAACGACCAAAACCCTACGGGTGGGTTGCCGTTTTTGGCGTGCGTACTGTTCAGAATCACCCCCACGACCCACCATGGCACACGACGATCTCGCCTACAAGACCATTCAGGGAGAAGACGTTCCGGCGCTCGGATTTGGCACCTGGCAGATCACGGGGCCGACCTGTCGCCGCAGCGTAGCGCATGCCCTCGACCTCGGCTATCGTCACATCGACACGGCGCAAATTTACGAGAATGAGGAGCAGGTCGGGAAGGGGCTCCGAGACAGCGGAGTAAACCGGGACGACATCTTCCTCACGACGAAGGTGTGGCGCTCAAACGTGGCGCCGGAGGCCATGCGATCGTCGACCGAGGAGAGCCTGCGTCGACTCGACACGGAGTACGTCGATCTACTACTCATTCACTGGCCCGTCGAAGACGTTCCGCTCGGTGATCAGCTTGAGGCCCTCGTCGCGTTGCAGGAGGAAGGAAAAGCCCGCCACATTGGCGTCAGTAACTTCTTGCCCGAGACCATTGACGACATCGTCGAGGCGTTGCCGGAGGGCGTGTCCCTGTTTGCCCATCAGGCCGAGTATCACCCTCTTCTGGATCAATCTCCCCTCCTGAAGCGAGCTCGGGAGTACAGTCACATGTTTACAGCGTACAGTCCCCTCGCCCGGGGAGAGGCGGCGACCCATCCGCAGCTCGAACGGATTGGGGAGCGACACGGAAAATCCGCAGCGCAAGTGACCCTTCGATGGCTTCTCCAGCAAGACAACGTGGTGCCCATCCCGAAGGCCGCCAGCGCGGAGCACCGCGAGGCAAATCTCGACGTGTTCGATTTTGAGCTGTCCGCGGACGAGATGGAGCAGGTGTCATCCCTGCAGTCCGGAAAACGGATTCTCGATCCTGGCTTTGCCCCCGACTGGTCGTACTAAGTGAGTTCACCGGGTGGGACCCGAGACGACTGGCACTTACTGGAATGTTCGAAGTGGGGCGGATCCCGACGGTATGACTCGGAGAGTTGCGCGTATAGAAGGCTCGTAGTCGAGTCCGTAGGCAGTAGACCCAGATGTGGAAGCGGGAAGAGTAGGGAAAAGGGACAAATGTTCTGAGGGGGCAGTCATCCAAAAGGTCGGCTTGTTTTCCGATCTGGGATGGGGACCGTCTCGGTCCATTGAGCGTTTTTACTGACCCTCTGTCTTCCCACCGCTCTGCCCCGGGTTCATGAGCAGTCCGAAGGAGTTTCGCGTCTATCATCCCAAGCACGGAATGTTTGAGGTCGCGGCCCTCGATTGCTCCGACGAAGTGGTGGTCGCTCTCGACCGGGAGCACGGAAGCTACGTCGAGCATCGATGGTTTGGAGGGGAGGTAGAAGTGATGCAGTACATCGGTCTCGACGACGCCGACGGGACGCCCATCTACGAGGGAGACGTCCTGGACGTAACGATTGGAGGGACAGAGGGAAAATCCGATTCCGAGGAGAAACGGGGGGTGGTGCAATACGACTCGTCAATCGCTCAGTTTGGCGTTCAGTTTGGATCTCAGAGGGTTGGGTTTAGCCGGGTACGCGAATGCGAGGTGATGGGCAATATTCACGAGACGCCCGACCTGATCGGTTGAAGAAGAACTCCTGGAGTAGAGCCGAGACGGGTTTCTTCTGCGAGCCCGTGCACTTGCTCCTCTTGGAAGGTTCCCGCCCCTCGAAATTTTTTGAGACGAGCCCCTCGGAGATCCGTGGACCGTTTCAGGCCATGAATAGCGTAATAAACGCCCCGAGGTAGAGAATTACGACGAGGAAGCTTTCGAAGCCGATGCCTAAG
>CAYXAD010000207.1:0-6484 GCA_964462965.1 uncultured Salinivenus sp.
CGGTAGCTCTCGGGAAGTAAAACTTCCCGAAGAGGGGCGGAAACGGCCTAGATGGGCGTCTACGCCGAACTCAGGAAGATTCACTCTGAAAGCACTTCCTCTGCCGACGGCAGTCGGTGCAGGTCCTCGATTCCTATCGGGAGGAGTCCTCGACCCCTCCCGGGATGACCGTGACTTAACGTATTAATACTGGCCTACGTAGTCCACAGTTTTTTCGATTCTCGGACAGCCCCACCCAGAATGCGACGTTTTTTGGCTTTTTCGGCCAAAAGAGGGCGCCCGATACCAAGTCTGTACTCCCGCCGTGGTGTCCGCCAGCTCCGGCAGCATCTCGGTCCGGCAGTCGACGAAGCCGGCCTGCGGTCCTCTCTCCGCACCACGACGCTGATGTCGAGCCAGCTCGTAAGACGCCGATAGATCCTCGAGAGCCGGTGCAAGCGCCTCCGTATCGTAGAGAGAAAGGGTCACTGCCGTCTCCGTCCGGTCGTCCAGTCGCTCGTAGGCCCACTCTGCCAACTGAACAGCCACGTCCTCGACGCTCCCCTCGGCCGTCGCAACGCGGTGTAACGGGTGGCTGTCGATGTAGGACAGATGCAGATTGCCGGGCGACGCGAGAAGATATCGGGTCCTCGGGGCCAGTGCTGCCACCGTCCCCGGCGTTCCATTGTTGCAGGTCGAGAGAACCACGAGTTCAAACGGATCCGTCCCGCCCTCAAAGGCATCGAGACCACTGGCCAGTTGATCCACTCCAAAGGAATGGTTCGGATACGAGGCGTGGTACCCGGTTTCGTCTCCGTCCGCAATCTCGTGACCGTAATAGAGGAAGATACGGGAGGAAACGTCGGGATGCCGATGCTCGCGGTAGAGCGTGGCTTCACGCGAGAGACCGCCCTCACTGGGCACCCGACGATAGGAGTCTCTGGTGACCAGCGTACCGTCGCGGTAGTGGTAGAAGGTCCCGTCGGGCCGCGGAAAGAGCCCCAGCAGGGATTGACGGGAGCGCAGGTGAAAGATGAAGACCTCCGTTTCGGGCGCATGGGCGGCCACGAGGCGGGCCTCGGCAAGAGCTTCCTCATCGGCTTGCTTCGCAGTTCCGTCCTCGTGGTAGAGATACGCCCCGTCTCCGTGGATGACGTAAATCAAGCTGTGGGTGGGAGCCGCGTCGCGGGACGAATCCGACAATGGAGCACTCCCGCTACAGCCGATCAACACACCCACCACCCCTACCAATAGGATCTGTGGAAAAGGGACTCGGCTCATTGCCTGGCTGTCAAAATGCATATCCAGGTTGCGAGAAATACTCGTTCCGCCCGATCGACGACCACCGTGGCCCCGTAGGATTCGAAGAGTTGCAACGGACGGCCTCCATCTGCACTTTTTCCGCGGTCAGCGGCCTGGCCCGAAAGCTATCGGGGTCCGCCATCAGTCGTCTCCACGAAGTTAGAGCAAGAGAAGCAGGAAGATGAGCAAGACCAGAGCTGCAGAGCTGATCGAAATGACGAGCCGGTCGGCCTGCTCCAGGTCCTGCTGCACGTAATCGGCAAAGCGATCCAAGTCGGCGTCGGGCACCACCTCGTAGCCGTTTTCCCCATTGAGTTGATCGCGCTTGTCGGAAATGTCAGAGGCAAAAGCCGTCAGGGCTTCTTTTGCTTCGGCCTCCGTGCCGGGCATCTGCTTCACCCGGTCGGCTGCCGTTTTCATTTTTCGGAGGGATTCGTCGAGGATCGCGCGCTTCTCCGCAGGGTCCTCGGCATCCTTCACGTCGGTCACCATGTCGTTCAGATATTGCTTGAACCGCTCCACTGGATCAGAAGCAGGAGCCTCTGCAAACAGGGGGTGGGCAGAGAAAAACAGCAGCGCGAGGGTGCACAGGGCAATTCGTTTCATGACGTCAGCAAAAGAAATAAAAGAAACCACACGATATTTGCACACTCTTCATAAAAAGACACTCGCAGACCACCGTGAGCTTCTGGCTACTGTCTATAAAGATTGTTTAAATCCACCGTCGAATTACCGACCCGATAGATTTTAAAACGTGAAGGCTCAGGGAGGGACAGGACTCCCCCTGGAGCAGTGAAATGAGGAGATTCCCGACTAGACGAGAGAGGATGACGGCTCGTTAAATCCCTCAGGCGCCCGCTCTCCCTTTCTCCGTCGCTCCCACGCGAAAACCCATCGAAACGCCCCCTCGCACACTTTCACGGGCCGAGCCCCTTGCCTAGCTTGTTTGTTCCAAGTCACCGGGACGCTCAAATCATTCCGTCGCCCCATGAAGAAATACCTCCAGACCCAGATCCGTCAGGCCCTCGATGCCTTCGATGCTGTGCCGGACGACTTCGACGTGGAGCTCGAAACGCCCGACCGGCCGGAGCACGGAGATCTGGCTACCAATACGGCCCTTCGTCTCGGCAGTGCGCTCGACGCCACTCCTCGTTCCATTGCCGAGTCCCTGGCCGACGAACTGCGCGACCGCCTCGATCCCCGTCGCATCAAGAGTGTGGAGGTCGCCGGTCCCGGCTTCATCAACTTCCGCTTTGCCCAGGATTACCTCTTCGACGGACTCGGTGACCTTCTGGAGGAGGGCGACACCTTCGGTCAGACGGATGCAGGCGCCGGTGAGCGCGCGCTCGTCGAGTACGTCAGTGCCAACCCCACGGGCCCTCTCACCGTGGGCCACGGACGCAACGCCGTCCTCGGTGACACGATAGCCAATCTGCTGGCCTGGGTGGGGTACGAGGTCACGCGCGAGTACTACTTCAACGACGCCGGCCGACAGATGCGCGTGCTCGCCCAGTCCGTTCGGGCTCGCTATGAAGCCCTCGCCGCCGAGAACGTCCCGACCAAAACCATCACGCTCGACGATGAAACGACGGTGGAGGTCCCGGAGAGCTTTCCCGAGGATGGGTATCTGGGCGAGTATATTGAGGAGATCGCCGAACACGTCTACGACGAGCACGGCGCGTCTCTCCTCACCACCGAAGCGCTCGCTCCCTTTCAGGAGGCCGCCGAGGACGCCATCTTTGCCGAAATCGAGTCGACCCTCCGGCGCCTCAACATCGAGATGGACGAGTACGTCAACGAGCACAGCCTTCACGAGGACGGAACGGTCGACGCCGTGATTCAGGGCCTCCGGGACGCCGGCTATACCTATGAGGCGGAAGGGGCCCTCTGGCTCAAAACGACCGAATTCGGGAAGGAAAAGGACACCGTTCTCGTCAAGCAAAGTGGCGAGCCCACCTATCGAACCCCGGACATTGCCTATCACACCACAAAATTTGAGCGCGGATACGACCTCCTCATCGACGTCTTCGGGGCCGATCACCACGCCGCCTATCCGGATGTGCTCAACGCGCTTGAGGTCCTCGGCTACGACAGCGACCGAGTCGACGTCGTCCTCTATCAGTTCGTGACGCTGGTTCGTGGGGACGAGCCCGTGAAGATGAGCACGCGCCGGGCCAACTACGTGACCCTCGACGACTTGATCGACGAGGTGGGGGAGGACGTCACTCGGTTCTTCTTTCTCATGCGCTCCCCGGACACCCATCTCAACTTTGATCTGGAGCTGGCCAAGGAGGAGATCCAGAAAAATCCTGTCTACTACCTCCAGTACGCCCACGCTCGGATCTGCTCCGTCATCGACAAGGCGGAGGAGGTCGGTTTTTCCTACGACCCGGACGCCGACCTTTCGCAACTGACGCACGAGGACGAAATCGCCCTGATCAAGGAGCTCTTGCGCTTTCCCCAGGTGTTGCAAAATGCGGCCGACGCGCGAGCCCCCCACTTCGTGCCCAAGTACCTGCGGCAGGTCGCTACGGCCTTCTCACAGTTCTATGACAACTGCCGCATCCTCGGAGAGGAGCGCTCCCTGGCGTCGGCCCGGATGAATCTGGCCCTGGCCACGAAGACGGTGCTGAAGAATGGCCTCTCCGTGCTCGGCATCTCGGCCCCACAGAGTATGTGACCGCGACTTGTGGACCGGACGGCTCCCTTCGGGAAGCAGACATGAAATCTCGCTGCCCTTTTGGGATGTAATTTGGGTATGGGGGTCTGGGAGTGTGGGGATACGAGCGAGAGGACTTGACGGCACACCTCGACTCTCTACTCTCGACCCTCAATCCTCGAATCTCGCCTCTCGCTCCTTACGGACGATCGATGGCCTCCTCCTCCAGTATCGACGCCAGCTCCAACATGGCGACCGCCCCATCGAGAAGTGCATCGAGTCGGAGCACCGCGTCGGAGCCGAGCACGACGGCGTCATGGCCCTCCATTCGCAGCTGCCAGCGACAGTCGCAGTCGCAGCGATAGACCTGGGCAGCCAGGGGATGCGTCGCCTCGCGTAGCGCCGTCAGGTCATCGGGAGCCAGGGTCCAGTCAAGATCGGCAATCTCCAGCCGAAGTCCCTGATCCGGCGTCCAGGTGACAGAGCCGTGATCCGTGGCAAACAGGACCGAAGAGTCGGAGGAAACCGGAGGCATGGCACCGATGAGAGATGTACAACCGAAATCGACCTCGTTATTTAGATCGAATATAAACAACTGAAGTTTCTGGTGACAGGGGCCCCTGTGTAAATGTTACGCGAAGCCCGAACGCTGGAACACCACATCACTTGGTACAGTGGCCTGTGTCGAGCTTCTGCCCAGTTTCCCACTTTCCCATGTTTCTGCAAATTCACTGGAACGTAGACCCGACGATCTTTCGCTTTGGGCCTCTCGCCCCGCGCTGGTACGGCCTGCTCTTTGCGTTGGGCTTCTTCATCGGGTTCTACATGATGCGCACCGTGTTTCTCCGGGAGGACAAGCCGGAAACGGACCTCGACTTTTTGCTCATGTATCTGCTGGGGGGGACCATCATCGGTGCCCGCCTCGGCCACATTCTCTTCTACGCCCCGGGCTACTACTTCAGCAATCCCTTCGAAATCATCGCCATCTGGCACGGGGGACTCGCCAGTCACGGCGGTGCCATCGGTGTCTTGATTGCCCTTTGGATCTACTGTCGGCGTCGCGAGGACCAACCTTTCCTGTGGCTCCTCGACCGCCTCGCCGCTCCTGTGGCCCTTACCGGAAGTCTCATCCGCTTGGGCAACCTGTTCAACTCAGAGATTCTGGGCGTGCCCTCCGACCTGCCGTGGGCGTTTGTCTTCGAACGGATCGACCAGGTGCCACGTCATCCGGTGCAGCTGTATGAATCGATCAGCTACGGTCTAATTGCACTCGTGCTGTGGCGCCTCTACCAACGCCGGGGGCCTGACGTGCAGAGGGGGCTCCTGACGGGGCTCTTCTTCGTGCTCGTCTTTGGGGCCCGCATTCTCCTGGAGTTCCTGAAGGTCGAGCAAGCTCACTTTGCCGACGCCCTCCCCTTGAGTATGGGACAGTTGCTCAGCATTCCCGCCGTCCTGTTCGGCCTCGCCGTGCTCTGGTGGTCGTTCCGATCCTCACAGACTGCGTCGTCACCGAGGCCCTCGTAACAGAACGGTCCGTGCGGCCGGCACCCCCTTCTCTCCTCCCAACGGAGCCCTTTCATTTCGGTGCCGCCCTCCGTTCTTTGGAGAGGAGCTTTGTTTGACACAACCGGTCCGTCCCATGTTCACCCATCGCCATTGGCCGTGGCTGCTCCCCGCCCTCGTCGGCTTTCTCGTTCTCGTCTACGTAGGCTCAGCGGATTCCTCCGACCCGGTTGATCCGGCTCCGACCACGACCAAGGTCTTCATGTGGACGGGCGCCAACCACTTCCTCGAGCACGACCCGCTCCTCTTCAAAACCAAGCTCCAGTTTGCCAAGCGGCAGGGGATCATTCCGTATGAGTCGGGCATCCACGATCCGGAGGAGCTGCGCCGCTTCCTCGAAGCCTGTCAAGAGGTCGGGATTGAGCGAACGTGGATCGAGATCGGTCCCGACGACGGCGTCTCCGCAAAGGCGTTTGCCACGGATTCGACGGCCCGGGCCTCTACCCTCGACCGCTTCCGCGCGCTGGCGCAGGAGTACAAAGCTCACGCCCCGGAGTCCGCCCACATCACCATCTTCGACGAAGCGCCCCTGGGGGCATTTGACCCACCGGACGAGAATCCGAGTTACGACCGGATGGTGGAGGCTTTTCGCGAGTACGGACCGGAAAGCTTCGCCTACATGTATCGGGCCCTCAAGGACGAGATGCCGGAGGCAAAGGTCGGGGTCTTTCTCCACCACCCACACAATGCCTCCGAGGCCACGGCCGGGCCTCATACCTTCGTCGACTCCTTCATGGCTGCCGCCGAGGGACTCGACGCCACGCCCGACTTCATCTATTCCGACGTGTACCGCGGCTACTTCAATCGCGGCTACGGAGTCGAAGCCACGAACGACTACATTACTGACGTCGTCCGCCACACCAAAGAGGTGGCCGACCGCTACGGGGCAGAGGCTCATCACCTCGGGCAGACGCACACGATCAAGCTCGGCTACACCCCCAGCCGCTGGGAAATCGACACCAACGTCGACGCCATGCTGGA
>CAYXAD010000208.1:0-6484 GCA_964462965.1 uncultured Salinivenus sp.
AGAGGGGATATTGCCTGTTACTGGCCCGCTCGCAGGGATATGAGAGGATGACTGACTGCTTTGCGGTTACCTGCTTGTGTGGCGTCTAGCAGGGCAAGGGGATGCTCTCTTGCGATGGAGGAGCGGCGGACAGGTCGATGCTATGATAGCTGAAGAGGATCAGCCGTGACTTCATCTTGTTCCCGGTGTGCGTTGTCAAGCACGCCACTGGAGTCCTCGAAAGGGAGTTCCTGCTCTCGATATAGCTTCCAGGTGGCGTAGACCATCCCGGCTGCGGTTAGGAAAATCAGTCCTGAAAGGTCAGCAAGATACATCATAGAAAGAGTCTACCTGAAGAATAAATCCGAGGCCCCTACGGGCGGACCTCTTCCCTTAGGATGGATGCCCCGTTGTAGATCATTGCATAGAATAACTGCGGCAAAAATCCTTCCAGGAGGGATTGAGTTGGGGGAGCCCCCCTCGGATTCGCTCAAAAGCCGCTGGACATTTGGTGGGTAAGAGCTTACCGTCCTGGCTCGAGCGGAAAAGTAGAGGTCTCCCGCTGGATCCGGCTCCCACTTCGTTGATCTCCGGCGTCGCAGTGGAATGAAAGCCCTCCGGGGGGGCTACGGGGGACTGTCATCTCCAGGAGGCTGAGGCCATCCGACGAGGGAAGCATTTCTTCGGGAGAAGAGCCGACTCACCTCTTGTGCCCATCGAGACGTTGAGGGACCCTTCGGAAGAAAACGCCTTTCCACACAGAACTGGTACGTCGCTTGTGTACAAAGACACACGAGGGGAGGTGAGAGGGACGCCCCTCCAACAGATTAGCAACACGGAAAATCTTCGCTGAGGCTCTAGATGCTCCCAGAGGCGAACGTCCCGTTTTCCGCGGAATCACGGCCTACTCAGAGGACAACGAATAAGCGACGTCCAATCATGGAATACAAGAACTCTGTCAGTGCGCTTCGTGCCGTTGGTGTACTAGCGCTTCTTTTGTCGTTGGGGGTTTTGTTGACACCACAGGAGGTTCGGGGGCAGTACTGGCTTCGAACGGTGAGTGTCGTCACCCCCGTAGAAGATCGTCCTGTTAAAGCCTTTTTGGATACGTTAGTGAACGTGATGGAACGGAGGGAGGGGCTGAAGGTGAAGCGAGCGCCGGAGCAGCAGAAAATCGAACTTTCTCGCCTCAAGGATCGATTGGTCGAGGAGGACGGTGTAGCTCTTTCAAGTGCAACAGATCTATTTATTACCTATCGATTCAGTGATAGTCTGAGTGCGAACTTCAGAGAAGAGATTCTGTCCTTCTACTTCGTCTTTCGGGCGGGGCCGAGCCAGGAAGACATTCCGATCATGTATTTGGATGCGCGTGCGGAATGGGTCAAGGAAATTATGAACAACAAGGCCATGGGGCTTCCAACCAATGAAGCTCCTCTTCTGCCTTTTCGACGTGAGTTTCAGTTTCTCCGAATTGCTCGACTCGAGGATGCACAGGTCGTAGAAATCGGTGATGAGCCCATTCGGGAAAACTTTCAGCGAAGGAAGCAAGCACTGGTGAATAAGATCCGGCGACTCGCCTACAAGTCGTAAATCACATCCCGCTCGCTCGTGTAGCCGTTGTCAGTTGGATGGCTGTCAACGAAAGGGCAGCTTCAATTTGAAAAGAAGGATCTCGAGTTCGGGTCGAACAGACGATCCCGGATTTGTCATCCTCCTCCTCAAGCAGAGCAAGTTGCTGGCAACGGCGGTAAATGATTGCCGTAACGAACCAGTGGGTTTCTTCGAGAACGCTCAAAGCCTACCGGGAGGGGGAGGAACTTCCGGCCCGAGGGAGGGAAAGGAGAGGTCTTGGACGCTTACCCCTCCGGTACGGTGTCAACGTTGACATCGACGGACTTCGGGTAGCAGACGTAAGGTTTGACGACGAAGTGAGTGAGCTCAGAAATGGCAGCGGTATCCGCCATTTCCGACAGCTCCCGTACATTTTGTTCACGATCGAGAATGCTAATTAGCTCTCGATTGCTGTCGTAGGCGGTATGGCGCGATACGTTCACGGTCAGGTAGTGCTTGGCCGCAGCCTCTGCTTCGGATTGGGCAGCGAGATTTTCGTCGACGAGCCAATCGGCCACCTGTTCTCGCCAGAACTCAATCTGGGGCGCATTCGGCTCTCGCGGAAGAAACGTGACCCGAAAGAAATCGCGGTTGATAAAGCGCCGGCACAAGTCCGCCAACACGGGATCATCCCCCTGCATCCACTGCTTCAGGCTAAACAGGATGTCGGTGTCATCGATCTGGAAGTAATGATTCTGGATGGCCGGGTCCTGGATGTGCTCGGCATGCACGTGGTTGCGAAGAAAGAAGAGAAGAGGACGGGAGCCTCTCTGCAGCCATTCTGGACTTGTACCCGTCCCCTCGAGGTGCTCCCGGACCCGCTGAAGGATGCCGCGAAGAAGTTCGTCTCCCGCGAGCACCGTTTTGTGAAGATACACCTGCCAGTACATCAGCCGCCGGGAGATGAGAAAATTTTCGACGGCGTAAATGCCCTTTGCTTCAATCATGACCTCCGAGTCTGTCCCTCCCTCGAGAGGGTGGGCCCGCATGGTTTTAATGAGTCGCTGCACTCCTACTTCCCCCTCAGCGACTCCCGTGTAGAAGGAGTCTCGCCGCAGGTAGTCCAGCCGATCCATGTCGATTTGACTGGAGACGAGCTGATGGAAGAAGGGACGCTCGTAGGTATCGTCGAAGATGGAAAGGGCCCGATCGAGCGCCCCGCCCATCCGTTCGTTGAGGGTAACGAGAAGCACCCGGCTCATGTCTTCGTGCTCGAAGTCGGAGATGAGCTGATGCTCCAGGGTGTGGGAAAAGGCGCCGTGGCCGACGTCGTGAAGAAGGGCGGCCGCTAAGGCTGCGGTGTGCTCCTCAGGGCTGATTGGCGTGCCTTTTTCCGAAAGGCTCGTCAGGGCATCCTGCATGAGTGCCATGGCGCCGAGCGCATGGTTGAAGCGGGTGTGCTCGGCCCCGGGAAAGACGAGGTGCCCCACCCCGAGCTGGCGGATGCGTCGGAGACGCTGGACCTCCGGTGTTTGAATGAGGTCCATGATGAGGTTCTTCGGGACAGAGATGAACCCGTGAACGGGGTCAGAAAAAATTTTAAAGCGCTGATTGGTGGACACGGAACGAGGGAGGGAACTGAAACAGGATGCTACGGCGGGGGAGGTTAGAGGCCTTCGTCGGCAAAACGTTCGGCGATCGAGGCATAAAAAGCATTGGAATCGAAGGGGGCCGCCAGGGTCGAGGAAAGCCCCACCTGTCGGGCGTGATCCGCTTCCACCGTCCCAAGGTACTCGCCCCAGCGGGCGCTCTGTACGCTCACGATGCCGTCGTTAAGGCCCTCCTGCTCGTAGAGGTAGTTGTTGAAATAGCGGAAGAGCGGATCAATGGGAATGGAGGTCCCACGCCCCGCCTCACAGCCGTAAGACCAGTATTCGACATCCGGATGATTGGGCACGTCGGGGTTAAAAGTCTCTTTCATGTAGGTGGGCGTCAGCTCTGCGAGGGCCTTCATCAAGTTGGCAGACCCATCCTCGAGGACGTGTTGTCCCACCCAGTCGGCCATGTCGGCAAGCCAAGAGCGAACGGCCTCGGGCTGATCCAGGATGAGAGAGGCAACCGAAGAGCCGCGGTGTGGGGCCGAAACGGTGACCAACACGTCTACAACCTCGTGCCATCCCATTTCAGAAATGAGGTAGCGGGCGTCGAGTCCGCCCATCGAGTGCGTGACAAGGAGGAGTCGGTCCGCTCCGGTGGCCTCGAGGATCTTCGTGAGTCGATCGTGCCAGAGGACGGTTCGGGCGCGGACGGTGTTATAGGGGGAGACGTTGGGAGCTACGGCCGTCACCCCGCGAGAACGTAGATGCATGGCCTCTTTGTGAAGATGTCCCCCTCTACGAAGGGAGGCTCCAATCCCAAATCCATGGAGAAACACGACGGGGGCCTCCACCGGGATGATCGAGGGTTGGGGGAACGCCTCCAATCCGGTAATACGCTGAAGGGCCGTAACGTGGAATTTATTCTCCGGCATAACTGACGAAGTAAGGCGGGAGCAATTGCGGTCGTGCCAGGGATAGAGGACGGATGCTCAGGAGAGCAGCCCCCCAAAAAAGCCGACGGAATGCCCCAGGAGAACAGCTTCTCCGACGGCGACAATGAATGCAGCCACCAGGGGCACATGAATGTTATCGTTGAAGGGAAGGGGGAGGGCCTCCGCAATGGCAGCCCCGACGACTCCGGCGAGGGCGGGGCCCACGGCGAGAGAGGGAAAGCAGACGATGACAACTGTCCCCGTTCCGAGGAACGCCGCAGATCCCTCTATCGTCGAGGCCCAAGATCCCCAGTGGTGACGCCCGATGCGACGCCCCACCAGCGCAGCGGCCGCATCGCCCAGCATAGCCATGACGAGAACCGGTACGGCAATACGAAGAGGGAAGAGGAGGGCAAGCAGAGTGGCGCCGACGAGAACACAGGTCGCTCCGTTAAATCGGACGACGGATCCGACTGGCGGAAGCTCTTCGGCCCTCATGAGAAATCCGAAAATCCAACGAATGAGAGCCTGAAAGCGTTTAGAGTAGGCCCGTGCAATGTCGGCTCCAACAGCGACCAGGGACGCCGGCACCAACAGATAGAGTGCGGTTGGCAGGCCCACCCACCACATTCCGAGCGGAATCACGAGAGCGAGCAGGTGAAGGCCCTTTCGACCTAGCTCAGCGGTATAAGAGACGCTCGGCTGACGATCAATGGGGAACGAGGAGGACACAGGGGCTTCGCAGACAAATACGAATAACGCGTTCTCCACCCTGCCAACCTTCCACATCGAAAAAAGTTCGGCCAGGAATAGCCGGAAGGAAGTAATTCCAACCGTTGTCCCAGGTTGAAAGAGTGCAACTGTATGAGAGCAATATGTTGTAGCCGTGGGCGCTCTTCGCCGATCTCTGCTCACTGTGGAGCGTCGAGAGCGAGCGGATCGAGCCCGTACCGCTCGGGCGCTTTGGTCGGCAGTTCCAAGCGAGTCCATCGAGAAGGTCTGGACGCCGACCTCCACAGTATCCGCCCTTTGAAGGGGACGGCGCGATGAATGAGAACTGGGGGAGGGAGCGGCCCCGTCTGCATCAGCGCTCCGAAAGGAATCCGATTGCTTTTGGTACTTGTCGCGGATCTGCCCTGTCGACCGCCCGTTGGCCTCACGAGTGATTTTTGGTCTTGGCTCTGAGCTCAATGGCTCCCTTTCCCGAATTGCAGAACGATCTTCTCCTTCGCACCGCTCGTGGAGAGACCACCGATCGTACGCCCGTTTGGATGATGCGTCAGGCCGGGCGCTATTTGCCCGAGTATCAAAAGGTTCGGTCTCAGTACGACTTCTTTGAGGTCGTCGAGACCCCGGAGCTTGCCGCTGAGGTTACGATCCAGCCGGTCGATCGATTTGCCATCGATGCAGCGATTTTGTTCTGTGACATCCTGGTCGTTCCCCAGGCGCTGGGGCTCGAGGTGAAAATGGTTTCCGGGAAGGGCCCCACTTTTCCGCGTCCCCTCACCACCCCTGACCAGATGGACCGGCTCGTCCAGCCAGAGGTGGACGACGCTCTCGGTCATGTTTTTGATGCCATTACCTACACTCGGCACGAACTCAACGGGCGAGTGCCCCTCATCGGCTTCTCGGGGGCCCCCTGGACCCTGATGGCGTACATGGTGGAGGGGGGCGGAAGCAAGTCGTACCGACATGCTCGAGCGTGGCTGTACCGCCATCCCGAAGCCAGTAAGGCGCTCTTACAGCGCATCACCGATGTGGTCGTCGAGTACCTCATTGGTCAGATTGAGGCGGGAGCACAGATGCTCCAGGTCTTCGACTCCTGGGCCGGCCTGCATGGGCCGGAGACCTTTCGCACCTTCTGCCTGCCCTATCTCCAACAGATCGCCTCCCAGGTGAAACGGGAGTACCCTGAGGTTCCTCTGGTTGTGTTTGCCAAAGACGCTCACTATGCGCTCGATGCGCTCGCCGAAACGGATTTTGACGTCATCAGCCTCGACTGGACCATGGATCCCGCCCATGCTCGGGACGTGGTAGGGGATCGCGCCGTGCTCCAGGGAAATCTGGACCCGTGTGCGCTGTATGCCGACCCGGATTCTCTGCGTCGGGAAGTGCAGCATATGCTTGCGGGCTTCGGTCCCCAGCAACACATTGCCAATCTCGGTCACGGCATGTTGCCCGACCACGAGCCGGAGCAGGCTCGGGTCTTCATCGAAGCCGTCCACGAGTACTCGCAGCACATGCGGACGGCATAGGCCCCTCCTTTTGTCCTGATGGGCGAGGGGACCGCGAGGCGTCCGGAAGGGAGGCGTCTTCGAGCAAACCGGAAACGAAGATAAAGAGCTCTTTCTCGTCGAACGAAGCCGAATGGGAGGACGGAGGGGAGGAGTTGAGCTACAACCCCCCATCTGGCTGTACGTATGT
>CAYXAD010000209.1:0-3886 GCA_964462965.1 uncultured Salinivenus sp.
GCTTCGCTCCGGTCGGAATGACTATCCTTTAATGTTCTTTTGCTGGTCTACTTAGGTCAACGGCTCAAGCTCCCGAGCAACTTCATCCAGAAGCGTCGATCCTTGGATGAAGGCGAGACTCCGGTCGATGTCGTCCTCGAACAGATCGTCTTCTTCGCGGTGGGGGATGGCGTCGCGAACGACCTGATGCGCGAGTTCGACGCCTCGACCGGGACGAAGGGGCCGACGGTAATCGAGGGCCTGCGCGGCCGTCATCAGCTCGATGGCCAGGACCTGCTCTACGTTTTCGAAGATGTCGAGGAGCTGCACCGCGCCGATGCTGCCCATGCTCACGTGGTCTTCCTGACCGAGGCTGGTGGGAATCGAGTCGACCGAGGCCGGATGGCTGAGGCTCTTGTTTTCAGAAACCAGGGCGGCGGCGGTGTACTGCGGCATCATGAAGCCGGAGTTCAGGCCTGTATCCTCCATGAGAAGTTCGGGGAGGCCGTCGTGGCCCTTCAGGAGCAGATAGGTACGCCGTTCGGAAATGTTGGCCAGCTCGGCGAGGGCAATGCCGGCGTAGTCGAGGGCCAGGGCGAGCGGCTGGCCGTGAAAGTTGCCGGCGCTAATGACGTCTCCGTTCTCGAAGACGAGCGGATTGTCCGTGACGCTGTTGATCTCTCGCTCCACGATCTCGGTGGCGTGGCGGAGGGCGTCCCGGCTGGCCCCGTGAACCTGCGGCACACACCGCAGGCAGTAGGGGTCCTGCACTTTTCCACAGTTCCGGTGGGACTCTAGAATCTCGCTCTCGACGAGCAGAGTGCGGACGTTTTGGGCGACCTCCTGGGCGCCGGGGTGCGGGCGAACTTCGTGGAGGCGGGCGTCGAAGGGTTTGATGCTGCCCTGCAGGGCCTCCAGGCTCATGGCGGCGAGCAGATCGGCGACACGGACGAGGCGCTGGGCCTTCTGAAGCACGTGCGCCCCGTACCCACTCATCAGCTGCGTGCCATTGATGAGGGAGAGGCCGTCCTTGGGATGGAGGGTGATGGGATCGAGGCCGTGCTCGTCGAGGACCGTGGCGGCAGGGCGAACGTCGGTGCCCTCCTCGTCCCAGATCTGCCCCTCGCCGAGAAGGGGCAGGGCCAGGTGGGCCAGGGGCGCCAGGTCGCCCGAGGCCCCGACGCTTCCCTTCTTCGGCATGGCCGGAATCAGGTCCTTCTCGGCAAAGAGGAGCAGCCGGTCGAACGTCTCCCGAGAGACGCCCGAATACCCAAGCCCAAGGGCGTGAACCTTCAAGCCGAGAATCAACCGGCTAATGTTCTTCGGGACGAGGTCGCCGACCCCTACGGAGTGACTAAAGACGAGATTGCGCTGGAGGGTCTCCAGCTGATCGATGGGCACGCGCTTCTGGGCCAGCGCCCCGAAGCCTGTATTGATGCCGTAGTGGGCGTCTCCGTCGGTCAGGGCGTCCTCTACGACGGCCCGAGATCGCTCCACCGCGGCGGGATTCTCGCGGAGGGCAGAAAGCCGCTCTTTGAGGTCCTCGAATAGGGAGCTGATCGTAACGGTCGAGGCAATCTTCGAAGAGGGCTGCATGGGACACGTAGACTATAAAACGACACGCAGAGAAAATGAGGCGTCCTCGCGAACGCTGGGCAATACTTTTAAAGCCCGTTTCGGAGAAGACGTTACAACATTTGACCTATAGAACCGAAGTTGCGAGCCGTGATCGATCGGCCCGATGGGCGGCCGACCCCGAAAGGGATCGGGCCGACGGCCGTCGAGTCCTCGATTCCCATCGGGACGGCGCGACGGACCGCCACGGTATAAACGGATCCCCCCGGTCAAACGTTGTGTCTGTACCGACCTGTGGGGGCTCGCGTTCTGCCTGTATCCCTTATGCATTGCCCCGACGTTTTCGTCATCGGGGCGGCTGCTCCTCATGCTGTAATCGAAGACTCGTTGTCACAAACACAGGAAGTTTTGGGGGTGTTGAGGGGGGAGACTCGGTTGCCATTGCGCTCCTGCCCCTCAACAGATATTATACAGTTCCTTCACGTCTATTGCCTGCAATTCTTCAGAGATCATGAGCAGCACTGCCTACGAAACGACCAACAAGTACCTCCAGGACGGTTTCGACGCCCTCGGTCTCGACGCCAAGACCGAGCACATGCTCAAAACCCCGGCGCGAGAGGTGCGCGTCGAGCTCGTCATCACGATGGACGACGGATCGGTGGGCAACTTCATTGGCTTCCGCGTTCAACACGACAATGCACGAGGGCCCTTCAAGGGCGGACTGCGCTACGACGCGAGCGTCAATCGCGACGAAGTGCAGTCGCTTGCCAGCCTCATGACCTGGAAGACGGCCCTGATCGGGGTCCCGTATGGTGGGGCCAAAGGGGGGATCCAGGTGGATCCGCGTACGCTGAGCCCGGCAGAGAAGGAGCGGCTCACGCGTCGGTTCGTCGAAAACATCCACGAGTTTATTGGGCCGACGACCGACATCCCGGCCCCGGACATGAACACCGACGGTCAGGTGATGGCGTGGCTGTTTGACGAGTACTCGAACTTTCACGGCTTCGAGCCTGCGGTGGTGACGGGCAAGCCGGTGGACGTACATGGCTCGGAGGGGCGGGACGCAGCCACCGGCCGCGGCTGCAAGTTTGCTCTTCGCGAGGTGCTCAATCACGACGGGCATTCGCTGGAGGACGTGACCGTCGCCATCCAGGGATTTGGCAATGTGGGGAGCTGGGCGGCGCGCCTGCTCCACGAGGCGGGGGCCACGATTGTCGCCGTGAGCGACATTACAGGGGGCTACTACGATCCCCTCGGGCTCGATATTCCTCGGGTCTACGAGCACGTAAACGCGGAAGGAGACCTCGAGACGTTCGATGAGGCGACGGAGATCACCAATGAGGAGCTGCTGACACTGGAGTGCGCCGTATTGATGCCCGCAGCCATCGGGCACGTCCTGACCGAGGACAATGCCGACGACGTACAGGCGGACTATGTCCTGGAGGGGGCCAACGGGCCCACCACCTATGCGGCCGATCAGATTCTACAGGAGCGGGGGGTGACCTGCATTCCCGACATCTTTGCCAACGCCGGGGGCGTCACGGTAAGCTATTTCGAGTGGGCTCAGAACATCCAACATTTCAGTTGGGATCTGACTGAAATCAACAGACAGCTGGAGCAACGCTTCGTCAGTGGGCATCGGGCCCTCCGGCAGCGGATGGACGAGTACGACGTCTCGATGCGGACCGCGGCCTTCATTAACGCCATCGAACGCGTTCGACACGCCACGGAGATGCGAGGGCTTCAGTAGGGATCTGTGGTCCGTTTTGCCGTAGAAGAGCGGTGGAGGATGGGGGCGGGACGCGTCGCGGATTCCAACAGAAGGGGAGGCTTTCGGTATCTGTAACAGAACAAGGGGTAAGTCTCCCGATTCCCGCCCTGCCCCGTTGCGGGGTGCCGTTTCGCCCTTCGTTCCACCTACCTGCTTTGCCCGTTATGAAAGCTGTCTGGAAGGATATCGTCCTCGCCGAAAGTGATGACACTGAGGTCGTCGAAGGCAATCACTACTTTCCACCCGAGGCGGTCAACGAGGAGCACCTCGAGCCGAGCGATCACCGAACCACCTGTCCCTGGAAGGGGCGGGCACACTACTATGACGTTGTAGCCAACGGCGATCGCAAGGAAAATGCAGCGTGGTACTATCCGGATCCGTCCGATGCTGCGTCGCAGATTGAGGAGTACGTAGCGTTCTACACCGATACGGTGGACGTCACGGAGTGACTGAATCCTTCTGCGGGGAGCACAAATTCAGGGGGCAGTCGTCTTGTCCAATGGGACCGCCGCCTCAACGACCACAGCAGACAAGTCGCAACGTGCGTCCGTTCATGGGACA
>CAYXAD010000209.1:3986-6472 GCA_964462965.1 uncultured Salinivenus sp.
CGCCGCCTCAACGACCACAGCAGACAAGTCGCAACGTGCGTCCGTTCATGGGACATTTGTAGCAACACAGAAACGTTCGGGACCGAGAGAGGTAGCTACGCTGCGGGCGGTTCGCGTTGCTCCCTGATTAATCTATGGGTGATATGCGTCGAGTTCTCTTCTTCGTCCTGTTCGTAGGGCTTGGAAGCGTCTCCCCGGTGGTCGGACAGGAGAGTGACCCGCCCCAGGACGAGGTCCTCATCGGCGGCATACAGCACAATGGAGGATACGGGGCGCCGACCGTTGCGCTCACCTCCTTCAAGGGGGATCCTGTCGTCCTGGTGGGAGGGCAGGGCGGGTGGATCATCAATCGCCGTTTTGTGATTGGAGGGGGCGGTCGAGGCATTGCGACTCGATATGGGACGACGCTGAACGGGAGACGCGTCGACTTTGAGATGGGATATGGAGGCATTCTGTTCGAGTACATCGGGGCCCCCTCGAGGCTCCTCCACTACGGGGGAGAACTGTTGATCGGAGGCGGCGACGCCCGGTACTTCGAAGAATCTACCGGTACTTCGGATGGAGACGACTCTATCGCGAGCACGTCCATCTTTGCTTCCGAGCTCGGGGGGCGGCTCGAACTCAACGTCACCACCTTCTTTCGGGTCGGGCTGAGTGGGGGATATCGCCTGATCGTCGGGAGCGATCTTCAGGGCCTCTCGGACACCGACCTCGGAGGACCATACGGTCAGCTTTCGTTCCGCTTCGGAAGCTTCTGAGATGACTTTTTTCTTATACCCAGCCAGTGCGTATTTATGGCTTCTCCTCAGTCCTCACACGTCGAGACATCCGACAAGGCTCAGACCTACGTCGACGTTCGCCGCCGTATCGATTCGTTGCTCGATGCAGACACCGACTGGATCGCCGCCATGGCGACGGTCGCCTGTGAGCTGCACCACTCGTTCGATCTTTACGACTGGACCGGTTTCTACCGAGTCGTTGCGGAGGATCGTCTGATGGTCGGCCCGTATCAGGGACCGCACGGGTGCCTCCACATTCCCTTCGACCGAGGGGTGTGCGGGGCCGCAGCTCGAACCCGCGAGACGCAACTCGTGCCGGACGTCGAGGCCTTCTCCGACCACATCGCCTGCCAGTCGTCGACCCAGTCGGAGATCGTCGTGCCCGTCCTCACCCCCGACGATCGCCTGCTGGCGGTGCTGGACGTCGACTCCGACACGCTCGGGGCGTTTGACACGACCGATCAGGAGCACCTCGAGGCGCTCTGCGACCAGCTGGGGGAGCAGTTTCAGTCGGCGGAGCTCCGCTGACGATCCCGTGACGACGTTCGGTTTCCGCTGGAACGACCAGTGGGCGATTGTCTGATACTCCTCGTTTTGCATGAGCAACCGTCTTCTCTGGGTTCTTTCGATGGCGTGGCGCGACAGTCGGGGGAGTCGCAAGCGCCTCGCACTCTACCTGTTGGCTATGGTCCTGGGCGTGGCAGCCCTCGTAGCCATTCGCGGGTTTGGGGACAACCTGACCCGAACGGTCGACCGGGAGGCCAAGACGCTTCTCGGGGCCGACCTTCGCATTGAGGCCGAGGCGCCGTTTCGCGACTCGACCGAAGCCCTCATCGATTCGATTGGGGGCGTCCAGTCGCGCCGGATTTCGTTTGCCTCCATGGCTTACTTTCCCGCGACGGAAGGCACTCGGCTCGCTGCCGTGCGGGCGGTCGAAGGGGGCTATCCCTTTTACGGCGAGCTTCGTACTCGTCCGGAAGGCGCCGCTGAAGCGTATCAGGAGCGGCGCAGCGCACTCGTCGATGGGACGTTGCTTCGGCAGTTCGACGTTGGGGTGGGCGACTCCGTTCGGATTGGGCAGGTGACGTACCCGATTGCCGGAGAGCTCGAGCAGGCGCCCGGTGAATCCTCCTTTACCTCCGCCGCGAGTCCACGCATCTACATTCCCCGGGCGGGGTTGGACACCACCCTGTTCGAAGAGGGAAGCCGGGCCGAGTACGAGGTGCTGTTTCAATTTGGGGAGGACCGCGACGTCGAAGCGCTTGTCGATGACATTGAGCCGTTCCTCGAACGTCACGACCTCGACGTTGACACCGTCGAGGAGGAGGCCGAGGATTGGCGGGAGGGGCTGGGCAACTTGTATCGCTTTCTGGGCCTGGTCGGGTTCGTGGCCCTCTTGCTGGGCAGCCTTGGGGTGGCCAGTGCCATTCACGTCTACGTGCAACGTCGAATTCCCTCCATTGCCGTTCTGCGCTGTCTCGGCGCGAAGGCCGGGCGCACCTTTCAGGTGTATCTCGTGCAGGCCGGGGCGCTCGGGGTGCTGGGGGCCGGAGCGGGCAGTCTGATTGGGGTGGGGCTCCAGGCGTTTGTGCCACGCCTGCTGTCCGAGTTTCTGCCGTTCGACGTGGGGTTTGCGGTGTCGTGGACGGCCATCGCCTTGGGGCTGGGGGTCGGGCTGGGCGTCACGATGCTCTTTGCCTTGTGGCC
>CAYXAD010000210.1:0-6472 GCA_964462965.1 uncultured Salinivenus sp.
GGCAATTCCGGCCGTGTCTTTGCCGTCGACATTGACGAAGAGGCACTCGGTACACTGAATAATAAAATTAAAGATGAGGGAATTCGTAATATTACAACAGTGTCCAGCGTATACGACAATCCAATGTTACCCGTCAATTCGTTTGACGCGGTGCTGGTCCGAAACGCATATCACGAGTTTACAGAGCACACGAGCATGCTTCGACACATTCGATCGGCTCTAAAGCCGGACGGACGACTGGTCATGGCTGAATACATCGGGGACGACGTGATCGATGACGACCGAAGCACCCAAGTGGAAGACCACGAGCTCGCACTGAGGTATGCCCGAAAGGAAGTCCAAAACGCCGGGTTCAAGATTGCGAACGAGGTGAATGCAATCAGAGACGGAGACGACTGGCGGTTCTGGATGCTCGTCGTTACCCCACGGGAGCCAGAATGACGTCCGTGAGCCCTCATCATTAGAGATTCGCGGCCGCACCCTGTTCAACGCTGTAGGACCTTTCCCTTTCGTGTATGACCCCTCCGACGCAGACGAAGCTGTCTAGGACGCTTTCGGTCCTCGACGTCATTGCAATAACTGTTGGTGTCGTTATCGGGGCCAGTATCTTTCGCACCCCTTCAGTGGTTGCTGAAAGCACCGAAAGTATCGTCGGTACACTCGGCGTTTGGGTCCTGGGCGGTGGGATTTCGGTGTTGGGCGCCCTTTGCTACGGCGAACTCGCTTCTACATACCCGCACGCCGGCGGGGACTACCACTATTTTCAGCGAGCGTTTGGCGACTGGATGGCTTTCTTGTTTGCCTGGGCCCGACTCACAGTCATTCAGACCGGCTCGATCGCCCTGCTCGCGTTCGTATTCGGGGACTATGCGTCGGAACTACAGTCGCTGGGCACCTACTCCTCCGCCATCTATGCCGCCCTCGCAGTCACGCTCCTTACGGTGCTCAACGTAGCAGGGGTGCAATTAGGTAAAACGGCACAGAGAGTCCTGACCGCCGCCACCATTCTGGGCGTCCTTGTCGTCATTGGCACCGGATTCTTCTTCGTTCCCGAACCGGCACCGAGCAGTATTCCCGCTTCAGAGGGAGGACTAAGTTCCAGTCAGCTGGGTTCAGCGATGGTGTTTGTCCTCCTCACCTACGGCGGCTGGAACGAAGCGGCATTCGTCTCCGCTGAGCTGCGAGACGTGCGACGGAATATGATTCGGGCGCTATTAATTAGCATCGGCGTCATTACAACTCTTTACTTAGCCGTCAATTGGGCCTATCTCAACGGGCTCAGTGTCGGAGAGATAAGCGACACGGACGTGGTTGCCGCCGATCTAATGCGGGTCGCCCTCGGAGAACCCGGGGCAATCCTCCTGAGCCTACTGGTCGCGATCGCGGCCTTGAGTTCGACGAACGCCACGATCTTCACGGGAGCCCGGACCAACTTCGCTCTAGGTCGGGAGGTACCTCTCTTCTCGCCGCTCGGGCAGTGGGACGACACCGCCGACACTCCCGCCACGGCCCTGTGGGCCCAGGGAGGAATTGCTCTCGTGCTCGTGGGAGTGGGCGCAGCAACCCGACAGGGGTTTGAGTCAATGGTGGACTACACGGCACCGGTCTTTTGGCTGTTTTTTCTGGCTACGGGGGTCTCTCTGTTCGTGCTGCGTCGTCGAGAGCCGCAGATCCCCCGCCCGTTTCAGGTGCCCCTCTATCCTGTGATCCCCCTGCTGTTCTGTCTGGCCTCGGCCTACATGCTCTGGTCGAGCCTCGCATATACCGGCATTGGAGCTCTTTTCGGGGCAGGTGTACTACTCGTGGGGGGTCTCCTGCTCTCGCTTCTTCGACTGTCCCCTTTCCAATGAATAAATCGGAACTGGTGTGACGAGATGCGTGTCGGTATTCATCCATCAAAGATTGCTTCTTTGACCAGTACGTGTTCAGTTTTGAAGCATAGGACGACCTGCCACTCTTTTTTCTACATGAACGTCTCCCTCTGTCGTGTCCCAAGAAAATTCCTCCTCCTGGTTTGAGTTTGGACGCCTCGTCTCGGATGGCGGAGACGACTCTGCCTCCCCAACCAACTCCGTACCCGAGCCTTCGGCCTCCGACCCTGAGACACCAGCACTGTCATACGCTGGGTTCACCTGGGTGGAAATCGCACTTATCGGAGGGGTATGCGTTCTGCTGGCAACCATTTCCTTTGTAAGCACACTCAATACCCCCTGTGCCCCCTCCTCGCAGGCCGGCCTGTTTCGGAGCGCGGGCATGGATGTTCTATACTTCTCCCTCTGGGCCCTAAGTGCGTTTTTGATTTTTTGGGCGTGTGTTCGTCTCCGCCCTCGCACGTTCGGGTGGGGCCCCGTGCTAATGGGACACCTGCTCCTGGCGGCGAGCATTCCATTCATGGTCGAAGTGGGACAGCGGGCGAGTCACACGGCCGTGCATTTTCTTTGGCCGTCGTCCAACTCCTGTGACTGTGGGGGCGTCAACCTCGGCGCGATCCTTTCGGACCTCCAATTTCTAAACGAGTTTGGTCCCTATTTTGTCTTGTTGATCTTCGGCTTGGGTCGGTACAAGTACTTCAAATCGCGAGCACAAGAGGAGCAGGCCCGACGATTCGAACGAGAGGCCGAACAGCTTCGGGCCCAGCTGTCCTCCGCTCGCCTCGAAGCCTTGCGCATGCAAATCAATCCACATTTCCTCTTTAATACGCTGAATACAGTCTCGACCATGGCCGGGGACAACCCGGAAGGCATTCGCAATGCAATGGCCCGACTCAGTGAGATGCTCCGCTATGCCCTCTCGACCTCCGAACAGCAGGAGGTGCCTCTCGACAAAGAGCTCGACGTGCTCAATAGCTATCTCGAAATCCAGAAGATTCGACTCGACGACCAGCTCCAAACCTCTATTGACGTGGATCCTGACGTCCGCCGCGCCCTCGTACCGACGCTGTTCCTGCAGCCCCTCGCCGAGAACGCCGTTCAGCATGGGTTCAAAGGGAAAAACCAGGGGGGACACTTGACAATACAGGCCTGGCGGGACGACGACGAGTTGGTCCTCGTGGTGGCCGATGACGGCGTTGGTCTCACCGAAGAGATGTCTCCCTCTCCCCTTTCTGAAAACGGACATGGACTCCCGAACCTCGCCGAGCGTCTCGAGAGCCTGTATGGGGAGGACGCCTCCCTGCGCTTCGAACGCTCAGACGAGGGAGGTCTCAAGGTCGTCATCCGCCTTCCCTTCCACCTCCAGAGAACGGACCAAAACCTCCATGTCACAGGAGTGGCCTCCGAGTAATTCTCTCACACGGATCTCCCCCTCACTATGTCTGGGTCTCTCTCACTGCACGCGCTCGTGGTCGACGACGAACGATACGCTCGTAAACGGATCGTCGAACTTCTTGAGGAGCGAGACGCTGTAGAACACATCACCTGTGCCGACTCCGGAACAGCTGCCATCGAGCATCTGCAGTCAAACGATCCGGACGTCGTTTTTCTGGACGTCCAGATGCCAGAACGAACGGGAATTGACGTGATCGACACCATTGGCCCGTCCGAGATGCCGACGACGATTTTCGTGACGGCCTACGATCAGTACACATTGGATGCCTTCGAACGGGCCGCGCTCGATTATCTTTTGAAGCCCTTCGACAACGACCGTTTCGATCAGGCCTTCTGCCGCGCCGTTGAGACGATTCGCCACAAGAAGGCAAATGCCCTGACGGAGCGCCTCGAGCATCTGCTCGACGCCTCTGAACGAGCACACTCGCCAGCCCCGAAGGACCCGACACCCTCCTCTGACGCACGATCCTCGTCAGGCGCCTCCTCGTCTTACCTCGAGCGGGTGACGGTTGAACTGCCCGGCAAAGTACGTGTCATCCCGGTCGAAAACATTCGCTACATCACCGCTGAAGACTCCTACGTCCGGCTTCACACGAAAGAGAACAGCTATCTCGTCCGGGAACGCATGCACGTACTGGAGGAACGTCTCAATCCGGCAGACTTCGTCCGCATCCATCGTTCAACCATCGTCCGTATCGATCTTGTCGAGACGGTGCTCCGAAAATCCGGAGGAGATTACTCCGTGCGCCTCACCGATCGTTCAGAGCTCGACGTAAGTCGCAGTCGGTACGAGGCCCTCATCCAGCGGCTTCAAACAGGCCTCTCAGGCTAACCGAGGGGGCTAGCTTCTGAGTCCGGTCCAGATCCCGCCGGCAAGCCCTCCAACCCCGAAAAGAACGAGCACAAGTCCGAGTAGGAAAAGGAGCGCCCCTGCCTCAAAGAGCGTCACGAGCCAAAGTCCCGCGACGAGGGACAGACCGCCTCCTGTGATCGCCTGGACAAACCGTTCCATGAGGGACCGAGTGTCTCTTGAGTCGATTGAATCGTCCTATGTGATACGGAAGCGACGTACAGGAATCTACAAGATTTTGCCAAAGGCTTTCTACTCCGGATTAGACGTGCCCTCGAAACAGAATCGACCCTTGAGGCCCACTGCCCGCTGCGTGACGAAAGTCGTCGAGGGAAACTGCCGGGACGTAGGTCCCAACACGATCACGCCGCCACCACTCTCCCCTTTCTGACCGCTCTTCCGGCGAGGTAAAGCGGTATCGATAGCGATGGACGCGAATCTGCGTGGGGGGTGATTCGGAAAAGGGATTGTGTCGCAGAAGCCCCAGGACGCCGTCGTCATTCTCCAGCAGGGCCACCAGGAAGGAAAGAAACCACTGCTGGCGCGGCCCCGGGCGGGGTCGCATCGCTGCAAACCACAGCTGCCAGTCCAATCGAAGGTGATACGGGGCCCATTGGGGCGGTCGCTCGTCGGTCCGCACGGGCTGGCCCTTGAATTCGTATTCCTTCCAGTCGTCTGCGTCGGGATTCGTCTCGCGGGTCCCCTCCACCACGAGTTGGTACCGGGCTTTGGTGATGGAACCGAACGCGCCGTACGCGTTGACGAGGTGGAGCGGATCAAAGGACGTGTTCATCACCTGACGACGGGACAACATGTTTTTCACCGGCCGGACACTCAGCACGGCGACCAGCGCCGCCACCACCCAGGCGGCCCCTTGTAGAAATAGGGGCGTGGGATCAGCGGCGGGGACCCCAACGGGAAGGACAGACACAAGAATCCCGTCACTGAAGAGGGGGATCGCCTGAACAATCGTGAGGGCGTTGAGCCACGAGAAGTTGCCCGTGAGTAAGAGCCATCCCTGAAAGAAAATGGTGGCCCCACCTCCCAGGGCAGCAAACGGTTGAGGGGCAAAGTACAAGAATGGAACAGCAAGCTCGACAATGTGATTGCCCAGTGTCTCGAGCCGATGAAAGCGATCGGGGAGGTGGTGGGCATACCAGCTCAAGGGATTGGGCATCGGCTGCGTCTCGTAGTGGTAGTCGAGACAGGTCAGATCGCGCCAGCAGCGATCCCCTCGCATCTTAATGAGACCGGCCCCAAACATGTTACGGAAGAGGAGCCAGGCGAACAGCCAGATCACCACGACCGGGGGCGCCGTAGAGCCCGCCCCGAGGAAGATGGCCAGGAAGCCGGTTTCCAGCAACATGCCCTCCCAGCCGAAGCCGTAGAAGAGCTGTCCGGCATTGACAAACGACTGATACAAGGCCCAAAGGACCGCCCACAGCAGCATCGACACGACGATAGGGTACGGCTCGGGAAACCAGTAGGGCACCGCAACCAACGCCGCCAGGGAAAGTCCAACCCCGCTCCAGGCTGCCGCCCCAATGACGCGATCGTCGGGAAAGAAATAAAAGAGGCTCGGCCGGTCCTTGACGTCAACCCAATCCACATACTCCCCGAGCGGAAGAAGCCCCTCCTCCCCAGCCAGCGGCCGAAACTGGTACGCCGCGACGAGAAAGGCCAAGAGGTAGATAACGGCGAGGCTCCGCTGGAAGAGGAACCGAACGAGCCAGTAGCTTTCTGCTCCCCACAGATCCATGAACGTGCCGAAATCGAGGGTCGGGATTGTTAGTGAGGGAACCCACCGCCCAAACGAAGGGGCTCCGCAGTTGGTCACCGAGAAGAAAGATCTCCCCGAGAAGGCGGCGGGGGTGGACTCTTTTCCCGTCTGGGGCTGGAAGGCGATCGTTTTGATCAACGGTCTCCAGGCCCGAAACCCATGACAGGTGGCTTCCCGGGAGGTCTCCTCCCGCATAAATATTTGAGACAGTGGTCAGAGATGAAATGCTCTCGGAGCAACCAAGCAGAGCTGTCCGCTGGGGCCCGACTGTCAAATCCTCCTTCGTGGCCTCGTTTCTTTATCCTGGGCTCGGCTTTCGCTCTTTTCAAGCACCGATAAACCACTTATTCTCGCGGATCGAGGCCCTTTTTGATGACTTCTATGTCGGGGTTTATCCCCCTGCATCAGGTAAATACACCGCCTACCTGACTCCATCGCTCAGAAACAGCGATCACACCTATGCTCTGTCTGAGAATTCCGAAAGCAAGTGAACGTTCGGACTCGGTGGGCTCCGCA
>CAYXAD010000211.1:0-6462 GCA_964462965.1 uncultured Salinivenus sp.
CATTCGGGGGCCGATTTGCAGCCCATCGAGACCGCTCGTACCCCGAGGCATAAATTAAAACAGACTCTTAGGCCGCAGTTGGGGAGGCCTCCTGTACCGTGCGAGCCTGCTGCCAGTTCGAGGCTGTCACGAGTGCAAAGCCGGCGGCAAATAGGGTTTGGAACGGCACGGCCGCCCAGTCGCCCAGTGCGACGATCACTCCAAGTCCGGCGGTGCAGTAGAGCGCCAGGAGGGCTTCCCACCAGATGATCTGGGGCAGTTGGGAGATGGCGTACTGGCTTTGCCACCAGCGATGGCCGGAGGCTTCTCCGTACTTGGGCGTCCGGAAGAAGGCGGTATCGACGCCCCGGAGGGCCTGCCACAGGGCTCGCGAGTTGTTGAGAGAGAGGCCGATGGTTCCGGCCATGAACACTGGAAAGAGAGCCAGGCGGCGCCGCCAGTCGGGGTAGAGGGCTCGCTGGGCAAACAGCTGCGCGAGGAAAAACCCGACAAAGCCAATCAGGCCAAAGCCCAGGCCGGCGAAGTAGAGGGGGCCGGGTCCGTGCCCCAGGCCTTTAAGGAGGAGGAGAGGGGCATGTGTGAGGGCAGCCAGTAGAATAAAGGGAAAGGCGAAGTGGGCGGTCAGGTGAAACGTTCCTTCGAGCTTCACGCGTAAGGGCTCTGCCGCCCGCCAGAGCCGTCCTGCCAGCTTCATGGCAGTCTCGCCGGCGCCTTTTGCCCAACGGAATTGCTGCGAACGAAGGGCGTTCATATCGGGCGGCAGCTCGGCCGGGACCTCGACGTCGGACACGTACTTGAATTGCCAGCCCCGGAGTTGGGCCCGATAGCTGAGATCGAGGTCCTCCGTGAGGGTGTCGTGCTCCCAGCCTCCGGCGTCCTCAATGCAGTCGCGTCGCCAGACACCGGCCGTGCCATTGAAGTTCATGAAGCAGTCGGCCCGCTCTCGCACGTGTTGTTCGATGGCAAAGTGGGCATCGAGGCCAAAGGCCTGCACCCGAGTGAGGAGAGAATCGTCCTGATTGAGGTGCCCCCAGCGCGCCTGCACCATGCCGAGGCGCTCGTCCTCGAAGAAGTGAGGAACCAGGCGGCGGAGGAAGTCCGGCTCCGGGACGAAGTCCGCGTCGAAGATGGCAATGTAGTCGCCGCGAGCAAGAGGGAGGGCGTTGGCAAGCGCTCCAGCCTTGTAGCCCGTGCGATTGGAGCGACGGATGTGCGTGATGTCGACGCCCTGGCGTTGCCAATGCGCGACCCGGCGTGCCACACGCTCGGTGGTTTCGTCGGTCGAGTCGTCGAGGACCTGGATGTCGAGCTTGTCGCGCGGGTAGTCGAGGGCCACGCAGGCATCAATGAGGCGGCGCGCCACCTTGGCTTCATTGTACAGCGGCAGCTGCACCGTAACTACGGGCCAGGATTCCTCGGGACTGGGCAGCGCCTCCGGGTCAGGGACGGGGCCTTCGAGGAGCGCTTCGTCCCGGACGTGGAAGAGGGCCAGCCACAGCAGGTTTCCCCCATAGGCGGTTAACGCCACAATAGCGATCGCGTAGAGGGCGGGAACGGCAACCTCGAGCACAGCGACCATGAACTCGTTTCGGTTTGAGAGTATGGGAGTCTGGGGGTATGGGAGAGGGAGATCGGCGTTGTTACACCCAAACCCCCATCTCCCACACACGATTACCGGTTGCGTCCGAGCATTTCGTGGCTGGACACCCAGTCGGAGGACGAGATCGCTGCCCCAAGGGACAACTCTCCGGCCAATGCCGTTGCGGCCACGATCTCGGCAAACTTGTACACCTTTCCTTTTCCGTAGCAGCCCATCACCTCCAGACACTCTCGCTGAGTGGGCAGTCCCGTGCCGCCTCCGTGCGTCGCCACGATCAGCGAGGGAATGGTCAGGGACATGTACAGGTCGTCGTCCTCCGTCAGGTCGGTATAGAGCATCCCGGCAGACGATTCGGCCACGTTGGCCACGTCCTGGCCCGTGGCGATGAAGAGGGCCGTGATGGCATTCGGCGAGTGCGCCCCATTGTTGTTGGCTCCGGAGAGGAGCGCCCCCATCGTCGACACGTTCCAGTGGTCGTGCAGGCGTTCGGGCTCCACCCGCATGTGCTGGACGAGCACGTCCCGGTCGATGGTGGCCTCGGCGGTCACGCGTTTGCCCCGCGTCTGCAATACGTTGACCTGGGAGCTCTTCTTGTCCGTGGCGGCATTCGACTCCAGGTAAAAGTGCTGGATGGGGCCGGGGTAGGTGTCGCGAATCCAGCCGCAAGCGGCCAGGGTGGCCCGACCCACCATATTTTGTCCGGCGGCGTCGCCGGTGCGGTAATTGAAGCGCAGGTACGCGAAGTTGTTCGAGAGGTACTGATCGATGTGCAGCAGGGACGCCACACTGGACGTACTCTCGGCTTTCGTTCGAATGTCCGCCATGTGGTCGTCAACCCAGTGGGTAAAGTCGCGGGCCTCGCGGGCGTCCTCAAACACGAAGACGGGAGCCCGCTGCATGCGGTCGTTGGCGACCGTGGTTTTAATGCCGCCGCTCAGATTACACACCTTGATGCCCCGATTGTAGGAGGCCACGAGGGTGCCTTCGGACGTCGCCAGGGGGATGAGGACGTCCTCCTGGGCGTGCTCGCCGTTTACGGACAGCGGCCCCGCGAAGCCGAGGGGAATCTGCGCCACGCCGGTGAAGTTTTCAATGTTGCCGCGACTACGGTCGGGGTCGAAGGAGTATTGTGTGACGTGATCGAGGGAGGTGTCGGCGAAGTCCTCGACGAACGCCTGTCGCTCCTCGATCGCGTCTCGGCTGTAGTTGTCGTCTTTGTCCCGCGGAACGCGCGAAAGCCCCTGATCTTGCTCCGAGATCGAGTCCTCGACCGAGAAGCGAAGCGTGCCAAAGGGTTTCGTGCGGACGGCCAGTTCCAGGGCATGCGTTCCCGTTCCCAGAGCGGGGACATTGAGTCGCACGTGTAGAGTTCGGCGCAGGGGGAACTCGATGCTGTTTGCACTCGAGATTTCATCGGCCGTGTAGGTCTCCCCATTTCCCATGTAGAGAGACACCCGGTTTTTCGGGACGGGCTCGCCGTCCACTTTCACCCCAATCAGTTCTGTGAGGGTAGCGTCCTTGAGTCGGTTCTTGATGGCAAACTGAACACCCTGGTCGGTATTCTCGAGGCTGCCGAACGTGTAGAGCTGCTCCAGCAGCGCACTGGGGACGAACATGGACGAGGGGAACGTCGAGGGGAGTGTCGAAGAGCGGATCCAGATAGCCACCCAACGGGAACGGTCCGGGTGGGTTCACACAGGAGGCTCAGCGGGCTCTTGGGCATTGGGGGTAAACCGGATGTGGAGCCATTCGTCGTCGAGGGAAGCATCCGTCAACCGGTAGTAGCTCAGAAATTTGGGCAGAATGTGGGTGCGCCGCTGCGTGCCCACCTGTACGACCAGCTGATCACCGAACTGCTGCACGTCAATGTCCTCATCTTCCACGAACGGGAGGTGCACGGCAAGGACGTAGGCGTCGTCTTCCTCCAGCATCCGAAAGGCCGGTTGATCGTGCAGCACGTCCAGGGGAGAACGATCGTCGTACAGGGCCTCAGCGATGCGTTCGAGACGCTCCAGCCCGAATACCTCCTCGCCGAGATGGGGCACGGTGAGAAGGGGCAGGGGACTAAAACTCTGTTCGATCTCTTCCAGATACTCCGCCTGTGATTGGAGGTAGCTCTCGAAGAACGAGTTGGCGGGGATGTCGTCTTCCGGCAACACGCGATTCACGATGACGCTATCCACGCCATACCCGTACAGCTGCAGGTAGGTGTAGGCCCGGCGAGCCTCTTTGATGACCATTTTCTCGGGGTTCATGACGAGACGAATTGAGGTCGTCGAGGGGGTCACCAGCACGTCCCGAATCCGCTCTAGCTTTTCGAAGATGGCCTCCAGCTCCTCGTACCCTTTGTCGAGCGGAATGCCCGTGGTCTTGCGTACGCCAAAACCGAACGACTTCAGGGCGTACTTCTGAAACGGAAAGGCCTTGGCGAGCCACCACCGCGTGACCTGGGGAAGGGTGAGAAGTGTCAACGTCTCGCCCGTGGGCGCGCTGTCCACGACGATCAGGTCGTAGTCCTCCTCGCGCAGAGCTTGCTCCAGCCACAGCAGCACCGACCCTTCCGTCATGCCGGGAAGGGCCGCGAGCTCCTCGGCGGCGATTTGATCGACCCCCTGCCACCGAAAGACGGTGAGCATCAGTTCCCGCATATGGCCCCAGTACTTCCGCATCGAGTAGTAGAGGTCGACCTCCTGGGCGTACAGGTTGTCGGCGACGGGCTGGGCCTCGGGACTCAGCTCTCGGTCGAGCGCATCGGCGAGGCTGTGGGCAGGGTCGGACGAGAGCACGAGGGTCTTGGCGCCCTCGCGGGCGGCACGCAGGGCCGTGCCTGCAGCACACGTCGTTTTGCCGACGCCCCCCTTGCCCGTGAAGAGCAGGATGCGTGGCGCATCGTCCAGTGCGGGGGACTCGTCGCCGGAGGGAAAGAGCATGGCACGCGCGTTCGTCGTGGAATCGAAGGGGGGTTCGAGAGCGGATAGGCATTTTCATCCGTTCGGTTTCCCATACCTGCCACCAGTCACGAGGAATCCTGTCGAAAGAATTCCAAAGACAAAAGGAGCGGGGCCGTTTCTGTTTGCAGTTCTGCCGTCCAATGTGCTCTCTTCATAAAGATATGCTGACTCCTAACGGGAGTCCCGTTGAACTTCTCAAGTGTCGACCTCTCCATGAACGTGGTTCGATCGGTTTCTGTCCTCGTAGGGCTTCTCTTTGTGACGGGAGGAATGCTGCACTCGTCGTCCGCCCAGAGCTTGGACCTCGGAGGACGCGCCTACGTCGACTATTTCTACACCCTCTCCTCGCCGACGCCGGCCACGGAGGGCCTCCACGGTTTTACCTACCGGCGGCTGTATCTGACGGCGGATTACACCTTGTCGGACGACTTTACGGGCCGAGCCCGACTGGAGGCCAACGAGGGCTCCACCGGCCCCAACGGCCCCGTCCCCTACGTGAAAGATCTCTATCTCACGTGGCAGTATAGCGGTGCGCACAGCGCCACGCTGGGGGTCACCTCTCCCCCGGCCTTCGACGTCTCCGACGAAATCTGGGGCTACCGGAGCCTGGAAAAGACCCTCCTGGATCTGGAGGGAATTGTCAGTTCTCGGGATTTCGGTCTCCGATTCGACGGTCCGGTGGGCCCTGGAGAAACCGTTCGCTATGCCGTCATGCTCGCCAATAATAGCGGGGTCCGTCCGGAGACAGATCCATACAAGCGGGTGTACGGCCAGCTCGTAGGCACTCCGTCCGAGGAGGTAACGCTCGTCGCCGGCGCCGACTACGCCGGGTATGGAGATCAGCGGGATCGAGGCGTTCGCCTGTCGGCGTTTGGCAGCTACGATCCGGGCCCCTTTCGGCTTGGACTGGAAGGGTACTGGTACACCCTCACGTACGAAAACGCTGAAACCCTCCGGGATGTCGGGCTTAGCGGCTTTGCGGTCGCAGAAGTAGCTCCTGACTGGGAGCTCGTGGCTCGAGTCGATCGGAGTCGCGAGGAGGCCTCAGGCCCGGCTCGGTTCGAAACGCTCCTGTTGGCAGCTGTTGCCTATCGACCGCATCCGAACGTGAGTCTCATGCCCAATCTTCGCCTGCGGAATGTGAGCACAGCCAGTGATCCGGACACGCGCGCTCGGTTTACGGTGGAGGTCTCCTTTTGATAGCGCGTTTTCGGAGCTTCATCGAAGGGCCTGGCACTGGCGGAAGCGCTTGATTTGGACTGGGTTCTGGAGTCGGGTACGAAGGTATTTTGGGGCACGAAGCTCCCTTCGAACGCTGAGAGCTTCCAGGCTACAAGGTTGAACTCTGACGATAGGCATCGAGCGACCAGGGGCCTCCTCCAGCGATGATTAGAACCAGCGACCCGAGGAGCATGGCCCAGTCTGTCCGCATGGCGTGGGCCATGCCCCAGAAGCCGTAGACATCCATGTCGCGTACGACGAACGGTCCAAACCCCTGTCCGAGCAGAATGGGAATCTTCGTCGTGATGAACGCCACCACCATGATCAACGCCGGAAGGATCGCCACCCAGCGCGTGTAGAGCCCGAGCAGAATGAGCAGGCCGCCCACGACCTCCACGATGCCGACGGAGTAGCCGAAAAACTCGGGGGCTGGGTAGCCAATCTCGGCAAACCGGCCGGGGCCTCGAAGGCCGGGGTAGAGAAATTTCTGCAGGCCTTCAGAGAGTGCAATGGCTCCTACCATCAGTCGGATGAGAGGAAGTGCCTTGAAGGCACGACGAGCAGCCGGGGTGGTAAACGGCATGGAAGGCGGCGAATCGTTTATGGCAGGGAATAGCGGAAAACGGTGGGGGGCTGACCAGCATGGAAGGACCTAGGAGGAACCATACGCCTGAGGCCTAGGCGTTGGTA
>CAYXAD010000212.1:0-6398 GCA_964462965.1 uncultured Salinivenus sp.
CGCACCGACCCGGAGCCGACCATGGTCGTCCTTGGCAGCGTGCGGGTGCTTGCGGCGCTTTCGAATGTCCTTAAAGGTTATAAGTCCCTTCAGATAGTTCTCCTCGTCAACAACAGGAAGCTTCTCGATCTTATGGCGCTGTAAAATTTCGATCGCCTCGTCCAACGTCGTGCCAACCGGTGCAGTGACGAGGTTCTCCACTGTCATCATCTCCCGAATGGGGGTATCCCCCGACAGCTCGAAGCGAACGTCTCGGTTCGTCACGATGCCCACGAGCTTGCCCGACTCGTCCACGACCGGAATTCCCCCGATCGAGTAGTGACTCATCATGTGGCGAGCATCCTGAACGGTATCGTGGGGAGAGATCGTGATTGGATCCAAAATCATCCCATTCTCCGAGCGTTTCACCCGGCGCACCTCGGCGGCCTGGTCTTCAATCGTCATGTTCTTATGAAGCACTCCGGCACCCCCCTCTCGGGCCAACGCAATGGCCATGTCCGCCTCGGTAACAGTGTCCATGGCCGCGGACAAAATCGGCACATTCAATTGAATTCGCTCGGTCAGCCAGGAAGAGGTATCCGTCTCCCGGGGCATCACCGTGGACCGTGCCGGCACGAGGAGTACGTCATCATACGTCAGACCCTCCGTCTTAATCTTACGCTCTTGAAGAGAATCAACGGTCCCGTTCGTTGCCGTGCCGCTCATGGGTACTAAGTCGGTTTAATTCAAATCAACTTGGTTGCGCAGCGCACGCACTTCCTCGTCCGCAAGCCAGCGCCACTCCCCTCGCTGGAGCGTTCCGGTCGTTAGTCCAGCGTATTTCGCTCGCTCGAGCTGAACGATATCGTGTCCGAGGGCCTCCATCATGCGCCGAATTTGCCGGTTGCGTCCCTCGTGGAGCTCCAACGCAACATCCGTCTTTCCCTGAGGATCCAGATACGCAACCTGATCGGCCGCGGCCTCTCCGTCGGAGAGCTCAATCCCTCGACGAAGCTGATCGATCTCGTGGGGCTTCACCTGTTTCTGCGTACGAACGTAGTAAATCTTGGAGACCTCGTAGCTCGGATGCATCAGGCGGTGGGCGAGGTCCCCGTCGTTGGTTACGAGAAGCACCCCCGTCGTATTCCGATCGAGACGCCCCACGGGGAAAAGCCCAGAGGGATTTTCCTCGGGAACGCCAATCGCATCGAGAATCGTTTGACGCCCCTTCGGGTCCTCCGTCGTGCTGATCGTGTCCTTCGGTTTGTTCAGGAGAAGGTACTCGAGGGTCCGTAGATGTATGGTCTCTCCATCTACCGTGACGGTTTCTCCTTCGTGCACCCTCGTCCCGTGCTCAGTTACGATCTCACCGTCGATTTCGACTCGTCCTTGCTCGACAAGACGGTCTGCATCGCGACGAGAGCACACCCCGGCATGAGCAATGTACTTGTTAATGCGCATGCCTTCTTTCTGTGCACGATCGTATTGAGCCGTCATTTCGTACACACGATTCTTGCGGAGTGCATCGAGTGAAATTAGACGAATAGACCCATCGGAAGGTCCCTCGCCTACCCTCTTCAGTCCGTACTTTCACTCTCTCCCGAGTCCTTTTCACCGTTTACTTCTTCGAGAGGGTCAACCGATACCCCCTCCTCGGCGTCAAGTTGGAGGAGCTTCGCACGCTCCTCATCAAAGGCCGGATCGTCTAGAAGCTCCTCCACCTCCCGGAGAGTCGGCAAATCATCCAGATTTTCGAGACCAAACTGCTCTAAAAAGTGATCTGTGGTGCCGTACAGAAGAGGTCGACCCAGCGAGTCAGCCCGGCCTTTGACGTCCGCCAACTCCATTTCCATCAGCTTACGAATGGCATAGTCCGAGTTCACCCCCCGAATGAAATCGACTTCCGGCCGCGTGACCGGCTGACGATAGGCCAGTACCGCAAGGGTTTCGAGAAGAGAACGGGAAAGACTCGTCTCCTGCTCCCCGACGAAGAGCGTCTTGACGAAGGGAGCCAGGGAAGAGCGAGTCGCCATGCGGTACCCGCCGCCCCACTCTTTTACGACGAGGGCCCTGCTATTCTCTCGATACTCCTGATTGAGGTGCTCAACGGCAGCAGTCACTTCCTCGATCGAAGGCTCTTCACGGCCAGTAACTTCGGAAACAATCTCACCGATGTGGCCGGGCTCAACAGGCTCGTCCGCAGCAAAAATGATTGCTTCAACAGCCTCAATAAGCGTATGCTCGTCGGCAGTGTTGTTACGGTCCTCCACCGAGTCAGAGGAAGCGGGCGCTCCATCAGTGGAGTCTGAGGGGTCCTGTTGGGCGTCGGGATCGGACATTTCTCTTGCAATAACGGAACTAAAGGAGAACGTTACGTCGCGGTGCCGTTGGAGAGGGCTCCGTCGCCTCCGGGCTCAGGCACCTCCTGCAACGCAGGATCGTCGGGTTGAAGCGGCTTTTCCCCTCGCTCCTCCACCTCAAAATCCGTCTGGCCCTCTAGGAGTTGGAGGCGCAGATACTGTTGACGGGCCAGCTCGAGGACCGCCAGAAATGTAGCAATAATAAAGCCCTTCGAACCGCCTTCCACGAGTCGCCCAAAGGAGATACTGGACTCTTCCACCAGACGCCGCAGAATATAACGTTGCTGTTCTTCAACGGAATGCTCGAGGGGCTCCACCTCATGGATCGGTTCCTCCTCCTCTTCCGCCTTCTCAAGAACCCGTCCAAGGGCTTCTACCAATTCGTAGACGGAGGCATCAACGTCCACCTCATGCTCGTCTTCGACCCGCTCCTGGTCCATCGACGCGTCCCCCCGCGTAAAATGCTCCCGCCGATGCTCCAATCGCGTCTCGAGCTGGTCGGCCGCTTCCTTAAAGCGAACATACTCGAGAAGACGCTCAACGAGCTCGCGGCGCGGGTCGACGACCTCTCCCTCTTCGTCCGTCTCTTCGGTCGGAAGAAGCATGCGGGCCTTGATGTTGATCAGCAAGGCCGCCATGTAAATGAAATCTCCGACCCCGTCCAGATCAATTTCTTCGAGCACCCGGACATACGCGAGATATTCGTCGGCAATCCGTGCAATGGGAATGTCGTAAATGTCGATCTCGTCTCGCTTGATAAAGAACAGCAGTAGGTCCAACGGCCCCTCAAACTGCTGCAGCTCGACGCGATACATGGATTATCGGATGGTTTCTGACGTAGGGCGATCACGCGAGACGAGACGCACCAATCGTTTCTCAATCATCGGTCGCATATCCCTGCGGATGGGCACGGTGCCATTCCCAGGCGGTCCCAATGATGTCCTCGAGGTCTCCGTATTCGGGCTCCCAGCCCAGCTCCTCTCGAATCTTATCGCTACTGGCAATCAGCACTGCTGGATCACCGGGCCGCCGATCTCCCACTTCTACGGGAAAATCTCGTCCCGTGACCTTCTTTGCGACCTCAATCACTTCTCGAACGCTGTATCCTTCCCCATTTCCAAGGTTATATACACGGCTCCCTTCATCAAGTGCTCGAAGGGCGAGAATGTGGGCCTGGGCAAGATCTAAAACGTGTACGAAGTCACGCACACACGTTCCATCATGGGTATCGTAATCGTCCCCGTAGATCACAAACTTGTCTCGCTGTCCCAGTGCTGTTTCCAGCACTAAGGGAATGAGATGGGTTTCCGGGTCGTGGTCCTCTCCGCGAGTGGGAGCAGCAGCCCCCGCCGCATTGAAGTACCGAAGAGAGGCATACTGGAGACGATCCAGTTGGTCCATCCAATGCAGGATCCGTTCCAGGATAAACTTCGACTCTCCGTAGGGACTGCCGGGCGTGATCGTTGCCTCTTCGTCAATCGGAATTGTGTCCGGCTTCCCGAAGAGATTGGCCGTCGAAGACAGGATAAAGCGCTCCACGCCCTGCTCAACAGCCGCCCGTATCAGGTGAATGCCACAGCGGACATTGTCGTCGAGATACAGGAAGGGCTGTTCCATCGACTCGCCGACCAGCGTATGGGACGCAAAATGCATAATCGCCGTCGGTTCGTAGTCGGCGAGAACCTGAGTAATGTGATCCGGATCCCGCAAATCTCCCTCTACAAACTCCGCCTCCTCGGGCACGGCGGATCGATGGCCCTGGGACAGGTTGTCAAAGACGAGAACATCTTCCCCAGCCTCTACAAGCTGCTGAACGACTGCACTTCCGATGTACCCGGCTCCCCCAGTGACGAGGATGTTCATGATAATCTGAGATGACGATGCAATCTACGACGGTCGTTCCCCCCGAAAGAAGAGAGACAAAGTGGACGCCTATGCGAAAGGCGAGAGCCGGACATTGGCTCTCGCCTCTTCACACAGGTCGGACCGAAAAGCGGAATTCTCCTGATTTAGGCTTCTTCGGCTTCTTTGGGTTCTTCCTCTGAGAGGAACGGCTTCCGCGTCAGCCGCATCTTGCCATCGTCGTGAATCTCGAGGAGGTGGACCTTCACCTTGTCTCCGACCTGGAGATAATCCTCGACGTCCTCGACGTAATCGTGAGAAATCTCGGAGACGTGAAGCAGCCCCGTCTTCTCGGGCATGATCTCCACGAAGGCACCGAAGTCGCGAATGCCCTTCACGGTGCCGATGTAATCTTCTCCTTCTTCCGGCACAGCGACGATTTGCTTGACCCGCTCGATGGCGGCCTCGGCGTCTTCCTGATTCGTGGCCGCAATCGTGACGAGCCCCACACCTTCTTCCTCTTCCACAGAGATCTCGGTGTTGGTTTCTTTCTGAATGCTCTTGACCACCTTTCCACCCGGCCCAATGACGGCACCGATGCGGTCGGGGTCGATGGTGAGCTTTGTGAGCCGCGGAGCGTACTCCGAAAGCTCCGTCCGGGGCTCGGCGATGGTCTCTTCCATCTTGTCGAGGATAAACTGCCGGGCCTTGCGGGATTGCTTCAGGGCCTTCAAGAGAACATCTCGCGAGAGCCCTTCAATCTTGATGTCCATCTGACACGCCGTGATGCCGTCACGCGTCCCCGTGATCTTGAAGTCCATGTCGCCCAGGTGATCCTCCTGGCCGAGGATGTCGGTCAGGATCCGCGTCTGATCGTCCCGCTGGACGAGTCCCATGGCGATACCGGCCACCGGCTTCTCGATGGGCACACCGGCATCCATGAGGGCGAGGCTGCCCGCACAGACGCTCGCCATCGAGGACGAGCCGTTGGACTCCATCACGTCTGCATTGATGCGGATGGTATACGGAAAGTCCTCTTGCTCCGGAATGACAGGACGGAGCGCTCGCTCAGCGAGCATGCTGTGGCCGATCTCCCGCCGCTTGGGCCCCCGAAGGAAACTGGCCTCCCCAACGGAGAAGGGCGGGAAGCGATAGTGCAGATAAAAGGTCTTGTCCGTTTCTGCAAAGACCTCGTCGATGGCCTGCACGTCCTCGGAGGTGCCGAGCGTGATGGATCCCAGAACCTGTGTTTCTCCTCGGGTAAAGATGGCAGAGCCATGAACCCTCGGAAGATAACCGATCTCCATCCAGAGGTCCCGCACATCCTCTTGGTCCCGGCCGTCAATGCGACGCCCATCCTCGAGGATCATCGTGCGCATCTCCTCTTTCTCAACCTCCGAGACGGCATCGCGGATGTCCGACGACGTGTATCCTTCCGGCGTCTCGTCTTCGTCGCCGAGGACCTCGTCTACGGCCTCATCCTTGATGGCATCGATGCCCCCATGGAAGTGCTCCTTGTCGTACGGACCCCGGATATGCTCCGCCACCTTGGTCCCATACTTCTCTTTCATCTGCTGCACGAGCGCCTCGGGAACGACATCCTGCTCCCACTCAAAGGGCTCCGGCTCACCAGACTTCTCGACGAGCTGGTTCTGTCCCTGGCAAAGCTTGCGAATGGACCGATGCGCCTCGTCCAGCGCCTCGATCATCGATTCTTCGCTAATCTCATCGGCTTCCCCTTCAACCATGACGAGCGCATCTTCTTTGCCCGCCACGATCAGGTCCATGTCACTCTCCTCCGTCTGCTGCATCGTCGGGTTGATGACGAACTCCCCATCGACGCGGCCGACGCGGACCTCTGCAATCGGCCCCTGAAAGGGCGCTCCCGAGAGCATCAGCGCCGCCGAGGACCCCACCCCGGCGAGCACGTCAGCATCATAGTCTCTTCCTGCCGAGATGACGAAGTTCACGAGGTGGACGTCGTGATAAAAGCCCTCCGGGAAGAGAGGACGAATCGCGCGATCCACCAGGCGAGCCGTAAGGGTTTCCTTGTCCGTGGGTCGACCTTCCCGCTTGATGAACCCCCCCGGCACCTTCCCTCCGGCGGCAAACTTTTCGCGGTAATCGACCGTCAAGGGGAAGAAATTAGATCCTTCCCGTACGGAATCGCTCAGCGTGGCGGTCGAAAGAACCATGGTGTCGCCCAAACGAACGACG
>CAYXAD010000213.1:0-6316 GCA_964462965.1 uncultured Salinivenus sp.
GGCGTGCTGATGAGCAGTTCGACGATGATGACCAGCGGCATCTCCGCCGCCCCGGGTGAAACCCGGGCGGGGTAGGCGTCGGGGCGTAGGAGCGTCGTAGGTCGAAGACGTGCTCGGGAGCCCGCGGTGGAGCCCGGGCTCCCGATCCGGAGGCGACCATCGGGAGCCGGCGTACGTTTGACGCCCCGGGTGAAGCCCGGGGTTTGTAGGTTGAATCACCTCGTCCGGTCACTGCCGGAGGACGACCGGCGCCCGGGGTTCGGAGGCTGAATCACCTCGTCCGGCCACCACGAGAAGGTCGATTCACTCCGCGACGTCGACCCGCTCCCGGTCCTCGGCGACGGAGGCGTCCTCGCCTTCGGCAGTAGCCCGGTCCGGGTCGCCCGGAGGGTCGGCTTAATCCACAAGAATAACCCTCCGAGCAGCACAACCAACACTCATCAACAAAGCAACGACGCCCATGAATCGCAACGTAGAGCTTTTTCGACACTTCGGCCTCGACCCGAACGCCATCTACTGGGGCGACCACCACGATCGCCGCGCCGCACGCATTCAGAACGCCGTCGACAGCCAGCAGATGCTCGGCGTCGTCGGGCCGTTCGGGAGCGGCAAGAGCATCCTGGTCCGCCAGGCCCTCACCGAGCAGCTGGGCCGTGACCAGATGATCTACGTCCAGAACTTCGACAAGGAGAATCTGACGATCGGGCACATCGTCTCCAACATCATCGACGAAATCGGAGGCAGCGAAAGCCCGCGGCGCGACATGAACGCCCGGTGCATCCAGATGGCTCGCATGATCGGCGAGGAGGTCGTGGTCCAGGGCCGGGACATCTGCGTCGTCATCGAGAACGCCCATCGCATCCACGCCAACACCCTGCTGGCCCTAAAAGACGCCCGCGAGACCGCGATCTACAAGGGCCACGACAACCTCTTCAGCGTCATCCTGGTGGGCCAGGAGCCCCTCGCCGCCAAGCTGGAGAAGTTCGGCGAAGTCGAGTACCGCAGCCGCCAGCTCACCCTGTCCCCGTCGGAAGGCTGGATGACCCACGAGGAGCGGCTCCGCTACCTCGACGCCGTCTACGGCGACGTCATCGACCCGCAAGTGGCCACGCGCCTGGCCGCCCTCTACGAGACGCCCCTGGAGCTCGACTACCACATCGAGCAAAAGCTTGAAATGATGCGCGATGCGGGCCTGAAGGAGATGAGCGAGGAGGTCATCGACTTCAGCATCCGCGAGCAACGCGAGGCCCTGGGCGTGAGCCTGCGCGACCTGGAAAAGCGCAGCGGCGTCCCACGCTCTACCATCAGCGACATCGAGCGGGGGAAGACCACCAACTCGGAGAAGCAAGAGGCCGTCAAGGAGGAGCTCGACGCCCTCGTTCGCGAGAAGCAGAACCAGACCGCCCACGCATAACCATGCCCGATTACGGACAGAACCGAGACGGCCTCACACGCCGGGCCATCGAATACTGGGCCCAGGAGTTTCGCCGGCTGCGCATTGGGGAGCAGATGGGCATCAGCTTCGAGACGTTCCTCTGCCTGAAACGGAGCGTGCGCGTGAACCTGCACCAGTGGGCCGAAGACATCCTGCGCGACTGGAACGACAACCCCCGATGGCTCACGATGGCCAACAGCCCGATGGTCCTCGACTGGACGAGCGACGACCCTCCGGCCGACGTGGCCGGCGGGGAGGCCGTCACCCCGCACATCTATCCCAACTAAATCTGCCGTCCCGGCGGGACGGCTCACCGCAAACCACACGGGGCCGCCGCCGGAGGCCCCACCTCAAAACCACACTCACTCACCTTATGGCTACCCTCAGCGCAGAACCCGACGAGCTCCTCGACCAGATCGAGTCGCGCGACGACGTCGACGACCTCCTCGAAGAGGCCAGCGACCTCCAGCGCGAGAAGCAAAAGCGCGAACGGAAGGTGGAGGACTCCACCGCCGAGCTGCGGAAGCAAAAGGAGCAGATCGAAGAAGACATCGAGGACATCGAGTCTCAGCACCGCCAGTACATCGAGAACCGCGAAGAGGCGATCGAGGCCCGCCGCCAGGCCATCGAGCAGTGGGCCGAAGAAAACCAGGAGGCGGTCCTTGAAGACTGCGACGGCAAGACGTACTCGTCGATCTTCGGTTCGGTCTCCTACCGAAAGAAGAAGTTCAACTTCAAGTGGCTCGACAAGGATCGGGTGATCGAAGCCCTCGAAGAGATCGGCCGAGAGGACCTGATCCGCATCCAGAAGAAGGTGCCTCGAAAGAGCACCCTGAAGGAAGAGCCCGACCTCGTGCGCGACCTGGACGGGGTCGAGGCCATCGAGGAGCACGACGAACCCTCCGTCGAGGTCGAATAGCCGCCCGTTCTCTTTCACCTGCAGACCCCGCCGCTGCTCGTGCGCGAGTGGCCGATGCGGGGAGACGGCCGGGTAGCTCAGTGAGGACAGAGCGCGGAGAAAGGGGCCCCCTTGATCTCCGAGGTCGCCGGTTCAAATCCGGTCCCGGCCACGACCATCGTGGTCTCTTTCATCAATCCCTAAAACCCCATGTCTCAGCCCAACTATATGCGAGCGAAGTTCCGCTGCAACGAAGTCCACAAGAAGCGCGGCCGGGAAGAAGTCTTCCTGAGCGCCGTCACCGACACCGACCCTGCGGGAGAGGACAGTGACTTCGCTGATGCCTCCCCCTTTGGCGAGCTCGAACTCACGATCGACGCCGAAGAATCGCAGGACTGGTTTGAGCCTGGCAAGAAGTACTACCTCGACTTCACGCCCGAGGACGCCGGATAGTTACTGGTGGCCGGGTAGCAGAGTGGTCCATGCAGTCCCGAGTCGGATTCAGACGGACGAAGGAGCAGAGCCTATGATGACGGCGGAAGGGATGAACGCGGGTTCGAATCCCGCCCCGGCCACGACCATCGCAGGGCCGACAGGCCCACCCTTCACCATCAACCATCTACGATTATGGCTACCACTGCCGCCCCTAAATCCATCACCGCCCTCTTCCGCTGCGCTCACGTGCAGGAAGGAGATACCCGAGACAAGCTCCTGCTGCGCCCGGTGGAGAGCGACGAGGCCGACGTCAACGACTTCGCCAACCAGAACATCCCGTACGGCGAGGTCCGTCTCGGGCTCGACGTCGAGAAGTACCGCGGCCTCATCACCCCCGGCACCGAAGTCGAACTCACCATCCGTCCGACGGCCGAGTGATGCATTCCCCTCGCCTGGAGCGTGCCGTAGAAGAGCGCGTCCACGACTGGCTCGGCGTGCCGAAGGGCGACGTCTACGCCTCGCACGCCGAGCTAGGCGAGTGGGACTGCATTGACATCCGTGTGCAGTCCTCGATCGGGCTGGCCCCAGCGGAAGGAATGACCCGCTTGATGGCCTACCTCGACATGATCGTCGACGGACGAGTCGTGGTCTGGACGTCTCACTGCGAAATCGAGCTCCACCCGGACGGACTCCCCTACTAACTCCCATCCACAACTAACCAGCCATGCAAAATACCGACTTTGAATCCTCCAACCACACACTCGAACGCCCACCCGGCTGGGACGAAGACGAATGCAACTCGATGCCCGTCATGGTCGGCCGCCACCCCATGAACGACGGAAAGACAGCGATTGCCCTCGTGAGCTGCTGGGAACCGACCAAAGAGGAACGGGAAGCGATCGCAAATGGAGCGAACATCTACCTCCATGTCCTCACCCGCACGCATCCGCCCGTATTGCTGTCGACAGAGCTCCACGCGGACCGCATCCGTCTCCCCCAGCAGGGCAGCTCCACCACCAACGGCCGAGACCCGGATGCCTAGGGCAACCAGTCTCTCATAATGAACGAAGTCCCATGACCCAGTGCGAGCAGATCCTCCGTCACCTGCGCCAGGAGGGCTCCATTACACAGCGTGAAGCCGCCCGCCGATACGAGATCTACCGCCTCGCCGCGCGCATCTACGACCTGCGTCGACAGGGGCACCAGATCGAGAAAAAAATGGAGACCTCCGACGACGGCAAGCAATACGCGCGCTACCACCTCACACAGCCCGTCCTCGAACTATGAGTCCCTACACGATCTCCGACGTCCAGGAGGCCGACCAGCTGTGGGACGAGATGCCTCTCGGCGAGGTCGCGGACGAGCTCGGCATCCCCGAGCCCACGCTGCGAGACTGGGCAAAGCATGGATGGATCTCGACCGACGTGGACCACAGGAAACGAGCCATCCGGAAGTACGACTCAGAGACCATCCGCCGTGCCGATCGCCTGTGGGATACATACCCGATTCGGGTGGTGAGCAACATCCTGGACGTTCCCGAGGGCACCCTGTACCACTGGAGCGCCTGGGGATGGATCAACACCACCGCGAACCACGCCTGGAATCCGAACTGCGAAGGCCTCGAAGAGAGAATCCGCCGCGCTGCCCACCTCGTGCACGACCAGGACCTCACTCAAAGGGAAGCGGCTGAACGGATGGGGCTGAGCGAGGCCACCATTAGCCGCTACCTCAAGCGGTACCGAACCGGCGAGTATGCCTAATCGTCACCTCCAAAACATTCAATCTCATCATGGCGACCTTTTCCGACCACTCCCGCAAGGAGCTCCGCACCGTCCACCCCGACCTCCGCGCCATCTGCAACGCGGTCATTGACCCCTACAACTTCAGAGTGATAGAAGGCCACCGCCCCAAAGAGCGTCAGAATCGCCTCTACGAGCAGGGCAAATCACAGCTCAAGTGGCCCGAGAGCAAGCACAATGAGAAGCCGAGCAAAGCCGTCGACCTCGTACCCTGGCCCGTTGAGTGGAAGAAGCACGACCGCTTCTACCACCTGGCCGGCCACGTCGAAATGGCCGCGTATCGACTCCTCCGTCGCGGCGAGATTACCCACGAACTGCGCTGGGGCGGCGACTGGGATAGCGACCATGACCTCGACGACCAGGCCTTTGACGACCTCCCACACTTCGAGCTCGTCTAGTATTTCCTCGCATCCGAACGGGAACCTGCGCAGAAAAGAAACGCTGCGGTGGACGACGATTTGTAACGCTGCACACCGGTCAAAGCTTCTCACCATGATCTGCCCGAACTGCCACGGCATCGCCGAAGACGACCCCGACGATGCCGACCCAAAGCGGACCACGGTCAATCTGGGAGGGAAGAAAACTCTCAAGTCCTTCTCGATCCGTCGGTACTCCTGCACCAACTGCGGGTATACCTTCAAAACGATCGAGAAGCACTGGGAGTCGTTCGAACGTCAGAAAGAGGAAAACACATGAGCATCGATCAAGAGCGCTACCGAAAATTCCAGAGCGAGCTGGAGGGCTTCCTGAGCCGGATCAGCCTCGAGGAACGGATGCGTGTCATCGAAAGCAAGCTCACTGACTGGCTCGCCCGCCAAGACCTCGACGCCCGAGACCTGTCGGAGCTCGAACGCCACCTCCGCAACCTCCTCGATGACGATCTCGACCCACTGGTGAAGAAAATCACCTCCTCGTTCGACGACACCCTCGACCTCGTGAACGATCTCTACGACGACATCGGCGACGACGTCGGCCGGGCCTTCCAGCGAGTGCGGGCAGTCGAAAAGGTGAGCAACTCACAAATCGGACAGTACAAAGAGTCGACGCTTCAGGACATCAAACGCCGAGTGCGGAAAGGCCTCCGGGCCGGCGAGGGTGTCGACAAGCTCCGAGATCGGATCTCAAAGGCCGGAGGAAAGGCAGCGCACTATGCCGACACGATCGCCAAGACGCAGGTGAAATCATACGGCCGAGCGTCGAAGGCCGAGAAGGCTCGGATCGGAGAGGTCGAGTACTTCGAGTACGTCGGTGTCGTAAGGAATACCACTCGTCCGTTCTGCCGAGCCATGGTGGGAAGCACTCACCACGTCAAGCGCATCCGTGAGATGCGAAACGGCAACCTCGAACCCGTCATCCAACACTGCGGGGGGTGGAACTGCATCCACGACTGGGAGCCGGACCCCTTCGCCAATCATGAGGACCAGGCCGAGGGGGATGCCCGAGAGCTCGAGGAGGGCGACTCAACAGTCGTCCTCTTCGGGACCGAGTCGGAGGTCGAAGAATACGACCGTGCTAAGGAGCTGAACCGCGACGCACGCGACTGAGAATCTTCAAGTCGCTGCAGGTTACTACAACTCTAATCATCGGCCGCCAGCGTCGCCGCGCGCTCTGAATCGGCCGTTTTGTCCGCGAGTCGCCGGTTTGGCGGCTTTTTTTGTTGCACGTTCGTTCGTTTTTTGTTGCACCCCCCTACAACGCTTTCTCATGAACGTGCCCTTGCTCGTACAGCACATCGTGCACGTCCTCGGC
>CAYXAD010000214.1:0-1012 GCA_964462965.1 uncultured Salinivenus sp.
AGATCCCTCCACTGCCCGTGCCAGGGGCATGCTCGGTCGGGACGTGTCCTCGATTCCTATCGGGATGACTTCGACTGACGAATAGCCCCCTTAGGCTTCGCCGACAGAGATCGGCGAGATGCAGCAATGCCTTTGATCGATGCCTTCGCTCACACTCCACGACACCAGCCGCCCAAACGCTCCGGTTCAGTCCGTCGAAGCGCTGACCATCTCAGCCACTCCCTCGAGGGCCTCGTCCGTGCCCGCCAGCAGCAGCGTGTCGGTTGCCACCAGCGTTTCGTCCGGATCCGGAGGCACCAACATGTCGTCGGTCGTCGTGTCGTGAATGGCCACCACGGAAACGCCAAACCGATTGCGCACCTCTAGCGTGCGAAGGGTCTCGCCCCGCCACTCTTCCGGCACCACAAGCTCCTGCACACTGAGGTTGCGCGCCATGCGCACGTAGTTGAGCACCCCCCGTTCCGAGATGCGGCTGGCCAGGTTGAAGCCCGACTCGCGCTCCGGAAAGATCGTTTCCGTCACCCCCATTCGGGCCATCACCCGGGCATGGTTGTGGGAAATCACTTTCACGTAGATGGACTCGATTCCGAGGTCTTCCAGGGCCATCGTGGCGAGGATGCTCGCCGTAATGTCTTCCCCCGTGCTCACGATGGCAGCGTCAGACCCGCCGGCGCCAATCTCTTCGAGCGTTTCGATCTGGCGCCCGTCGGCCACGACGGCCCGAGAGCAGTGAGAAGCCACGCGGTCCACCGCTTCCTCATCGGTATCTACGGCAATGACGTCGTTGCCGCGCCCGTAGAGCGCCTCGGCCACGCTCGACCCAAAGTTGCCGAGCCCGATAATGACAAATCGCTGTTTCATGACTCGAAAAGAATCAAAAGTGGAATCTGCGAGAGTGAACGTGCCAGGTGGTGTAGAGAAGGAGAGGACGTAGCATTGCTACGTCTCTCCTCTCCTTTCATGCACAAGAGACGCCCGAAGCGGGCCGTTATCGCCCTCGACTCGGACTCTA
>CAYXAD010000214.1:1022-6259 GCA_964462965.1 uncultured Salinivenus sp.
TTCAAAATCCATCAACCTTAATGCCTTCACCACCCGAGTTCTCCCCCATGCGCCACGCTCCCCTCGCCCCAAATCATCCGACGACCACATCCTCCTTGGCATACCGGAAATCCCCCGAGAAGCGCTTCGGTTTTCGGGACATGGCCGCCACCAAGGTGAGCGGCCCCACCCGCCCCATAAACATGAGCACGACGGTAAGCACTCGCCCGACCTCGGATAGGTCGCCCGTGGCGCCCATCGAGAGGCCGACTGTGTTGAAGGCACTTACCACCTCGAACATGTAGGTCAGAAACGGAGCCGTCGAGGCGGCGAGGGTTTCCGGAAACTCGGTGACACTGAAGAGAAAAACGAACACCGCCATGATCCCGGAGGCCAAGACGAAGAGGCTCATGGCTTTTTGCAGGGTCTCCTCCGGAAGCGTCCGCCCGGAAATGCTCGTCGTGGGCGACCCCTGCAGGCGAGACCAAGCCATGAGGCCAATCAAGGCAATGGTGGTCGTCTTGAGTCCCCCGGCCGTCGACCCCGGCGAGCCGCCGATGACCATGTAAATGATGGTCAGGAAGTTGGTGCCCGGGCTGGTCTGGCTGTAGTCGATGGTGTTGAACCCGGCCGTGCGGGGTGTGATGCTCGCGAAGAGGCCGTTCACGAGCCGCTGAGCCAGGTTCATGTCCGCCAATGTATTGGTCCACTCGTAGCCGGTAAAGGCAATCCATCCCCCCACGATGAGGAGGGCGGTCGTGCCGAGGACGATTTGGGAGTGGACCGACAACCGAAAGCGACGCTCCTTTTTTCGGGCCCCGCGCCACAGGTACAGCTCCTCTAGCGTCAGAAAGCCGAGCCCACCGACCACGATGAGGACCATCACGACCATCAGGAGGGGCAGGTTGGCCTGAAACCCCATCAAGGAGGTCGTAAACGTGGAAAACCCGGCGTTGCAGAAGGCACTTACCGCGTGAAAGACCGAATGCCACACGGCCCCGTCCCATCCAAATCGAGGCACCCAGCACAGGTAGAGCAAGACTCCACCGACGATTTCCATGACAAATGTAAACCGAAAAATGGCCCCCAGGAGCGCCCGATAGTCGATCTCGCGGACCACGTCCGTGCCCCCGCCGGCCAGGACTTCGTGCCGGAGCGACAGGCGCCGCCCCAGCGCGACAATAATCACGGAAGTGAAAGAAATGAACCCAAGGCCGCCGAGTTGAATCAGGAGCAGGATGTAGGCCTGTCCCCACGTCGTAAAGTAGGTGGCTGTGTCGACCACGATGAGGCCGGTCACGCAGACGGCACTCGTGGCCGTGAAGAGGGCGTCGACCCAGTCCAGGGGCGGTCCGGTGTATAGTCCCGGCAACACCTTGAAGCCGATCGTCCCCATGAGAATGAGGAAGAGAAAGGAGCCGACGAAGAGCTGAGGCGGAGAGAGCGACCGCCAAAATGCTTTCCATGCCGACTCTTCTCGTCCAGGCCTCCATTGCCACGGCATCGACGACAGCTGCGAGGGACGCGTGGAAGAATGATCGTCCATAGGACAGGCAGACAGACAGGCAAACACTCGATGTATGATACGGGGGGGCTACCGGAGGATCGCACTCGCCCCATCGATTCACTCGTTTTTGGAGCAGGCCTCTCCTTTCCGAAGGCCGAGTTTTCGGGAGTCTTCTCCCCTCTCACTCGCCTCCAAAAGAAGTCCGTTGCCGCCGAGAAAGGAGTCTCCGGGGCGAAGCCCTCTTGGGCAGAGAACTGGTAGGGAAAGAGTTGATGATTGATGCCAATTCAAGTATTATTTCCCTCTTCATCCTCTCATTTTATTCCCCCACTCTATTATGGCACAAAACCGAGTACACATCTCTCTTTATTCCCTCTTTTCCATTGGGTCGGCTCTCCTTCTCCTCGTCCTTCTTTCGTCGGAGACCACCTACGCCCAAGCGGAGGAGCCGAACCCGCAATCCGCAAAACACAGCGTATACCTCGAACTTGGGGGAAATGCTGGAATCTACACAGTGAACTACGACCGCAAGTTTGCCGATCACTTTAGCGGCCGGGTGGGCTTCATGGTATTTGGGGGACAATCTGACCAGCCGACCGACGATCAGATTGGAGTCGCCATTTTTCCGATCACAGCCAATTACCTGGCCAGCTCGGGAAGCCACCGCCTGGAACTGGGAGCGGGCCCGCTCTTCATGGCAGCGGGGGGTGAGCTCGAACGGTATGGCTCCGTGGGCGGAGCAGGGTTTGCCGGCGTGACGAGCACCTTCGGATATCGCTATCAGCCGGTCGGTGGTGGATTCGTCTTCCGTATCGGGCTCGTTCCGTTCTACAGTGCCAGCCGCCCCCAGCTCTGGGCCGGACTGAGCCTCGGATACAGCTTCTAAACGACCACGGTGGGTCTCGAGGCTACGGGCATGTGGGACCCATGGGGCCTGGCTGGATGCACGGCAGTGCGCCCCTACGTCTATGGGTCTTCCCCCTCCGAGCGAACACAGGTGTTTAGACACGGTGGGCCAACTCCCTCTCGGCCCCACAGACTCCCATACTCCCAAACCCCAACACGATTGCGGCACACCCCACGACACCGGCAGGAAGCTTCAACCCATGAAAGGGCCTCTAGCGGCCGCCGCCCTCACTCGCTGCGCTGATAGGTGCCTACGTGCTCGGCGGTCGCGAGGACGTGGCCGTCGATGGCCTCGGCCACCGTGTCGGGATCGGCACCCGGATCGAGATCGAGGGTCGTGTCGAGGGCGTGGAGCCGAAAGAAGTAGCGATGCGGGTCGTCGCCTTCAGGAGGACAGGGCCCGCCGTAGCCCACGTCTCCGAAATCATTGCGGCCCGCGTGCGGCTCGAGCCCATTCGCACTCGGGTGCGGGTCCTCGGTTCGGTATTGGCGAGGCAGTTCCCGTGCGTCCGCCGGGAGATTGAAGAGAACCCAGTGCGTAAAGGCCGACGGCACCGGGGCGTCCGGATCTTCGACGACGAGCGTGAGACTCTCCGTGCCGTCCGGCGGCGCGGTCCATTCCAGGGGGGGCGATACGTCCTCTCCCTCACACGTGTATTCCGGCGGAATGGACGCCGAGTGTTCGAAGGGGGCGTCCGTGAATTGAAAATCAGCCATGACGTCGGAGTGGCGAGTGTAGGAGAATCGAACAGGGCCGGGCGCAATGTCGAGGCGGCTCGGAAGCAGTCCGGCCGCTTCCCCCATTTATATTCAAAGCCCACTCGCTGCCCAACGTTCTGTTCGATCTTCCGCTGAGGGGGACATCTCGACGGAAACAAACGATCCTCCCATAACGGATCGCTGCCCACTGCTCTCTCTTGACCACACACGTCCCCAGGCATCGAGCAGAGTTGCACAGCGCCCAGATAAGACCCTCTCCTCACTCATAACTCGTCAACTCATGACTCTGGCATAGTGGCCCCAATTGGACTCGCCGGGACAGGTCGACTTCACAGCCGAGCGCGGCAAACAGACGTTAGTACCGCAGGCTCTGCACCGGCAGGCCCCACCGCAGGACCAGGCGCGGGCTGAGGTAGGCGTCGCGGCCGCGGAGGGCGTCGTCCACCATCTCCCCCCGCAGCGCGAGGGTCCCGTACAGGTTCGGTAGGAGCTCGTATTCGACGGCGCCCTCGATCAAGCCCTGCCGCTGACGCACGCCCTGCAAGAACGCTACGTTCCGGCTCCGGACGCGGGTGCGAAACGACTCCGTCGGGTCGGCCCCATAGTTTTCTGTCTCGGTGTTACGCCCTCGCACCGTGAAGGACGCATTCAGGAAGGTCCGCCACCGCCCCGGCGGCTCGTAGTCCAGAAAGAGGGCGAGGTCGAGGCTGTTGGGCCCGGCCGGATGGCCCAGCCCGTCGTCCATGTGAGTGAAGGCCGTGGCCCCCGTAAAGTGGCTGTAGAGGTAGGGCCGGAGGCGAGTTGCCTCCGCACGAACCGACAGGTGAGGCACGCCGGGCTCAGCCAAATGGAGCCCCGTAAGCCACCCCCATTTGTTGGCCCACCACTGGGTGCCAATCTCACTGACGCGCAGTTCATCGAGCAGAAACTGCCCGTAGACGCGCAGGCCGGGCGTGACGGTCCACGCGCCGCCGACGCCCAGCAGGGCATTGTCCGGGCTTCCCAGGTCGCGCTCCACGGCCCGAAAGACGATGACGGGATTGAGGTAGGCCGGGTCGAACCCGCTGCTGCGATGCCCGGCCGTCGTGTCGCGGCCCATGACGATCCCCTCGTAGAAATCGAGTTCGACGTCGTCGCCTACCTGCACCGATAGACGATGGAGCGCCCCGTACCGGGACGGGCGAAACAAACTATTCCGGCCCGTTTCGGGAGGATTGGCGTCGAGGAAGCGAGCCAGGAGAAACGTGTACTGCAGCCGCCAGAGCGTGGTGCGGATCTGGGCCTGGTCGTACACGGTGCTGTAGTCGGACAGGAAGAGGCTTCCCTGGCCCGGGCCCCAGTGGTTGCGATCGCGCCCGAGCCGCACCTCGAAGTGACGGGTGCGCAGGCCGACGATCCCCGTCGCCTCAAAGAAGTTGTATGGATCGCCGTCGTCGTAGAACGAGATGTGCGAGGTGCGCGGAGCAGTATTATTTTCGAAGGCCGGCCAGATGGGTTGCCATTGATTTTCGAGCATGCGACTCTCGACGAAGAGGTGGTCGCCCACGTGCCCCGAGAGGCGAAGGCCGCGCGTGTTTCGCCAGGCGCGGGCGTTGACGAAGCGGTCCGAGGCCGTGCGTTCGAGCGTGGGCCCGATGTATCCGTAGTACAGCGGATTGAGCTGCAGCCCATACCGATCGGTTTCGGCGGAAAGGAGGTCGTGTCCGTTGTCGTAGACGGAGAAGGACCGCTGGGCCCAGCCCGCACCGGGGCGAGCCCCCTTCCCTCGAAGCTGGGCCAAGCGCCTCCGCTCTGCATCAGACAACAGCTGGTCGGCGCTGTCGCGAACGGCAAGGGTGTCGAGGTAGGCCCGCGCTTCATACGCTGAGAGGGGCCGGTGGGAGAGAAAGGCGTCGGGCAGATGACCGTGCGTCTTGTGCTTCTGCAGGAAGCGGTGCGTCTCGTCGTCGAGGAACAGCACGCCGTCGGTCTGTGCCCAGGCCGCGGGCCCTCCGACGAGAAGAAGCAGGCCGACACACAGGAGAAGCCGTTGCATGATCAGAAGATGGACGGGAAATGAAATGTCGTCACTCTCTGCCGGTCTCGGTCCGGCGGTCCTACGGACAGGCTCGCTGCCCGATCCGAG
>CAYXAD010000215.1:0-6252 GCA_964462965.1 uncultured Salinivenus sp.
GAGTTGAATAAGATTCTTCGACTCCTTCCTCCCTCTGGTCGTCAGTCGCTCAGAACCTGTCCTCGACCCCTGTCGGGATGACCATGACTTAACGTATTAATGTTGATCTACTTAGGACTTCGCCATGTCCCTCGTTTTGTCTCCTGCTTCGTAGACCCCCTGGCCCCGATGCGATCCATTCTCCTTGCTCTGATCCTTATGGTTCTCGGGTCGACCTTGGCCTGCGCCGCCGACCGGATTCCCCTTACGGTGGAGGAGCATGCGCCGGGGGCTCCGCTCACAGTCGGCCTTCCGTTTCCAAAAGGGGCGCTTCATTCGCCGGACAATGTGCGGGTGCTGACGGAAGACGGAGAGGAGATCCCCTCCCAGATCACGCCGGTGACCACTTGGGCGCCCGCCGACAGCAGTCTGAAATGGATCTGGGTCTTCTTCTTTGCGACAGACGGCGATTCCTATCAGGTGGAGTATGGTGAGGACGTCGACCGGGCTCCGCTCCCGGAGCGGCTGACGTTCGTAAACAATCAGCGTCCGTATGGAGAGACACAGGTAGATACGGGGCCCTTGCGCCTGCAGGTGGATAAGCGGAACGGGAATGGATTTCTCGACCGGGTGTCTGTGAGCAGCGACGGGGACTTCGACTCGACGGATGTGGTGGCCCGAGGGATTGACGGTCGGGGTTCCTTTCTCGACCTCCTTGATGAGGCCGGGCCGGACTCGTCCGAGGCGGTCGTCACGCAGACGTTTCGCGAGCGGGGAAGCGGACCGCTCCACGTGATTCTTCGCATCGAAGGCGAATACCGCTACCAGCGGGAGGACAACCATCCGGCGCCGTTCGTGACGCGGGTTCACGCCTACGCCGGAAAGCCGTACGTGCGGGTGTTGCACACGATTACGTACACGGGAGAGCCCGATCAGCACACCCCCCAGGAGGGAGAACACGCTCTCATTGCTACACAAAACGGCCCCCTGATCGACGAGGAAGCCGCCTCGGAGGATGAAGGGTGGACCCGGCCGCGAGATCGCATCGCCGGGATGGGGCTCGGGTTGCAGTATGCCTTTGATGGGCCACTGACGGTGACGACGGGCTTCCGGAACGGAGACTGGTGGGCGCCCGACCCGTCAGAGATTTACCGGCGCACTCTCTCCTCGGAGGAGGGGCTCTCCGTCCTCCAAACCGGCCCGGATCCGGTCCGGATGCCCCCGGAGACAACGTCGACCCCGACGCAGCGAATTCAGGGATTTGAGGCCGTCGCGAGTACGGACGATGAGCGTTTGCTGGAGGCCCCTCGCTCTGATGGATGGATACAGGTTCGAGGAGAAAAGGGCGGTGTCACCATTGGGAAGCGCCGCTTTCTGGAAACCTATCCGAATGAGCTTCGGGTGGAAGGGACGACGGATCAGGTGCAGGCCTATGCCTGGTCTCCGAATGCAGAGCCGATGAGTTTTGCCCGCTGGTCCACGGACGAGGACGGAGGCATGGTTGGGAATTTTGCCCAGGGGCTCACTCAGACCTCCGAGTACGTCTTCCACTTTCACGAGGAGAACGTCTCGGCCCCGCCCCGCAGCGTCGAGTACGTGCTCGAGCCGCCGGTGGCACATGCGCCGCCTCAGTGGTATGCGGAAAGCGATGTGTATGGCAAGTGGGCCCCGGCATCCTCGCGCTTCGCGGCCTTCGAGCGGGGGATGCAGTACAAGTTCGACTGGTGGCGATTCAATCGCGACTGGGAACCCTGGTATGGAACCTTCCACTTTGGCGACGGCAAAAACTACTTCTTCGGCGGCGACTGGTACGAGTGGTCGAATAATGAGCCCGCCCTGGATTTTGTCTGGTGGATGCAGTTCATGCGAACCGGCAACCGGGAGGCCTATCAGGCAGCGGAGGCGATGAGCCGCCACACCATGGACGTCGACAACACGCACTGGCCGGCGGGGACCGACTATCGCGGGGACACCAACGCCGCGATCGATTGGTGGCGGGCGGCCGAGGATTCATCCGCCACGCCGTACCTCGGAATGGGGCGGCGGCACGGGACACAGCACTGGACGGCCATGATGAGTGCGCACGTCTGGGTGTCGGGTTGGCTGGCGTCCTACTATCTTTCTGGGTATCATCGGGGGCTGGAGGTGGCCAAACAGACGGGCGACTACTACCGCCGGAGGGTGTTTGGACAGCACGGCCTCACGGGGCGTCGGCTGTACCTTTCAGTATGGAACCTCGCTGAGCTCTACGACGCGACCAAAGACCCGCGCTACAGGACCGAACTCGAAGATCGGGTCGATCGGATGCTGCGCCTCCAGCACGAGCAGGGCGGCACCCTCGTCATGGATCGCTATGGCTATGCCCAGGTCTACGCCGCCCAGGGACTGGGAAAGGTCTATCGGATGACGGGGGATCCCGCGGTGCGGGAGGCACTCGTGCGGCATGGCCGATGGGTGCGGGACAATCCCCCGCGGAACCACGAGATGGAGTCCTATCTCGCGAGCATCTCTACGCTCTTAATGGGCTATCAACTGAGCGGGAATCGTTCGCTATACCGGGAGGCCTACGACCGAGCCCAGGCCTTGACGGTGGATCCGTTGCCGTCGTTGGACGAGAATGTTACCCAAGCGGCCTGGGCCGAGGCGTTCGAAGAGGTCAGCCACCTGCCGCCGTCGGAGGGCCGGCGGGGCGGGCGAGCCATTTGGAGTGCCACGAACGGATTGCGTATTTTCGGCTGGACGCATGCCTACAACGTCCCCTATCTCTTGCACTACCTGCATGAAGAAGGGCCCCCGGAGGAGAATTCTTCTTCTCAGGACCCATAGGGGGCCGGGTCGAACCACTTTTGGAAGCGGAGGTGCTGTTGCCATTGCTGGGAATGCGTGGGAGCACGAGCGGGCACGTCGCTCCGCTCTGCACAAGAGCACCGCCCCACCACCCACAAATCTCTGATTGCCCTGCCATAGGGCACAGACTCTTCAACTTGTTCGGTAGGTGTCACTACGCGTTTTATGACTGTAGACCCCGAGGCCTCTAGCCGTTCTTCCACTTCTCGCTCCTTCTGGCGCCGGACGGCGCTCGGTCTAGGACCCGTCGTGCTCGTGGGCATGCTCCTCGTCCCCTCTCCGGAAGGGCTTAGCGATGCCGCCTGGTACACCGCGGCCGTCGGGCTCTGGATGGCCATCTGGTGGATCGCCGAAGCCATTCCGATTGCCGCCACGGCACTGATTCCCCTCGTGGCGTTTCCGCTGCTGGGCATTCAGCCCATCCGGGAAACGGCCGCCCCCTACGCGAACCCGCTGATCTTCCTCTTTCTGGGCGGCTTTCTCATTGCCGTGGCGCTGCAGCGGTGGAACCTCCATCGCCGCATTGCCCTGTCCATCGTGCGAGGCGTGGGGATGAAGCCTGCCTCGATCGTGATCGGCTTTATCCTGGCCTCGGCCTTTCTGAGCATGTGGGTGAGCAACACGGCCACGGCCCTCATGATGCTCCCGATTGGGCTCTCGCTGATCGACCTGGCAGAGACGCGGATGGAAGAGGTGGGAGAACCGGCGCCCCGTCACTTTGGCCTCGTCCTGGTCCTGAGTATCGCCTACGCCTGTAACATCGGCGGGGTCGGGACGCTGGTGGGCACGCCCCCGAACGCCTTCCTGGCCGGGTTCATGCTCGAGACCTACGACGTCGAGATTGGCTTTGCCCAGTGGATGGGCGTCGGGCTGCCGATCGTCCTTCTCTCGTTGCCGCTCGCCTACGGGCTCTTGACCTGGATCTACCCTCTCGAGATTGACGAGCTGCCGGGGGGACGCGAGGTCATCGTCCAAGAGCTTCAGGAACTCGGCTCCATGAGTGACGCCGAGCGAAAGGTCACTGCGGTCTTCGTCGCGACTGCGCTCCTGTGGATCTTTCGCCCGCTGCTTACCGATCTCGTGCCGGGCCTCTCGGACGCGGGCATCGCGATTGGGGCTGGGCTCGCTCTCTTCCTGATTCCGACCCGAACGGAACCCGGGGCGCGCCTTCTGGACTGGGAGCACGCCGAGACGCTTCCCTGGGGCATCTTGATTCTCTTCGGCGGAGGGCTTAGCCTTGCTGGTGCCATCGAGGAGACCGGCCTGGCCGAGTGGATTGGACAAGGCGTCGGTGTGTTTCAAGGGGCAGCCACCCTGTTTCTTCTCCTCTTTGGCGTGGCGCTCATCATTTTCCTCACTGAGATCACCAGCAACACGGCGACGGCGGCGGCCTTTCTGCCGATCTACGCCTCGGTGGCCATTGGCATGGGGGAGAACCCGTTCCTGCTCGTCGTTCCGGCGGCGATTGGGGCGAGTTGTGCCTTCATGCTTCCTGTAGCCACTCCCCCGAATGCAATCGTGTATGGCAGTGGCTACCTTTCTATCCCGGAGATGAGCCGAGCCGGCCTCTGGCTCAACCTGCTCTTTATCGTTTTAATCACTGCCCTTGCGTATTTGCTGCTTGGCGTCGTCTTTGGGGTAGAACTCGGAACGGTTCCCCCGTGGGCTACAGCTTGATGCCCGCCGGGGTGAGGGTTCTCTGTCCTCCTGCCGCTTGGGATTCGAAAGGTCGTTCGTCACGGCTCAATAGGGAAACAGAGCGGCAAAGCGCCTCTCTTCTCGAAGCCCCCCGATCTCCGGGCACCGAGGAGGCCCCTCGGACGATCCCTGCTACTCTTCCACACATCCTGAAGCCATGGAAGAAACTGAGAAAGACACTGACATTGCCGACCTAGCTGGAGACAAGGTTCTGAAGATTCTCTTCCTCTCGCTCGTGGCGGCGCTGGGAGGGTTTCTCTTTGGGTTCGACAGTGGGGTCATCAATGGCACGGTCGATGCCCTGCAGGCCGAGTTTGGGTCCGACGAGGTCGGCACCGGGTTTAACGTTGCCTCGATGCTGTTGGGCTGTGCCGTGGGGGCCTTCTTTGCGGGAAACCTTGCCGACAAGATTGGGCGGCGGCCGGTCATGCTGTTGACCGCCGTGGCGTTCATCCTCAGCGCCTGGGGGTCCGGCATCTCGGGGAGCTCGCCGGAATTTGTCTTCTTCCGCATTACCGGAGGGTTGGCCGTCGGGGCGGCGAGCATCCTGGCGCCCGCCTACATCAGTGAGATCGCTCCGCCCAGCATTCGCGGAAGCCTCGCCACGCTGCAGCAACTGATGATCGTCATCGGGCTCTTCGTCGCCTTCCTGAGCAATTACCTCATCGCCGGGGCCGCCGGAAGTGCCTCTGAAGTGTTCTGGTGGGGGTTTGACGCGTGGCAGTGGATGTACTGGGTGGAAATTCTTCCGGCGTCGATTTTCTTCTTCTCGCTCTTGTTTATTCCGGAATCGCCTCGGTATCTGGTCGCGGCCGACCAAGAAGGCGAGGCCCGAGACGTCATCAACAGCCTCTCCACGGCGGGGGATGCCGATGCCAAGATCGCGGACATTCGTTCGACGCTGGAAGAGGGACGGCCCAGCCTGTCGGACGTCATTCAGAAGCACACCGGTCGGATTCATCCCCTGCTCTGGGTGGGCATTGGTCTGGCCTCGCTGCAGCAGTTTACCGGCATCAACGTGGTCTTTTACTACGGCGCCACGCTCTGGCAGGCGGCCGGCTTTACGGAGGCCAGTGCGTTGCTGACCAACGTCGTGAACGGGTCGGTCAACGTTCTCTTTACCTTCGTCGCCATTGCGCTGGTGGATCGCGTGGGCCGGAAGCCCCTCCTCCTCGTGGGGTCGCTGGGCCAGGCGGTGATGCTCGGCATCATGGCGTATGTCTTCGGAACCTCGGCGGTCGCCGCGTCGGGCGCGCTCGAGATGGAAGGAAGCATGGGCCTCGTCGCCCTCATCGCCGCGAACGCTTACATTGCGTTCTTTGCCTTCTCCTGGGGACCCATCATGTGGGTCATGCTCGGAGAGATGTTTCCCAATCAATTCCGAGGCGCCGCCCTGTCCATTTGTGGCGTCGTGCAGTGGCTGTCCAACTTTGCAATTACAATGACCTTTCCCATTCTGCTCGAGGCCATCGGGCTCGGGTTCTCGTACGGCATCTACGCCTTTTTCGGCCTCGTCGCGTACGTCTTCGTCAAACTGTTTGTGGAAGAGACGAAGGGCCGCACGCTGGAGGACATGTCCCGGGACGCTGCCTCTGCGTCCTGAGGCGCCGCCTCTCACCCTGTGGGTACTGAGCCCCTGACGGCGCAGCGTCGTAATTGAATCTTGCTACCACCACGATGAGACTCGGCATTGACCTCGGGGGGACGAACATTCGCGTCGGCGCGATC
>CAYXAD010000216.1:0-6229 GCA_964462965.1 uncultured Salinivenus sp.
ACGAGGAGGTAGTAGGGACGACCGGCGGTCGGCCCTACTGTAGCGTCTCGGTTCCCTCGAGGAAGGGGAGAGTCCCTTCAGGCAGCGCGTGCTGAGCCTGCCAGCACGTAGAAAAAACCTGCACACTGCGTTAGCAAGAGGGAATTCATCCCAGAAGGTGTCGTTGGTCCAGGGTCAAGGGGCCTGTTTTGTCGAAGGCGCACCGAGCGGCCCCTTCCGTAATGGGTAATAGTGTAACATTTAAAAGGATAATAGCTCGGAGCGTCCTTTTTTGGGTAGTTTTGAACCAATTTGTAGATGGGGGGCCGAGCGGTTGCGAAGGAGTCCGCCGGATTCATGCAGAGCCCCCTCCTTCAAAGCGGAAGAGCCCACGTTCTGTATCTTCACGACACCAGGAGAAAGAGCCAAGGGCCTTGGCATACTTTTCTCGACGAGTGGTCGAACCCATGCTGGCCCGGAGGACAGTCTATCTCGACACCTCTCACCAAGAGACAGTGAGCACGGGGGCTACACTCCTTCTCTGCCGAGGAGTGGGCGTAAACTTCCATCACTGCCTGGGGCAGGATTATGGTTCGATTCACGACGTACAGAGCGAGGATCAGTGGTTTTCTTGCCACTGTTCTTCTGATTGGCGCTGTGGGCGCGGGGTGCAAACCTGCGGAGGAAGGGGAGGAGACAGAGGTCCTGACGACAGCCGCGCAGGTGTCGGCGGCCACCGCGGAGCCGTCTATGCATGGCCGTCCAGTGCGGGTCCGTGGAGTGGTGACGTATGCTGATTCGTCCTGGAGTTTTTTGTTTTTGCAGGACGACACTGGAGGGCTTTTCATCAACGTCGAAGAGCAGGAGGGGACGGACCACATTGAGAACGCGGCCTGGGAGCCGGGACGCCGGATTGAGATCAAGGGGGTCGTCGGGCCCCGAGAGGTAGGGGTTGATAGCCTTCAAATTTGGGCGATGGAGCAGACGGACCTACCGGCCGCACGGCACGTGTCGGCGAATCAACTGGGGGCGGAATGCCGAGCCGGCGAGCGGGTCGAGGTGGAGGGAGTGGTGCGTCAGGTTCAGGATCAGGTGGGGCGGTTTGCCCTGGAGATTTCAGAGGGGAAAGAGCGGGTCGCTGTGCGGGTATTGGAGGACTGGGAGGAAGAGAGGTCGGGGGAGCCGACCTCACTCGTTGGGGCTCGGGCACAGATTCGGGGAGCTTGTGCTCTACGATCCTCGTCTCGGAATCAGGAGGGAAACTACCACCTCTACGTTCCTTCCTGGGAGCAGATTGAGACGACGCGTTCTGCAGAGCAGGTTTCTCTCCGGGCGATTGGAACGTTGGAGAAAAACGCTGACGCCCTGTCCGCCGGCCGCGCGGTTCGGGTGCAAGGGCGCGTCGCAGACCAACGAGCGGGCACGGCACTAACGGTGCGAGATTCTACCGGTGTGATTCAGGTGCAGCCGTCCTCCTTTCCCGCGGTCGAGACTCGGCAACCGGTAGAGGTATTTGGCTTTTTGTCCAGGTCCTCCGGGCAGCTGCACCTTCGCGATGCCCGGGTTACGCCGGTGGAGGGACAGACCGAGGTTCGGGGGGACACCTCCCGGGCGTCCGAATCCCTGCCCACACTCACCGAGGTTGGAGACGTGCGTCACCTCACGCACCGGGAAGCTCGCCGGGCGTACCCAATTCGGATAGAAGCAGTGATTACCTACGTGGATCCTTCCTGGAACATCCTGTTCGTTCAGGATGAGACGGGGGGCGTCTTTGTATGGAACAGTGACGCAAAGTTAGAGGACCTGCAGACGGGCGACCGCATCGAGGTGGAGGGCGCGAGTGCCCCCGGTGACTTTGCGCCGATGATCACCGACGTGAACATTCGTCGAGTGGGGAGCGGGAGCCTTCCGCCCGATCCTCGGGTGGTGCCGCAACGCTTCTTTACCGGCAAGATGGATTCAGAGTGGGTGGGGGTCAGCGGCATCGTTCGAGGAGCTGAAAGAAATGGGGCGGGCCACTCGTTTCTCACGATTAGTACGGGACTCAAGAAATTCACGGCCCAGATTCCTCCGCATGTGTCCAGCGGCCAGCCGGACCGGCTCGTAGGGGCCCAGGTGCGGGTCCATGGCGTGGCTGCCTCTCTCTTCAACGATCGCAGCCAACTCGTCAACGTCAAGCTCTTCGTTCCGGGCTGGGATCAGGTAACAGTTCAAGAGCCGGGCCCAGCGGACCTGTTTGCGGTCCAGAAGCGCCCAATCAGCTCCCTCTTGAACTTTTCGGTTGGGGAGGAGATGGACCGGATGACGCGCATTGAGGGCACCGTGACGCATCGCACTGTAACGGGGAATCTCTACCTTCAGGACTCGACCGGGGCTGTGCTCGTGAAGGTTGAGAGCTCCGATGACGCTGACGGAGAACGGTCAGCGAAGGAAGTTGAGCCGGGTGATTGGGTCGAAGCAGTTGGTTTCGAGGCCGCCGGCGAGTACAACGCCATATTAGAGAACGCACGCTACCGCATTCAAGGCTCGAGGAAGTCGCCCTCTCCAATCATTCTCGAGGCGGGAGACGTGTTGAAGGGGAAATACGCAGACCAGCTCGTGCAGCTGGACGCCGAACTGCTCAATCAGATGACAACTTCGGGGCGGCAAGTGCTAACGATGCAGTTGGGAGACCACGTGTTCAACGCATCCCTCGAAGGATCTCTTTCCGAGCGCCTCTCGTCGATGGAGCCGGGGAGTCTACTTCGGCTTACGGGGATCTATCGAGTTCAGATGGAGGAGAGAGATGGGGACGTAAGCCCCCGCTCTTTTGAAGTGCTCCTCCGTTCTCCGTCCGACGTGGCAGTGGTCGAGCCGGCGCCGTGGTGGGGGTGGGAGCACACGATAGGGCTCTTGGGACTGATGGCGTTGTTGGTGCTGGGGGCCGCAAGCTGGGGCGTGGCCCTGCGTCGCAAGGTGCGCGAACAGACCGAGCTGATTCGGGAGAAGCTCCAGGTCGAGAAGGCCCTGAAGGAAAAGGCCAAGGCCGCCAGCCGGGCCAAGAGCGAGTTTTTGGCGAACATGAGCCACGAGATCCGCACACCGATGAACGGAATCACGGGGATGATCGAACTGGTGCTCGACACCTCGTTGTCAGAGGAACAGCGGGAATACCTGTCGATGGCGAAGGCGTCGGCGCAGTCGCTCTTGTCCATCATCAACGACGTGTTGGATCTCTCGAAGATCGAGGCGGGGAAGCTCAGTCTAGAAGAGCGTCCCTTTGCTCTGCGCGAGGAGCTCGGGAAGACGCTCCGGACGCTGGCGGTACGGGCACATCGAAAGGGGTTGGAACTGGTGATCGATATCGATCCGGCGGTACCAGAGCACGTAAAGGGGGACCCGACCCGGCTGTCGCAGGTGTTGGTCAATCTGGTGGGCAATGCGATTAAGTTTACGGAGCAGGGAGAGGTGGTCGTGACCGTTCAACGGGCCGAGGAGGACGAGGGGCAGTTACGTTTTTCGGTGCGAGATACGGGACGAGGGATTGAGCCGGAGAAGCAGGAGCAGATTTTTGAGGCGTTCGAGCAGGCAGATAAGTCCACGACCCGAGAGCACGGAGGGACGGGGCTCGGACTGGTCATTTCTTCCCGAATCGTGGCCCTGATGGGCGGAGACATCTGGGTGGAGAGTGAGCCGGGGAAGGGGAGTACGTTTTCTTTCACCGTGCAGCTCGATGAGGACAAACAGAATAGAGAGCGGTCAGAGGCCCTTTTGCCGTCGTCGATCGACGGGCGGAAGGTCCTCGTCGTGGAAGATCATGCGGCCACCCGCGAGGGGACCGCTCGAATGCTTCGCTCGGCGGGGGCAGAGGTGACGTGTGTGGAGGACGGGCCCACCGCTCTCGACCACCTCGAGCGCGTGAGCCCCGATGCTCGGAGAGAGGAGGCTGCGGCGCCTTATTCGGTCGTTCTCGTGGACGATGGATTGTCGGACGTCCGCGGAGCGGACGTGGCCGAGAAGGTCCGCTCGCGGTGGGGGCCGGAAGAGGTGTCCCTCGTGGTCTTGTCCTCGATAAACCGAGAACGTCGGGAGTCGAGTCTGTCGGGGACGGCGCATCTGCTGAAACCGTTTACCGAGGTGGAACTTGGGGAAAAGCTGCAATCGGTCCTTGACGTCGCGACGGACTCCAAAGACCGTCCTTCCATCGAGACGGGGCACGCGGAGGACGCTTCCGCTCAGGGAGATGCCCTTCGGGTGCTGGTCGCCGAAGATAACGAGGTCAACCAGGTCCTCGTCCAGCGCCTGTTGGAGAAACAGGGCCACGAGGTGACCCTCGCTGAGGAGGGCGCAGAGACGATAGCGGCCTGGCGGGAGGGGCTTCGTCAGGGGCGTCCCTACGATCTCATTTTAATGGACGTGCAGATGCCGGAGGTAAGCGGGTACGAGGCCACCCGGCGAATTCGAGAGGCGGAGGCGCAACGTGCGGAAGAGCGTTCCTCGGAGTCGCCGGACCGGTCCGGCGGAGACGGATCGTTGGCGAGTGATCCACACCGAGTGTCAATTGTGGCGCTGACCGCTCGTGCGCTGGAGGGGGACCGAAAGAAGTGCTTGGAGGTCGGGATGGACGCCTATCTTTCGAAGCCCATTGAGTGGGACGAGTTGCAGGAGGTGTTGCACTCCGTTGATCCGGTGCCCCGCGGTCGCTCGCAAGAGGCAGGGCACAAGCCGGAGACGGGCTTCAGAGAAAACACGTCCGCCGGAGATGGATCGCCGGCGGTATCGTCCGGAAGCGAGTCGCTCGGATCGGGCGAAGAGGGCTTGCAGGTGGGGGGCTCAAGAGAGGTGCTGCTCGAGCGAGCAGGGGGGGACGAGGAGATCCTCGAGCGGCTCATCGAAACGTTTTTGGACCAGTGTCCCGCCCACCTGGAGGACGTGCGGAAAGCCGTTGAGGCGGAGGACGCCGAGGCCCTCGCAGAGGCGGCCCATTCGTTAAAAGGGGCGGTTGGGAACCTCGAAGGCAAGGCCTCCTGGGAGGCAGCCGCTCGATTGGAAGAACTTGGGAGGAAGGGAAATATCGAGGCGGCCCAACCTGCTCTCGATCGATTGGAACGATCAATCGATCGGCTGACGGATCGCCTCGCCGGATTGGGCGCCGGCACCAATGAGGTTCAGGAATAGCCTCTCCTCACTGATTGCTGGAGGGAGTCCGGCGTCGGGCGACGCCCTGCACGACGGCAATCCGATGCTCTTCCAGGTTGCGCATGACGTTCTGTTGTTTCTCGCGTGCATTTTCTCCCATCAGTAGACGGAGCAGGGGCTCCGGTGGGCCTGATGGCGGATCGGATGCCGAGGCGGCGTGTTCTCGAAGCCAGGCCAGGCACTCCGCCGAGGTGTCGGTCCAGACGGGAACGGAAAACCCGACCCCTTCGAGGAGGGCACGCATCCGTCGGGGAGACGTCAAAAAGCTCAGGGACGGATGATCGGCCCAGGGGACGGGATGGTGGAGAGGAGTGCGGGGGGCGGCTCCGATCTCGTGTATCCCCAGGCAGCCCTCAGGTCGGAGGACCCGGTAGGCTTCGCGAAAGAGGGTCTCTTTGTCCTCGACGTTCATCGATACGTGCTGGAGCCACACGACATCGAAGCGAGAAGCCTCGAACGGAAGATCCAGGACGTTGCCACGGAGAAACGTGACGCGGTCGTCGAGGCCCGCGCGTTCGGTGAGGGCCGTGGCGGCTTCGACGTAGGCGTCCGTGAGGTCGATCCCCACGACCTGACAGTTCCATTCCGCGGCCAGGGTTCGGGCGGGGCCCCCGAGTCCACTGCCCAGATCGAGCACCGACGTGCCTTCCGACAGGTTCGCCCGACGGGCCAGTTCTCGAGTCGCTGCTTGCCCACGTAGGTGAAACTCGTCGGTCGAGGCGAGGTCGTCCAGGGACCATGCTTCTGAATGCGGACTGGTCGATGGACGCGAAGCGGCAATCGCCCTCTCGAGGCCGCGGTGACTGTACTGTTGGTTGATTGAGCTCTCGTACGCAGTGGACATGGATTAGACGTGTCAAACGAAGAAAAGATCGTTCTGGCGTTCTCGGCTCACTCCACTCGGTTTCGGTCGATCTCATGGAGACCCTGTGCTGAAAGGCCTCCAACGTTCACTTGAAATACCCCGAGAATGTGTTTCGTTTTTACACCTCAGTATAGATCCTCCTTCAATTCAACTCGTCTCGTGACGGAAGGAAAAAAGTCCCTGCTCCCACCGTCCGTGCCTTAAAAT
>CAYXAD010000217.1:0-6183 GCA_964462965.1 uncultured Salinivenus sp.
GCTCGCCGATCTCGAAGTCGGTTTCGTCGTGGGCCGGGGTGACCTTGAGCGCTCCCGTGCCGAATTCGCTGTCGATGTTCTCGTCGGCGATGATGGGCAGCTCGCGGCCGAGGAGCGGCAGCACGACGGTCTCGCCGATGAGGTGCTGGTACCGTTCGTCCTCGGGGTGAACGGCCACGGCCGTATCCCCGAGCATCGTCTCGGGACGCGTCGTGGCGATGGTCACCGACTCCCCCTCCGCATCTTTGAGCGGGTACCGGATGGACCACAGATGCCCCTCGCGCTCTTCGTTCTCGACCTCCTCGTCGGAGAGGGCCGTCTCGTTTTCCGGGTCCCAGTTGACCAGGTAGTCGCCCCGGTAGATGAGGCCGTCCTCGTAGAGCTGGACGAAGACCTCCTGCACCGCCCGCGTGAAGCCCTCGTCCATGGTAAAGCGCTGTCGGCTCCAGTCGCACGAGTCGCCGAGCCGCCGCTTCTGATCGAGGATGATGTCTCCATATTCCTCTTTCCAGTCCCAGACTCGCTCCACGAACTGCTCGCGACCCAGGTCGTGGCGCGTCTTCCCCTCCGACTCTCGCAGCTCCTTCTCGACGGCATTCTGGGTGGCAATGCCGGCGTGATCGATGCCGGGCATCCACAGGGTCTCGTAGCCCTGCATCCGGCGGATGCGGGTGATGGCATCCTGGATGGAATCCTGCAGGGCGTGCCCGATGTGGAGCCGCCCCGTCACGTTCGGCGGCGGCATCATGATGACGTGCGACTCCCGGTCGCTGTCGGCGTCGGCCTCAAAGAAGCCATTTTCTTCCCAGTATTCGTACCACTTGTCCTCGATGTCGGACGGGTCGTAGGCCTTGCTCATGGACGCGAGAGGGGGAGCAGTGTGGGCCATGGGTGACGTAGACACTCAGGAGAAACTCATCTCGGAGGAGTCACGGGGCCGCCGGTGTCGGCAACCATAGGGACAGCCAAATAACGTAGGACGTACCGGCGAGGGATGCCGACCCCCTGCGGGTTTTTCATTGAATTTGATTCAGGCGTGGCGGATCCATCAAGGTCTTCACCGACGCTTTTCTCCGTCCGAAAACGCCCCCAAGCATTTTTTACCGAGATGGCGGACGGCCGACGGCAGACCGCTGACTGTGAAGCAACAGAGGTCGTCGGCGTCTACGGTCGGCCGTCCTTGACGCAAAACGATCGTGCCACACACCTCGGAGGATGTAACATCTGATTTTCCTGAGCGTACGTCCACTGCCTTTATTCACGATGCTTGCCCTCTCCCATGCGGAGTCCCTCGATCGAGGACTACCTCAAGGCCATTTACAAGCTCGAAGCGCGAGAGGCCCCTCCCGTTTCGACCGGGGAGCTGGCTCGGGCCATGGACGTGTCGCCGGCCTCGGCGTCCAACATGATCAAGCGGCTCGACGAGCTGGACTTTCTCACGTACGAAGCCTACGAAGGGGTCACCCTGACCGAGCCCGGACGCACCGTCGCGCTCGAGGTCATTCGTCATCACCGCCTCCTGGAGCTCTACCTGAAGGAGGTCATGGGCTACGAATGGGACGAAATTCACGAGGAAGCCGAGCGGCTCGAACACCACATCTCCGAACGGTTCGAGTCCCGCATCGAAGAAATGCTCGACCACCCGACGCGCGACCCCCACGGCCACCCGATTCCGACCCGAGACGGCCTCATCGATGAGGTCCCCACCCGTTCTCTCGCCGACCTCGAGGAGGGAGACGTCAGCCGCATCGATCACATTGCCGACGAGGACGGCGAGTTGCTCCGCCTTCTCGAACAGCGCGGGCTCCTTCCCGGTGCGACGGTCGAAGTGGAGGAAACCCGTCCCCTCGAAGGACTCCTGGTCGTCACGGTCGACGGGGACGAGCAACTGATTGGGCACCCGGTGGCCAAAAAGCTGGTGGTCGACGAATAACGAGTTGACGAGTGATGAGTTATGAGTCGATGAGTTATGAATTGACGAGTTGAGGAGGGATTTTTCCTCGTCCATTGAGGCCTTCTGCAGTGGCTGGAACGGGATCACTCGGGAGGAATCTGAATCGCGACTTCCACAGACGGCTGACAGCGGTCGGCCGACCGCCAAGAAACGGTCCTGCCTCACAACTCGGGGAAGAGGGGTCCGATCCGACGCGTCACGTGCCGACGGTCGACCTCGTCGGAGACGACCTTGGGGGCTCGCTGGGGACAATGGGATCCTTCTGCTCTCGCGTCGGAACACCTGTCTCTCTGGAAAGGAATCGCCGCCTCCGATCCGGCGAGCCCCTGCGGGGGCTGTTTTCACAAGAAAAAAGACCCGAGCGGGAACGATTTAGCGTAGACTAAATTCTTTTTGTTGTGCTTCAAACCCCGAGTTCTCTATTTTCCAGAGCCTATAACCGTTGCCGTTCATGCGTTATTGCTTTCGTGCTCCCCTCATTGCGGGGCTGGTCCTTGTGGTCCTCGTGGGATCCCTCGGGTGTGCCCGTCAGAGCACGCCGGACGGCCCCGCCGACTTCACGGATCGCAAGATGCGGGTCGTCGTGACCACTAATGTCGTCGGCGATCTCGTGCGCCAACTCGGAGGAGATCACGTGGACCTCACGACGCTCATGGGGCCGGGGGTCGATCCGCACCTCTACAAAGCGAGCGAAGGGGACGTACAGACGATGAGCCAGGCCGACCTCGTGCTCTACAACGGCCTGCACCTCGAGGGAAAGATGACGGAAGTGTTTGAGCAGATGGAACGCCGAGGGGTGTCGTCGTCGGCCCTGGCGGAAGAGGCCCTCCCGGACAGTGTGCTCATTCCCTCGGCCGAGTATGCCAGCAGCTACGACCCGCACGTGTGGTTCGACGTGTCGCTCTGGGCCGAGGTGGCCCGCCACACGGCCCAGGTGTTGGCGGCGCGCGACACGGCCCACGCCGACGCGTACCGGGCCAACGCGGAGGCCTACGTGCAGCGGCTCGACAGCCTGGACCAGTACGTGGCCTCGCAGGCCCAGCGGATCCCCGAAGAGCAGCGTGTGCTCATCACCTCGCACGACGCCTTCCAGTACTTCGGGCGGGCCTACGACGTTGATGTCCGAGGGCTGCAGGGCATTTCGACGGCCACAGAGGCCGGAACGCGGGACGTGCAATCGCTCGCTGAGTTTGTCGTCGACCGCCGGATCCCTGCGCTCTTCGCCGAGTCGTCGGTGTCGCCCCGCGGCCTCAAGGCCGTCCGTGAGGCCGTACAATCCAGGGGGTTCGAGGTCACGCTCGGCGGCACGTTGTATGGGGATGCGCTGGGCGACCGGGGCACACCGACCGGCACGTACGTCGGCGCCACCCGGCACAACATTGACACGATCGTACAAGGCCTCCTCGGCGAGCCGAGTCCATCATCTACAGCATCGGCAGAATAGTAGTGCGTAGTGTGTATTGCGTATTCCGTATTGCGTAGTGCGTGTTGCGTAGTGCGTATGAAGGCCTCTCGCTCAACGGAATACGCAATACGGAATACGTACGAACGGAGGCAGCACGCTCTTTCAGTAGTTCATTATTCAGGTACGACTCAATGCCAAACTCCACGCCTGCCCTCACCGTCCGCGACCTTACGGTGGCCTACCGCGAGGACCCGGTGCTCTGGGACGTCGACCTGACGGTGCCCTCCGGCATCCTCATGGGCATTGTGGGGCCGAATGGGGCCGGCAAGACGACCCTGCTCCAGACCATCCTCGACATCGTCTCTCCCGCCGCCGGTCAGGTGCGCATCTTTGGGGCCCCCTACGAGGAGCAGCGACACCGCGTGGCCTACGTCCCGCAGCGAGGGAGCGTGGACTGGGACTTCCCGACGAACGCGCTCGACGTGGTGATGATGGGCCTGTACGGCCGGCTCGGATGGTGCCGCCGCCCCGGGGCGGACGAACGTGAGGAGGCCCGGGCGGCCCTCGAGAAGGTGGGCATGGCCGACTACGCCGACCGTCAGATCAGCCAGCTCTCGGGCGGACAGCAGCAGCGCGTGTTCTTGGCCCGGGCGCTGGTGCAGGACGCCGACCTCTACTTCATGGACGAGCCCCTGCAGGGCGTCGACGCCACCACCGAGCGTGCCATCATCGAGATCCTCCAGACCCTCCGCTCGCGGGGCTGCACGGTCGTCGCCGTCCACCACGACCTCCAGACCGTGCCCGAGTACTTCGACCACGTCCTCCTGCTCAACGTGCGACGGGTGGCCAGCGGCCCGGTCTCCGAGGTGTTTACGGAAGAGAACCTGCGCCGCACCTACGGCGGTCGGGTCGGCTTCCTGCGGCGGACGGAGGTCCTCACCGACGAATCGTCCAACGAATCCCCCACGGAGGCGACCGACCGGGCATGATGGATCTGCTCCCCCAACTTTTGACCGACTACACGCTGCGCACGGTGGCCCTCGGCGCCGCGACGCTCGGCCTGGTGGGAGGCGGGCTCGGCTCCTACGCCGTCCTGCGAGGGCAGAGTCTCCTCGGGGATGCCATTGCGCATGCGGCGCTGCCCGGCATTGCGTTGGCGTTCCTCATCACCGGAACCAAAGCCCCCCTCGCCCTGCTCCTGGGGGCTGCCGCAACGGGCATCCTGGCTGCCCTCGCCATCCTGGGCATCACCAACACCACACGAATCCCTTACGACAGCGCCCTGGCTCTCCTGCTTTCGGTCTTTTTCGGGATCGGACTCGTTCTGCTGACCTACATCCAGCGCCAGGCCGGAGCGGCCCAGGCGGGGCTCGACTCCTTCCTCTTCGGGCAAGCCGCCGCGCTCGTCGAACACGACGTAATCATCATGGCGGTCCTGGGAGGGGTGGCCCTTCTGCTCCTGCTGCTCTTCTGGAAAGAGTTCAAGCTGCTGGCCTTCGATCCCGACTTTGGGCGAAGCCTCGGCCTGCCCATGCGCCGCCTCGACGTGGTGCTGACGACGCTACTGGTCGTGGCCATCGTCATCGGGCTCCAGACCGTCGGGGTCGTGCTCATGAGCGCCGTCATCGTGGCCCCCGCCGCGGCGGCCCGGCAGTGGACCGACCGACTGGGCCTGATGGTGGGCCTCGCGGGGGCCTTCGGCGCGCTGAGCGGTGTGAGCGGCGCCCTCCTCAGCAGCACTGCGGCCAACGTGCCGACCGGCCCGACCATCGTGCTGTGCATGGGCGGCATCGTGGCGGTGTCCCTATTGGCAGCCCCCAATCGGGGGCTCCTGTGGCGCTGGTGGCGCGGGTGGCACAGCAGCCGACAGCTCCGACACGAGCGGGTGCTCCTGACGCTTTATGCCGTGGCCGGAACCCACGACCGCCTGGATTACCCCCACGAGGAGTCGACGCTCGACACCATGCTGGAAGGCCCCTCCCGGGCTCGACCGGCTCTCGAACGGCTCGCCGCCCAAGGCCTCGTCACGGAAACCGCCCCGGGAGAATGGGCCCTCACCGCCGACGGAGCCGAGGACGCTCGTCGCCTCGCTGAAGAACGAAATCTTCGTCCCTTGTCCACAGCATGAGCATTGCGCAGCTCGAAATTCAGCTCATTGCCACCCTCGTGGCCGTGGCGTGTGCCCTGCCGGGGGTCTTCCTGGTCCTGCGGCGCATGTCTATGATGAGCGACGCCATCAGTCACGCCATCCTCCCCGGCATCGTCGTGGGCGTCTTCGTGGTGGGAAACCTCCACTCTCCCCTCCTCATCGGCGCCGCGGCCCTCACCGGCCTGTTGACGGCCGTCCTCGTGGAGGCCCTCCACGACACGGGCCAGGTCCGGGAGGACGCAGCCATCGGCATCGTCTTCCCCGTGCTCTTTAGCCTCGGCGTCATTCTCATTGCCTTCTACGCGGGGGACATCCACCTGGACACCCACGTGGTGCTGCTGGGCGAGCTGGCGTTTGCTCCCTTCGACCGCTTCGTCGCCTTCGGCACCGACCTCGGGCCGCGCGCCCTCTGGGTGATGGGCGGCGTGCTCCTCCTAAATGGGCTCTTCCTGGGCCTGTTCTACAAGGAACTGAAGCTGGCCACCTTCGACGAAAACCTGGCGGCGACGCTGGGCTTCCGGCCGCGCCTCCTGCACTACGCCCTCATGGGGATCGTCTCGATCACGGCGGTGAGTGCCTTCGACGCCGTCGGCTCCATCCTGGTCGTGGCCCTCATGGTCGGCCCGCCGGCGACGGCCTACCTCCTGACCGACCGCCTGTCCACCATGCTGGGCC
>CAYXAD010000218.1:0-4673 GCA_964462965.1 uncultured Salinivenus sp.
TTGACACGGATGCAAGAAGTTCTGAGAGGAGACGACGGTTCGCGACGGGGATCGAACGTGGGCATATGAGCCGAAACGAGCTCACACCGCAACTTGGGGGATGACGATTCTCGGTTCTACGGACGGACTAGAACTCAACCTCTACGCCCCCGACAAAGAAGCGGCTCCAGTGGGTGACGTCTTCGACGGTGTGTTCATCGGGGTCGTACACCCGGCCGGCCACGTTGTGGCGGTTGGTGACGTTCTGAACTTCGAGGTAGCTCGTGACCGCACCCCAAGAGAAGTTATTGCGCCGGTCCACGCGCAGGTCGAGCCGCAGGTAATCGGGCAGCCGCTCGGCGTTCACCCGATCGGTGTCGAGGATGCCTCGACCGTGCGCCCGACTGGCTTCGCAATCGTAGGGCGTGGTGGGCCGACCCGACGCGTACCGGAGTTTGATGGAGCCGCCCCACAGGCCGAGGAGACCGGCGTCCAAATCGTCGGTGCCCAGAATGAGGGTCGCCATGTGGCGCACGTCGTAGCTCGTCGGGCGCTCGATTCCGTCGAGGGGGGTATAGCGGGCTTCACTGAGGGTGTAGGAGACCGTCCCGTGGAACCGATCTGTAAGGCGGCGCTGGGCGTACAGCTCGAGGCCGCGCGCATGGGCGGTACCGTCGTCCGAAAGGGCCTCTACCGTAAAAGCTCCATACCCAGTCCCTTGGTTAATCGTACTCAACATGGGCCGGTCCACGTGGGAGGGGACGTTCGCGTAGGCCTTGACGTATCCCTCGGCCGTGACGCGCCACGCCGTCCCCGGCGTCCATTCGAGGCCTGCAACCCAGTGGGTCGCCCGCGTCGGGGCCAGGTCCCGGGCCGTGTTCGTCGTCGTAAACCAGACGAGTTCGGGGCGCTGGACGTACTGGCCCCAGGCGGCGTTCAGATGCAGGGCGGGAAGCAGCTCGAGCCGAGCCGAGAGACGGGGGCTCAGGGTGAGGCCCCGATTCGAAAGAGAGAACGCCGAGGCCCGGAGCCCGCCCGAGAGGGAAAGGCGGTCGAAGGGCCGGTGGGTCACCTGGACGTAGGCGTCCGGTCGAATCGGCGTGGCTCGTTCGGTCTCGTCCAGTTCGGGCCGAGCGGTGCCCGTCTGGGTCGTATCTGCCCGGCGGAAGAGGTCGTGGCGATAGTCGGTGAGTCGGAGGGTCCCACCCCCTTCCATCGTCGTCGACGCACCGAGCTGCCAGGAACTGGTGAGCCGGGTCGAATAGGTCGTCTCGCGGCTTCGGTTTCGATAATCGAGTGCACCGGAGTCCGTCACCAGGTCCGTGCGGTAGGTCGTCGAGACGGCCGACACGGTGAGCGTAGAGGACCCCACCTCCCCCCAGAGGTGCCGCCACGACCCCCCCGCGACGATCTGGTGCCCCCCGTTCTTTGGGGTCGTCACGGGGGTTTCCGCGTCGCTTTCGAACTGGATTTCGTGGCGACCGGCCAGTCCGACGGCGCTCAGGCGGTCGTCCGGCGAGAGATCGAGTTCGGCTTTGCCCTGTACACTGCTGTATTGCGGGACGGACGTGAGCCCGACGTTCGAGTGGATGAGGTCGAGGTAGGAGCGCCGTCCCCCGACGAACCAGGAGCCCGTCGGCTCGTCCGTTCCCGGAAGGGGGCCCTCGGCCGACGCGCCACCGCCCGCCATCGACACGTCGACGCTGCCATTGAGCTGGCGACGGGAGCCCTCTCGCAGCTGCAGATCGAGGACGCTGGACAGGGCACCTCCGTATTTGGCGGGAAAGCCGCCCGTGTGGAACGTGGCGTCGTTCAGGAAGTCGGTGTCGAGCATGCTGATCGGCCCGCCCGTGGATCCCTGCGTGCCAAAGTGATTGATGTTCGGCACCTCGATGCCGTCGAGCATCACCAGGTTCTCGCGGGGCGAGCCGCCCCGGACGATGAGGTCGTTGCGCCGATCATTGCCCACGGCGACGCCCGGCATCGACTGCATGACCCGCTGCACGTCTTCGGCGGCCCCCGGCGCGCGACGGATTTCTTCCGCCTCCAGCGTGCGGACGGAGGTCGGGGCCTCGCTCGTCGTCGCAAAGTGGTCGGCCGTCACCTCGACGCCTTTCTTCTCGACCACCGTCGACTGAAGACGAACGGAGAGCTGATAGGGGTGTCCACTCGTAACGGGGACCGGGCTCTGGACGGCAGTTTCGTATCCCACCATCGAGATCCGGACGGTGTACGTGCCCGTGGGAAGCTCCCGGAGCGTAAACCGCCCGTCCTCGTCCGTGGCGGTGCCGCGGTCGAGGGACTCGACGAGGACGTTCGCGCCGGGAAGCGGCTGATTTGTGGCGGCGTCGAGCACGCGGCCGGTCAGCGCACCGCGGGGTGCGTCGGACGTGTCGGGAGCGATTGGGGCTGCTCCGGACGCTGGAGCAAGAACGAGAAGAAGTATGAGGGCGAGTCCGAGAGGGAGGAGGGGAGGACGAAGCATGGCCAGCAGCAGTGTTCACAATGAGTCACCGTATCTTCGCTGGCCAAGGTGAATCCGGTCGCCGCCGATCGCAATCGAATGGGGCTATTCGGTCCGTCTCAGGGATGGGCGGTTGCTTGCGAGGGATGAGTGGTGTGCGGGCCGACGGGTCGGTTCAGGGGCTCCGATCAGACGTACTTCTTTCTCTCTCCAGCTGGACGTACGCGTTCCATCCCTGTCGTCGCGCTGCATGGGTGCGGAGCACGTCTATTTCGTCCGCCGACAGGCCGAGCCGAGAGCGATCCTCGGCGAGGCGGTCGGGCGCTCGGTCGCCGCCGACGTATCCGTTTGCGAGCGTGGCGGCGGGGGAGTCGGTGAAAGCCCGTTCACTCGGCAGCATCTTCCGAAAGGCCTGCACGAGAAGGTCGTGGGACCGAAGCTTGTAGTTTTGGTGGTGCGGGTCGGCGCGGTGGAAGGGGGCGTTTTCGATCAGGGACACGCCGAGATCGTCCCCGTATCGTTCCTCGGCGCTGGCGAACGAGTGTCGCGCTTGTTGGATCTGCCGGTCGGTGCGCGGGAAAAGAGCGTGCCGGTACCGGTGCTTGTAGACGGTTTGGTTGGGGGCATGGTCAGCCCAGAAACGATCGAGCAGGTCGGGATAGCAAATCTGTGTCGGATCGAATTCGACCCGCACGGCCTCGAGGTGATCATCGAGGTCGGCGTACGTCGGATCGGGAGTTGTGCCGCCGGCGTAGCCCACGGCCGTGCGGACCACGCCGTCGAGTGCCCCGACGAGAGCGTCTGCGCCCCAGAAGCAACCCAGGGCAAAGACGGCCGTGGTGGTTGGGGTCGGAGCGTTGCGGTCCATGGGTGGCACCTCTCGGTCGAGTCGAGACTCCGACGCGGAGACATCCATACGCTGGGTTCGTTCTTGATTACGAATGACGCTTCTTCACAATCCTGCGGAGCTCGTCGGCCGTTTCCGACGGAAGTCCCAGCCGCGGCAGGTCGTCCTCGAGTCGATCCGGGGATCGATGTCCTCCGACGTATCCATTCACGAGCGCCGCGGCCGGGGAGTCGGCAAACGCCTCCTCCTCCGGGTACATCTTGGAAAACGCTCGCATGAGGGGCTCCCGTCGGCGGAGCTTGTACTTCTGATGGTAGGCCTCCGCCCGGGAAAACGTCGCGTCCGGAATGACTTCGGTGGACACACCGCCGTCGTACCGGTCCTCCAGTTTGGCCTTCGACGCTCGGGCCTGCTCCGCCTGCTCGTCGGTGCGTGGGAAGAGGGCCGACTGGTACTGACGCTTGAAGGGAGCCCGCCTCGGATCGTGGTTTTCCCAAAAATGGTGAAGCAGGTCGGCGTACCCCATTTGGTCCGGATCGAACTCGACGCGGACGGTCTCGATGTGGTCGCCAATGTCGGCGTAGGTGGGGGTCTCGGTCGTGCCGCCGGCATAACCGACGCACGTGCGTACGACCCCGTCGAGCGCTCCAAACAGCGCGTCGGGACCCCAGAAGCAGCCCAGGGCAAAGGCGGCATAGACAGTGTCGGACGGGGCCTGACGGTCCATCGGGGGCACGTCCAGCTCGCGGTCAGCAGCAGGGGGCGGTTCGGAACTCATAGTGGTCGATTGTGGGAGGATTTTGGTGCGAAAACCAAACAGCGTAGTCGAGACCTTCCACGTATTAGAGGTCGAGGCAGGGTCTTGAGCGGTGGCCTCCAGGTGTTCGTTCCACAGGGGGTTCGGCGCGGAGCCTTCTCGTCCCCGGTCGGTCCCGAAGCGCAAAACGGCAGATAGTTCACACGCAGTACACACAGGCTCGGAACTAATATAGATGGAAGTAAATATTGATGGTACGCTATATAAAAAAGAGCCTCTCACTCCTATGACCGACTGTGCGTGTGGCGAGTCGACGCCCTCTCTCCTTCCCGAGACCGAGGTGGAGCAGCACACCGCTCGACTCAAGGCGCTCTCGAATGCGGTTCGGCTCCGGATGGTCGACCTGATCTACCACGGCGGCGGGGAGATCTGCGTCTGTGAGTTCGAGGAGCATTTCGACCTGAGCCAGCCGACGATCTCGCATCACCTGAAGGTACTCCGAGAGGCCGGACTCATCAAGAGCCGGAAGGAGGGGACGTACGTGTACCACCGTGTCGACGAGTCGGCCTTTACGGGGCTGGCTCATCTCATGGATCGCCTCAGCACCGTTCGCGTCTCGGAAGGCG
>CAYXAD010000218.1:4773-6131 GCA_964462965.1 uncultured Salinivenus sp.
GAAATCGCCGATCTACTGACCGCTTCGTGAGCCGTCGATCGATCGGGGTCGTTCGCGGCCCGCGGAAATCTTTATAGACGGACTCTCAGATCGTCCTGTATCACCGACCTCTCTTTGCGCGATGATCGAAGCTCTCGCTGACTGGCTCGTGTACGGTCTCGCTGGATTCTCGGAGGCAACCCATTGGGGGGACACGCTTCACTTCTTCGTCTACGAGACGGTGAAGATCGGTCTCCTCCTCGTTCTCGTCACCCACCTGATGGGCGTAATCAATGCCTATTTCCCCGTCGAGCGGGTGCGAGATCTCATCGCCAGTGGGAGGCTTCGGGGGAGCGAGCACCTCGCGGCCTCGCTCTTTGGGGCCGTCACCCCGTTTTGCTCCTGTTCTTCGATTCCCCTCTTCATTGGGTTTCTGCAGGGGGGCATTCCCCTAGGGGTGACGCTCTCGTTCCTGATCACGTCGCCCCTGGTCAACGAGGTGGCGCTGGCCCTTTTCATTGGCTTATTCGGGTGGAAGGTGACCCTCGTCTACGCGGCCAGCGGGATTCTCCTCGGGACGGTGCTCGGATGGGGCCTCGGCAAGCTTCGGCTCGGCCGCTACGTGGAGGACTGGGTCGTGGAGATGGCCCAGGGCCAAGAAGCAGACACGGGCCCCGAGCGGCGGTCCCTGCGCGAGCAGTGGCCGACGATCTCGCGCGAGGCAATGGATATCGTCTCTGGAATCGCTCCGTACGTGGTGGCCGGGTTGGCGGTCGGAGCCGCCATCCACGGGTTCGTCCCCACCGGCTTCATCGAAACGCATCTGTCGGGGGGCAATCCGCTGGCGGTGCCGGTTTCTGTGGTCCTGGCCGTGCCCATGTACGCAGGGGCCTCCAGCATTCTACCGGTCGTGCAGGCGCTGGTGGCCAAGGGCGTCCCGCTGGGGACGGCCATCGCCTTCATGATGGCCGTCGTCGGCCTTTCGCTGCCGGAGGCCTTGATGCTCAAGAAGGTGATGCAGACGCGACTGCTGGCGGTCTTCTTCGGCAGCGTTGGGGTCTCGATTGTGGCCCTCGGCTATCTGTTCAACTGGGTCCTTTGACGGTCCCCCTTTCAGAGTCCTGTTTTCAGCCAACGTCTGTGTCTCATGTCACAGCTCGAGTACCTGGTCGCTCTCGTCTCCATTATCGTCGCGCTTGCCCTCGCCGACCTCGCCGGGAGTTTTCGCGAGTTGGTCCGCCCCCGGCGGGCCGTCCGGTGGCACTGGCTTCCGCTGACCTGGGCGACGATCGTGTTGCTGCTCCTGGTGCAGTTCTGGTGGACGTCATTCGATGTGCTCCAGGAGGAGGCCTTCGGCCAGGCGCTGGCGTTTCTTCCCT
>CAYXAD010000219.1:0-6130 GCA_964462965.1 uncultured Salinivenus sp.
AGCACCTCGAATGTTGTCTCACATCCGCACGTATTTATGATTGATCGTCTCGTCGTTCGGCTCGTCGTTATTGCAGTGTTGGGGGGAGGATTCACCTCCGCAGCTGCCCAGGACGACTCTGATCGCATTCGTTTGAATCAGGTCGGCTTCTTTCCGGACGCTCCCAAGACCGCCGTCGTCGTGGGCGAGGAGGCTTCTTCATTTCACGTTGTCGACACTGCTTCTGAAGACACTGTGCACCACGGGTCGCTCGGGCCGGCTCAGTCGTGGTCCCTCTCCGGAGAAACGGTGCGGCGCGCGACGTTCACCGACGTAACGATCCCGGGATCATACCGGCTCGTCGTTCCCGACGTGGGCGCCTCCTACGAGTTTGAAATTCGAGATCGTGTGCTCGAATCCGTCGCCCGGGCGGCCCTCAAGGGCTATTACTTCCAGCGGGCCTCCACGGCGCTGCCCGAGCAATATGCCGACCGCTGGTCCCGTCCCGCCGGTCATCCGGACGACGACGTGCGAGTGCATCCGTCGGCGGCCTCAGACGAGCGTCCGGAAGGGAGCCGTCTTGCCGCCCCGAAGGGGTGGTACGACGCTGGAGACTACAACAAGTACGTCGTCAACTCCGGCATCAGCACGTACAGCCTGCTGGCCCTGTACGAGCATGCACCTGACGTTGCCGAAGCATTGGCGAGCGGCATTCCGGAAAGGGACAATGAGATTCCGGACGTACTCGACGAAACTCTCTGGAATCTGGAGTGGATGCTGAATATGCAGGCGCCGGATGGTGGGGTCTACCACAAGCTTACGCACGCGTCATTTTCTGGGGCGGTGATGCCGCACGAGGCCACGGCCCCGCGCTACGTCGTCCGAAAAGGGACGTCGGCGGCGTTGAACTTTGCCGCCGTTATGGCCCAGGCCGCCCGGCTCTTCGCAGGCGTTGAGAACCTTGAGCCGGGCCTAGCGGACTCGATGCGCACCGCCGCACTCGACGCGTGGCAGTGGGCCCGTGAGCATCCCGACCAGCCGTACAATCAGTCTCGCCTCAACGAGCAGTATGACCCGGACATCACGACGGGGGCCTACGGGGATGACGCCTTCGAGGACGAGTTTGCCTGGGCGGCCGCTGAACTTACCGTCACGACGGGGGCTGACAGCTTCCTCGTCGCGGCCTCGCCCCTGGAGCAAGAGCTATCCGTGCCCTCCTGGCCCAGTGTTGAGGCACTCGGCTGGTACACCCTGCTCGAGCATCGGGAGCAAGTCGCCTCGGCGGTCGACACCACGACGCTCGTGCAGCGCTATCTTCAGTTTGCCGATCGGCTCGCCGAGGCCCGCGAGGAGGTCCCGTACGGCACCGTGATGGGGCACGAGGAGGGCAACTTCGTATGGGGGAGCAATTCCGTAGCGGGCAACCAGTCTATGGCTCTTCTGCAGGCCGATCGACTCACGGACGATCCCACCTATCGGGAGGCCGCCCTGGCCAACCTCGACTATCTGCTGGGCCGCAACGCGACCGGTTACAGCTTTCTTACGGGGATGGGGGAGAAGCCACCGATGCACATTCACCACCGACCCTCGGAGGCCGACACAGTAGACGCGCCGGTGCCGGGCCTGCTGGCCGGCGGACCCAACCCTGGGCAGCAGGATGCAGACAACTGTGCCGAGGCTGGCGTGACGTATCCCTCCGACCGCCCGGCCCGTTCATACGTCGACCACTGGTGCAGCTACGCCTCCAACGAGATTACGATTAACTGGAATGCACCGCTCGTCTACGTGGCGGCGATTCTCGACGCTGAATACTCCGAGTAAAAGGATGTGACTTCCGTGCCCGTTCTTTGTACAGGCAACTCAGGCGCTACCGGGACTGGAAGCGTGGTCCGTGATGCGTGATGAGAGGCGGAGATCAATCGTCCGCTTACGCTTCACGCGCACGAGCTGTACGCAAAACGGTAGAAAGCTTTTTTGAGTACGATTGGCGCTGATCGTTTTTCTTTACAAACGACTCACCCATCCGCCGGCCGGTCGACCCTACGTCTCGTTAGAGCCCCGCATCGAAACACGGCGTCGGCCGTCTGGGCCCTGCCACGGAGCCGACAGAGAGCCAGGGGCCATCCGAAGACAGAAAACGGACACCACCTGAAATGTGGGGGTTAAGCGTTCGGCGTGGGCAGGTCCGCGTTCTCTACGCCCACGGCTTTGGCGTCGGGCTTGGGCTTGTCCCGACTGTTGTCGGAACGGCGCCAGAGCGGGACGGAGGAGCACGGCTCCCCGTACATGAGCTTGCGGGCGACCTCCTGCAGCTTCTGCGTGGCCCGGACGTAGGCCATCTCGGGGACCGTCTCCCCCCCGCAGCCCTTGATGACGACCGGCTTGTCCTCGTACTGCGACCAGTCTTCCCGCTCGAGGGCCCGAGCATAGTAGTCGTCCCGGACGTCCTCTGCACGGCCAAAGGTGGTGGAGCGGGCCGTGTCGTGGAGCTTGGACGCGATCAGCATGTAGCCCCAGGTCGGGACGATGGCGTCGGTCGAGCAGTAGAGGGCCACGTGCTGGCCGTCGTACTGCGACCAGTCGTGCTCTTTCACGTCCGCGCGAAACTCTTTCTCCTTGAGCATCAGGCCCTCCACGAGGAAGTCACTGATGTCGAGCTCCGTAATGGAGGCGTCGTCCCATAGGTCGGCGAGGTTGTACACCTCAATTTCGCTGTCGGCGACAGTGTTTTCAATCGGCTCCATAGTGCGTGGTAGTCTCGGTGGCAAGGACGAAGAGGCCGGCGTGGGGCGAGACCACGGTCTTATTCCTCCAGATAAACGTACACGGCGGGGGGAGAGTTCGGCCCATGTGGGGATACGGAAACTATTTTGCCGAGAGAGGAAAGGGGCTCTGAGGGAGAGAGAAAGTTCTCCGAGACCGTACAGGCAAACGGTGTTCATGGAGGAGGAGAAGGCGACGAGGCGACCGTACATTTGGGCGACCGTTCATAACAGAGCAGAGGCTCCTTGGGGCGCCCTACATGTTCTAGGATCCGCTTCCGATGGGCCCGGAGAGCGGAGCCCCACCTCCCTCGTGACTCAACCCTCCATACTGTGATGGCTGATCCCAGTGCGACGACGACCCCAACCGCCAATCTCTACATCGCCGAGCGCTTTCGTGAGGCAGCAGACCTCCTGGAGGCCCAGGAGGCCAGCCCATTCCGCGTGCGTGCCTACCGGCGAGGGGCCTCGACCTTGACGCGCCTGGACCGGTCGATTGCGGACCTGTACGAGCAGAACGGGCGGGAGGGCCTTCGTGAGCTTCCCACCATCGGCGTCTCCCTGTCCAATGCCATCGCCGAGATTCTGGAGACGGGAAAGTGGCGCTTCCTGCAGCGCCTGCAGGGGGCCGTCGGGCCCGAGTCGGTGTTTCAGCAGATTGCCACCATCGGCCCGGAGCTTGCCGAGCGCATTCACGACCAGCTCGAGATTGAAACCCTGGAAGAACTGGAACAGGCGGCCCACGACGGACGGCTCGACGACGTGGAAGGGTTTGGCCGACGCCGGGTGCAGGCGGTGCGGGACTCTGTGGGCGCTCGGCTACAGCGGCAGCGCGCCCCGGATGCCGAGGTCCCCGTCAGTGAGTTGCTCGACGTCGATGAAGAGTACCGGCGCAGGGCGGCGGCCGGGCAGCTGTACAAGATTTCGCCTCGCCGCTTCAATCCCAAGGGGGAGGCGTGGCTTCCCATCCTCCACACCGAACGCGGCGACCGCTACTACACCGCCCTCTTCTCCAACACGCCGCGCGCCCACGAGCTCGACAAAACCGACGACTGGGTCATCCTCTACCGGGAGGATGGAGAGCAGGAGCAGTGGACGGTCGTGACGGAGACCTCGGGCCCCCTGGAGGGCAGACGGGTCGTCCGCGGGCGCGAGGCGGAATGCCAGGCGTACTACGAGAACCAGTCGGATGCCTCGGACGCCGAACGTAGGTTCTGAGTGCACCCCTTCGGTTTCGTCCAAGGACGCCCAGGCTGCTCTCTACACCCTTTGGTGGACGGAAGTCTTCCCTACGCTTCTCGAGACGGCGGTCCATGCCCCCTGCAACGCCGTCAGCTCGTTCATTAGATGGCTCCAGTTCTCGTGACTGTTCGTTCCTCGGCTGCTCTCTTCATATTCGTCATCGTGGGGGGGTTGTTGGCAGCCCCGCCTGTAGAGGCACAGTACTTTGGTCGAAATCGGGTGCAGTATGAGACGTTCGACTTCCAGACGATCAACTCGGAGCACTTCAGGATTCATTTCTACCCCCCCGAAGGACAGGCGGTTCGGGACGCGGCCCGCATGGCGGAACGGTGGTACGATCGTCATTCCAAAACCTTCCTGCACGACTTTGAAGAGGAGAAGCCGCTCATCTTCTACGCCAATGACACAGATTTCCAGCAGACGAATGTGGCGCAGCAGCCCATTGGGCCGGGGACGGCCGGATTTACCGAGCCGCTCCGCGAGCGCGTCGTCATGCCCCTGACCTCGTCGTACGGAGAAACCGATCACGTGCTGGGGCACGAGCTCGTGCATTCGTTCCAGTATGACCTTGCGTTAAATGCAGACAGCCTAAACATCCAGCTGGAAAATCTTCCCCTGTGGCTGGTTGAGGGCATGGCCGAGTATCTCTCGACGGGCCGACAGAGCAGCCATACGGCCATGTGGATGCGTGATGCCGTGCGGCGCAACGACATGCCCGACTTCGACCAGCTCCCAAATTCGCGAGAATACTTTCCCTATCGCTACGGTCAGGCCTTTCTCGCGTACATCGGCGGCAAGTATGGAGATAAGACCATTCCGAGTCTGTTCAAGCGAGGGGGACAAGTGGGTCTCGATTCGGCATTCGTAGAGCTCTATGACGTCTCGGGCGACTCGCTCGCCAACGAGTGGGCGCAGGCCACCCGCGACACCTACCTGCCGATGATGGAGGGCCGGACGCCGCCTGACTCTCTGGGCACGAAGGTGCTGGCTCCTTCCACGACGGGGGGGGAAACGAACATTTCCCCGGTCCTGAGCCCGGACGGCCGGTACGTGGCCTTTATCTCGGAGCGCGAACTCCTTCAGTACAACTTATTCGTCGCGGATGCCCAGACCGGCGAGGTGATCGCCGATCTCGACCGGGCCGGCACGACGACGCACTTTAATGCCCTGCGCTTCATCAGCTCCGCAGGCACCTGGTCGCCCGATGGTCGTCGCCTCGCCTTTGTCAGCAGCGCGGAGGGAGACAATCAGATCACGATTTGGAACGTTCAGGACGAGACGGTTGAGCGCAATATCCGGCCTGACGGCATAGCGTCGATGAAGAATCCGGCGTGGTCGCCGGACGGTTCTCGACTTGTTTTTTCGGGCATCGACGGAGGCATTAGCGACCTCTACCTCCTGGATTTGGAGACGGATACGCTCCGGCAGCTCACGGATGATCGGTACGCGGACCTCCAGCCGACCTGGGCCCCGGACGGCAACACAATTGCGTTCACCACCGACCGAGCGGAGACCGACCTCGATCTCCTCGACACCTCGACGAACATGGACCTGGGCCTGATTGACGTCGAGAGCGGAGAGGTGACGGTCCGAGAGCCCTTTGGGGATGCTCTCCATTACAATCCTCAATTCTCGCCGAACGGGCGCAGCCTCTACTTCATCAGTGACCAGGACGGGTTCAAGGATGTCTACCGGGTGGAGCTGTCGAGCGGGGCTCGGCATCGGGTGACAACCCTAAAGACGGGGGTAAGTGGCATTACGGGCTTGTCCCCCGCCATGTCTGTGGCCCGGCAGAGTGGTGAGATGATGCTCTCTGTGTATGCAAACAACCAGTACACCGGGGTTCGGCTGTCCGAGAGTGCCCTTCAGGAGACCCGACGCGTGGAGGAGCGAGAGGAACGCACCGCGGAGGCGAGGCCATCCGGTGCACCGGGGCGGGCAGGCATTCTTCCGCCGGTTGATGCGCTGAACGAGGGGCTCGTCGCGTCGTACCTGCAGGACCCTCGCACCGGCCTTCCGCCGGCCTCGACAGAGTACACCGCGAGCGAGTACGATCCCTCGCTCGTTCTCGAAACCATCGTCCCGCCGCGCGTTGGGGCCTCGGTCGGTGGGCCTCGGGGAGGCACCGCGAGCGGGGGCGTGGGGTT